>CAZNVB010000026.1:0-7055 GCA_964576265.1 uncultured Eubacteriales bacterium | reverse complement strand
TCGTTGTTCCTCTCGAACAGGCCTCGCCGAAAGAGGAATATGCGGCCAGGACGATCCGGCCGAGGCTCGCGCGTCAGTTGAGGAAGTACCTCGTCCTCCTGAAATCCCGCCGGCTGAGAAAAGATTCCCTCGGTCTTCAATTTCCAAGTTTCAACCTCAGCGATGTCGGAAAAGCGCTCAGCCGGATGGACATCGACCGTTCGGTCGGCCGCGTGAAGAGCTATCAAGGAGGGACGAGTGAGGCCAAGAGGCGGCTGGCCGAGTTTTTGACAACGAAGCTCTCTTTTTATCCTGAGATGAGAAACGACCCGAATGAGGACGCCGTCTCGCACCTGAGTCCCTACCTTCATTTCGGCCAAATCTCGCCTCTTTATGTCGCTCTCGAAGTCGAAAAAACCGGGAATAAGGCCGTTCCGGTCTTTCTCGAGGAGCTCATCGTTCGCCGCGAGCTGAGCATGAATTTCGTCTTCTACAATCCTTTTTATGATCGCTTCGAGGGCCTTCCGGCCTGGGCGCAAAAAACCCTCCGGGAGCACGAAAAGGACAGGCGGGAAACGATCTATTCTCCGGCAGAATTGGAGGCCGGCCGGACGCACGATCCCTACTGGAACGCGGCTCAGAAAGAGATGGTCTTGACGGGAAAAATGCACAATTACATGCGGATGTACTGGGGGAAGAGGATTCTCGAATGGACAGAGACGCCGGAAGAGGCCTTCCGGATCGCTCTTTATCTGAATAACAAGTATGAGCTCGACGGCCGCGACCCGAACGGGTTTGCGGGCGTAGCTTGGTGTTTCGGCAAGCACGACCGGGCTTGGCCGAGTCATGAGGTCTTCGGCAAGATCCGGAGGATGACGGCTTCAGGCCTGAGAAGAAAATTCGATGCCGACGCCTACGCCAAAAAATACGGGGTTTAAAATGCCAAAAAACAGTCAGCGAAGATCGAGGAAAGCCGGCCTTCCGCCTGGAAGCCTGGTCCATATCGGTGAGAAAAAGGCGGAAAGGACCAAAATTACAGTCATCGATTATGACGAGAAAGCCTTTGAGGAGAAAACGGCCGAGACGGTCGAGGGATGCTTCCCCTTCAAGGAGACCTCGACCGTGACCTGGATCAATGTCGATGGGGTCCATGACGCCGACATCATCGGCCGGATCGGACAGCATTTCGGCATCCATCCGTTGATTCTCGAAGATATCATGACCACCGCCCAGAGGCCCAAGATGGAGGACATGGGAGATTATATCTACATCGTCGTCCGGATGCTCAGCTATCATTCCAAGAAGAAAGAGGTCCAATCGGAACAGGTCAGCCTGATCCTCGGTCCGAATTTCGTCATTTCCTTTCAGGAGGGGGGAGGCGATGTGTTCGATCCCGTAAGAGATCGCATTCGGACGGGCAAAGGACGGCTCAGGAGAATGGGGCCGGATTATCTGGCCTATTCTTTGATCGACGCTGTCGTCGATCACTATTTCATCATTCTGGAGAACCTGGGCGAGCGGGTGGAAGTTCTCGAGGAGGAACTCGTCAGCAATCCGAGACGGGAGACTCTTCAGGCTCTTCACTTCCTGAAGCGGGAGATGATTTATCTCCGGAAATCGGTCTGGCCGCTGCGTGAGGTCATCGGCGGACTCGAGCGGGCGGAATCCGAGTTGATTCAGGAGACGACCGGGATCTTCTTCCGCGATGTTTACGATCATACGATTCAGGTCATCGACACGGTGGAGACGTACCGCGATATGCTGTCGGGCATGCTTGATATCTACCTGTCCAGCATCAGCAACCGGATGAACGAGGTCATGAAGGTTCTGACCATCATCGCCACGATTTTCATCCCTCTGACCTTCATCGCCGGCATCTACGGGATGAATTTCCGGTTCATGCCCGAGCTCGAGTGGCGGTGGGGGTATTTCGCCGTCCTGGCCTTGATGTTGGGAATCGGAGTGTGGATGGTTTTCTACTTTAGGAGAAAAAAATGGTTGTAGGAGCCGGTCGGTTATTCGGCTGAGAAGAAACCGCCGGGATCAGAACAAGAACCGACGGACGAGAGCCCGATTTTAAGACGGCCGGCTTCTTCGCCCGATGAAGCGGGGGATGCTTTCTCTCCACCGGTTATGATAAAATCAACGGAAAAGAGGAGAGTGAAATGAAAACAAAAATCTTGATTGTCCTGGTTCTGCTGATCCTTCTGGTCGTCGTCCTCATCCAGAACACTCAGGAGGTCGTCTTCCGAATCTTCTTCTGGAAGATCGCCATGTCGCAGGTCATCCTCGTGCCGCTGGCGGTCGTGATCGGGTTTCTTTTTGGCTATTTTATCGCCAAGGGAGGGATGAAAAAACTTCAATGACAGAGAATTGATCAAGACCGCTTGATCGAGCCGCTTCGGGCGGAGATGTAGCGGTCTTAGGGGAGCACACGCCGCGGAAGGAAAATTCCGGCGGCGAGTCAATCTCGGAGGGAGGGCCGTTCAAATGAGGGGATTTTTCAAGCACCTGAGAACTCACATTTTCCGAGGGTTTTTGGCGATCATCCCTCTCGGCCTCTCTTATCTGGTCATCCGGTTTTTCTACCTCACCTTCGACTCCCGAATCACCGGAATGATCGAGAAATTCATCGGCTTTCGGATTCCCGGGCTGGGAATTCTGCTGGGGCTTGTTTTCCTTTACCTGCTCGGCCTGGCGGCCAGCAACTGGCTCGGCCGGAAAGCCCTTGGTTTGATCGATCGCGTGACCACGCGCATTCCCCTGATCAAGACGATCTACACTCTGGGAAAAAAGCTCGCTGAAGCCTTCTCCCTTCCCGAGAAGCAGGCGTTTAAGAAGGCCGTCATGATCGAACATTTTCGGCCCGGGCTCTGGTCCGTCGGGTTTGTTACCGGGATCGTGGCCGATCGAGAAAAACCGGAAGAGAAATTGCTCAAGGTGTTCATCCCGACCGCCCCCAATCCGACTAGCGGATTCTTGGTTATGGTCAAGGAATCGCAGGTCAGGGAACTCGATTGGACGGTTTCCGAGGCCATGAATTCCATTATTTCAGGCGGGATCGCCGGTCCTGATGAGCTTTGAGTTTCCGTTGATCATTCCCTTCGTTTTTGTATCACTTGGTGTTAGAAATTTCCTCGTTCCGAAGGTCTGAATGGCGGCGATCACTCCGGGTATATGCTCGCTCCCGGTGACAGCTTCGAAGTAACAAGTCAAAGACAGGAGGGCCGAGCGGCAGAGTGAGCCCTGGAGCCGGCGGTTGTCCTTGAAGGACTATTTATATCTATTACCTGATATACCCCAGTGATCGAAGCCTCTTTAAAGCTTCGGCTTTTCTTTTTTCGATTTCACTAGGATCTTCAGGCCCAATCTTTTCAATTTTGATTTCTTTATCGTGCCTAAAATCAAAAGATTGAAAGATGTAAGGCACCAGAGATTTCCCGTAATTCCCCACGAAACTCATATTGGCAAGAGGAATCCAGTTTACACCTAGCAGGTCATAGATCGTTGGAGCGATATCGGCTAAGGAAGCTAATACAGAAATATTTTTCCCCTTTAATTTATATTTTTTGGGGAAGTAAATAGCCAGGGGCACCCGGTGGGTCGATTCGCGATCTCCTTGATTGCTAAGGGAATGCGTCAAAAAGCCTTCCTCACCAAAAGATTCTCCATGGTCGGAGGTCAGAAAAATTATCGTCGAAGATAATAAATCCCGCTTTTCTAAATATTCAAAAATCTGCCTGAGATAATCATCTAACTCCCGTATTTCAGCCGCGTATCTTCTTTTATAAATCTCCATGGCATCGGCAGATAAATCATCGGCAAGACACCAGGCTCGGTCCTTGGCGATTTCCAGCCTATTTTTGACAATTTGTCGTTTTGTTTCATCTTTGATGAGATCGGGATGAATTTGATCCTCGGGGAGTTCGCGAGATCTTAAATCTCCTTCTGCTTTTATCTTAAAAAGAGCTTCCTCTTCATCGATATTATAAAATCTTTCATCGGGATAATATGGATCATGAGCGTCGAACAAATTAATGAATCCCAGAAAAGGCGTCCCCCCGTTTTTTATATAATCTCTGAAAAATGCTAGGGCTTTATTTCCAGAACAAAAAACGCAGTAACGGTTCCAATTATTTATCACTCCGGCATAGGCTAAAATTCTTTTATCCAGTGTTTCAGCTATTTTATCTTTTTCTTCTGGAGAAATTGAATCCCACAGTTCGCCGAGATTAGCGAATTTTTCGAAAGCGCTGAAGGAGGCCATCGTTTTTTGCGATATATTTGGATTCGCTGATATCCCGAATGTTTCATAACCTAATGTTTTTAAATGATAGGCGAGAGAGGCTTGCCTTAAATCCCAGGCGGATTGGAATCCCGTGATGAATCCCGACATTAGCGAAAAATGGGAAGGAAGAGTCTCATCATAAGTACTGTAAGTTGAGGAAAAATTAAATATCTTCCCATCTTTCGCTAATTTCGCTAAAAAAGGCGTATGGCCGATGTTTGGATTGGATAAGCTTGTGAAATCAAAACGAACGGCATCTAAAACTATGATGAGGAAGTTCGGATAATGCTCAATCCGATCTGTCTTCGCCATCAGAGTCGAGCAGAAATATAATAAGAAAAAATTAGCAAACAAAACTAAGGTTACGCGGATTTTCGCCGCCATAGTTGTTTAGCCTCTATTAAGAAGCTCATTTTCTGCCGCGCAGACTTATGAGCATTCATGACGCTAACTTCGCCTTATGCCATCGTTACGGATGATAAATCGGGCGGTCGGCGGATGTCAAATTGTGCTTAAGTTGAACTGAAGCCAGCCGAAAGGGCCAGGGAATCGCGCATAAACCAAAAGGGGCCAGAAATCCGACAGCCCTCTCCTCCAGTTCAAAGAGAAAATCACAAAGAATATTCAGTCGAGGCCTGCGTTGTCGATCGGAATCTCAAGCGGATTGGACGAGGCTGAGGATTCCCCTTGGGTTGATCACCTGCTCGACAGAGACGACTTTTCCTGTCATTGTCGGTCTCGATCTGAGTGGAAACGGAGTCATGGACGCCTATGTGATCAAAATCGTCGAAGAGCCCCTCTGTAAGCGGAAGCACGTTGTGAGGGACTTTGAATAATAAGAGTTTCCTTTTTGGCTGTGCCGGCCGGGCGAGCCTTGCTGTGACAATTTTCTTCTCCGGCCGTCCTCAGAGGGCATAAATTGCGGCTCATGAGATGTCAAATGAAGTCGAGGGTTGCTCTTGGAGGGTCGAATAGCTGCCGAGGAACTCGGAAGAGCCGAAAATAAGCCGGAGCTCTCCTTTTGGTCAAACTGAAGATTATGAAGAATATTCAGCCGGGGTCTCAGCGGCCGTCAGAACTTTTTGATAGGCGATATATGGAGGCGTGGGTCTCTCGGCGACAAAGGTCAGATTGAGGTGATGGATGATCCTGTCCACCGCGGGATAGTCCGTGAGGAAGGAGATGACCTTCATGAGGCCCCCGCACTTCGGACAGGTCAAGGGGTTCACCTCGTAGACTTTCCTAAACAACTGGATGACGGCCACCACACCGGGCATGAGTTCTACGCCGGTTTCGGCCTGGAAGTATTTGAGCAGCGTCTGGACGGCCGCCTGGCAGAGCTCCCCGAGGAGGCGCCGCTTGAACTTGAAGAAGGGCCTGATCATCTTTGGGATGGTGAAGACGACCTGACGGTGAGGAACATCGAGGAGAAGTTCCCCCCTCATCCACTCGCCCCACTCCTCCAACCTCTTGGCATGGCAAGAGGGATAGAAACCGCGGGTGCGGCAGAAGAACATCAGGAGATGCTCTGCACTACAGTCGGGACAGAGAATCCGGGCGAACCCGCAACGCGGGTTGCCGCAGTCGAGGAGGCGTTCGACCACCTCCTTGATGATGGGTCGGAGGAAGCCGCGTTCCTTCTCGAAACGGCTCTCGAACTCCGTGAGGAAGCGGTCGAAATTGTGGAAGAGCACTCGATAGAGGACTGTCCGCTCGGGATGTCGAGGCCGATAGACTCCCATGGCGGGAGAATGGCCTCAAGAAACGGGCCATTGGCAGGGATCTGGCCGGATTCGCCTGAAAGAGGGGGAAAGCCCCGGTCCGAAGCCGGAATCAAGGCTTAAAAACGTCAACTGGAGTTACCGCCTGACCAGAAAAATGGGAACGGCTGGACCCCGACGACTTTTTTACCCGCCTCTTCTCCCTCCGGCTTGTGATCAGTCCGGGAGTCGCCTTGATTAATTGGGCAAATGTATAAAGTGCCACTTAGCTTAATTTGCCTTGGAGTAAAAAGCATTAGCTTTCTGATAGGAGTGGCGCTAATCTTAATTTTAGGGCGGGTTGACTTTGCCTTCGCTGTGCCTTATCATAACCAATCCAGAGAGTCTTTGAAAAAACAGACTTTTTCGTAACTTTAATTGAGGAGGAATGTGATGAAAAAATGGTTAATAGGCATTCTTATTTTTTTGGCCGTGGTCGTGGTCATTCTCATAGTAGCCCTGCAAGCGACCAAGGGCGTGGTCAAATCGGCTGATGAATTTTTTGCATTGCTCAGAGAAGGCCAGGTTGAAGCGGCTTATACCTCCACTGCCAAGGAGTTTCAGGCGGCGACTTCTTTGAATGAGTTTCAATATTTTCTTGAAGCCACAACCATCGGTAATTTTTCCCGGACCTCCTGGACATCCAGGTCGATTAATAATAATACCGGCAAATTAATTGGATCGATTCATACCAAGGCCGGCGGCGTGGTGCCGGTGGAGATTGACCTAGTCAAAGAAGGGGGAAAATGGAAAATTCTGAGTCTAACTCGCTCAGCCGCTGGGCTTGGAGAAAAAGAGGAGGCAAAGGAAGCGGCTAAGCCGAAAGAACCCGTACCCGCAAGCAGCAAGGAAATCCCCTCCTCAGAAGCTCTGGCGGGGATGATAAACGAATCGGTTTATCTTTTGGGTGACGGCCTTAATAAGAGCGATTTATCGGAGTTTTACGGCCATATAGCAAAACTCTGGCAGAATCAAACCGATGAGGCTTCCTTGAGGCAGGCTTTTCGCGAGTTCATTGAGAAGAAGGT
>CAZNVB010000025.1:0-10468 GCA_964576265.1 uncultured Eubacteriales bacterium | reverse complement strand
CCAAGGAGCTGCGCGACCCGGCCTTCGGTCAACAGTTTATCGGCTTGAACCTCAAAGATTTCTACAGCTACGTCGTTACGACCGGCGAAGTCCGGGGAGAAAGCCGGGTGACGGCGATCCGGAATCCCGCTCCTCAAGCCGATTTTGACTTTCGGGCCGCCCTCCGCGCGACCAAAAAAAATCTCATCCTCGTCGACGAATTCCTACTCGGGAACAAGCACCTAAAATACTTCTATTCAGAGGGAGGAATCGATGGCCCAAAAAATTAGCGTCTATCAGGTCGCGTATAAAAATCTTCTCCGCAAGAGAACGCGGAGCTCCCTGACCGTCCTCGGAATCGGACTTTCCGCCTGGGTCCTGGTCAGCCTGCTGGGCTTTAACAGGGGTTACGAGGCGGCACTCAACAAAGACATCGACAACATGGGATTTCAAGTTCTGCTCACAGCCAAAGGCTGTCCTTACGAGGCCGCCACGCTGATGCTCAAAGGAGGAACCGGCCTCCGCTATATGAAGGAGACCGTCATCGAAGACATTCTCCGGCACCCGGAAGTCGAAGACGTCACTCCCATGCTCATGGCCGCGATCTTCGATCCGAACAAGGGAGAAAGCGGCGGCATCAGTGCCTATCTCGGAGTCGACCCGGCCACCTATCCGGCGATGAAATCTTTCCTCAAGTTCAAGCAAGGCGGCTGGTTCACGGCGCCGGAGGGCCGGGAGGCTGTCCTCGGTTATGAAGTCGCCGAGCTTGAGCAACGCGAGGTCGGCGATCAAATGCTCATCCCCGAGAAAAATATCGAACTTTCGGTGGTCGGCGTCCTGGCTCGGTCGGGGACTCAGGACGACGGAACCATCTTCCTGCCCTTCCGGACCGTTCAAAAGCTTTTCGAAAAGGAAGGTCTGGTCACCGCCGTGGGCATCAAGGTCGACAAGAACGCCAACATCGAAGAGCTTGAAAACAGGCTCTATGACCTGCCCGATGTCCAGGTCGTCTCCATGGCTCAAGTCAAGCAGACGATCATGAGCCTTGTCTCCACGGCCAAGATTATGGTTTTCTCCATTGCCCTGATCGCCATCCTCATCGCCATGCTGGGTGTGGCCAATACCATCCTGATGTCCGTCTTCGAACGTTTCCAGGAAATCGGCATCATCAAAAGTGTCGGAGCCCTGCCCGGGGATATTTTTCGGATGATCTGGACGGAGACGATGATCCTCTGCCTGCTCGGCGGCACGGTGGGGATCGCCCTCTCTCTCGCCCTCTCCCGGGTGACGGATGTGCTCATCCGGCGGTTATTGCCTTACACGCCGACAGGAAGCCTGATCCATATCAACCCCCAGCTCGCCTTACTCACGCTTGCGGTCGTGGTGGGAATCGGACTCGCCAGCGGTGTCTATCCGGCCTGGCTGGCCTCTCGGGTCAGACCGCTCGAGGCGATCCGAAGCGAAGGAGAATGAGCATGGCTGAACCCAAGATTGCCCTCAGAGCCGAAAATTTGACCAAAACCTACCGGCGCGGCAGGGAACTGATCCTGGCCCTCGACGATATTTCTCTGGACGTCCGGAAGGGAGAATTCATCTCCTTCATCGGCCCCTCGGGCTCCGGGAAAACGACCCTCCTCAGCGTCCTCGGCTGTTTGGATAACGCGACCTCGGGCCGTTTGGCCGTCGGGGGAAAAACAGTTTTTTCCGAGCAAAGGCGACTTTCGGAGAGAGAGCTGACGAAAATCCGCCGCCAGACGTTCGGTTATATCTTCCAGAGCTTCTATCTTCTCCCAACATTGAATGTTTACGAAAACGTCGTCCTACCGTTCGCGTTCTTCCGGAAGCCCGGCGCCGCCTCAAAGCCAATGGAAATCCTCCGCCTGCTCGGTCTCGACCGTAGGCTCAACCACCGGCCCGCCGAGCTTTCGGGCGGGGAAATGCAACGGGTGGCCATCGCTCGAGCCGTCATCAACGACCCGGAAATCCTTCTCGCCGACGAGCCGACCGGAAACCTGGACACGAAGCGGAGCGAAGAAATCGGAGAAATCCTGAAAATTCTCAACGCCCAAAGAGGGGTGACCGTGTTGCTGGTCACTCACAACCCGGCTCTGGCCAAAATCGCCCAGCGGACGGTCGTCTTGCGCGACGGAAAAATCGTCAGCTGAGCCGACCATCCAAAGAGCAGGTGAAAGAAGGACGACAATTTCAAACCGACCTTTGTCGCAGGCAGATCGCCGCCCTGAGATTTTCGGGTTCGATTTACACTTCTTAAAATCTATGCGGCCTGAACGAAAGTCGGGTATAATATCACTTCAGCCGAAATTTTTTGCAATTCTAGAGGAGGAGGCATGAAAAAAAGATTATTATTCGGTCTCTTGATCATTTTCAGCCTGACGATGACACCGGCCCTGGCC
Source organism: uncultured Eubacteriales bacterium (assembly GCA_964576265.1). GTDB lineage: Bacteria > Acidobacteriota > Aminicenantia > Aminicenantales > UBA8522 > CAZNVB01. The sequence goes on along the minus strand of CAZNVB010000025.1, from coordinate 8,075 downwards.
AACAAGGCAGCCGTCTCCATCAAGGCCCCGGCCTCCGTTAAAGCCGGTGAGGAAGTGACCATCATCATCAACGTCACTCACCGGGGAAACAGCAGCCTGCATCACACCAACCGGCTGGTCGTCATGGCCAACAAGAAAGAAGTCGGCCGCTGGAATTTTTCTTCATCAAGCCGGCCGGAGGCGGAGGACTTTAGCCGAGAAGTCAAGCTGAATATCGAGGGCGAAACGGAAATAGAGGCGGAAGCAAATTGCAACCTCCACGGCAGCGCCGGACCGGCCAGGGTCACGATAAAAATTGAGGAAGAAATCCATTGAGGAGAACGAAATGACCATCGGCGGGGTTTCTTTCGTCCTGATTCTGGGCGTCATCAACCTGTTGCTGATTCTTTTTCAGGTCGGCAGCGGGAAAAGATATCTGAAAGTGAATTTCACCTGGCACCGCCGCCTGGGGCTTCTCCTGTTAATGATGGCCATTATTCATGCCGTCTTAGCCTATTTGTCAGGATGATTTCCTGAAGGCTTTCGAGACAGAGACTTCGGCTGGATAGATTTCTTGCCGCTTTTATCCTTTTGTTTTTTGCTTTTTTGCCCTGATTCTTCTATCAAAGACTCGAGGCTACGGCCGTATCCCAGAAATCCATCCCGAGATCCCAGGGCTTGGAGAAGGAAAAAAGAGGACCGAGGTGTCCCGAATTTACCGCCATGCGCTGTCCCTGGCAATCAGGCGGTCGAGCGCTTTGAGGCCGTGCATCAGGGCGCGGACATAATGATAGTTGTCCTTGCGCATGGTGTGCGGCTGGCAGGTGAATTGACGGTCGGTGAATCAGTTCTTAATTTTTGACAAATTGGGTCCTCTCCCCAAACCCTAAGAAATGTGACAGGACACTCCTCCTTGCCTCCTTTCGTCAGCCCGGACGGCGGGCGACGACTTAACGATTCTTATCAGCTGATAAATCACGCGCCGGAACGTCTCCTGCCGCCAGGGAATTGCTTCGCTCACCAAACTCGCTCGCGAAGACAGCCAGGGACAAATCATCGCCTTTGATGATCTGCGCCTGGGCGAGAATACGGCATTCGCCGGCTCGACCGTTTCTTGATTACGAAACGTCGATATTCTAATATAGGAAAAGAGAAAAAAGGCCTCAGCGGATGATGCCTCTCGAAGAGACAAGACCTGTGACCTCAGCCGATAAAGAGAAAAAGGCCGCCGCCCGGAGTTCCGTCATCGCAGCCCTTTTTCTCACCTCGATGAAACTCGTCGTCGGGTTGCTCACCGGCAGCCTGGGCATCCTCGCCGAAGCGGCCCATTCCGGCCTTGATCTCTTGGCTGCCGGAGTGACTTACCTCGCCGTCCGGGTTTCCGGGAAGCCGGCCGACTACGATCATACCTACGGACACGGGAAGGTCGAAAATTTTTCGGCCCTTATCGAGACCGGGTTGCTCTTTCTCACCTGCGCCTGGATCGTCTATGAAGCGGTCCACCGCATTTTGTTTAAGACGGTCGAGATCGACCCCAGCCTCTGGGCGTTCCTCGTCATGGCAGTCTCCATCGGGATCGATGTCAGCCGGTCTCGCCTATTGATGGCGGTGGCCAGGAAGCACCGCAGCCAGGCCCTCGAAGCGGACGCCCTCCATTTTTCCACTGACGTCTGGAGCTCATCGGTTGTTATCCTCGGGTTGGCCCTCGTCTGGCTGGGAAAGAATGTTTTTCCCCGGCACTCCACCGTCCTGGTGAAGGCCGACGCCGTCGCCGCTCTCGGGGTCGCGTTCATCGTACTCTTCGTCAGCTACAGGCTCGGCCGGAGAACCATCGACGTCCTTCTTGATAAGGCGCCCGACGGCCTCCCCCAGCAACTCCGTCGGGCCGCCGCCGGAGTGGAGGGAGTCCTCGATGTCGGCCGGGTTCGCGTGCGGCGTTCCGGCCCGGTCTATTTCGTCGACATGACCGTGGACGTGGACCGCAATCTCCCCCTGGAACGGACCCACGCCATCGCCACGAAAATCGAGTCCCGCATCCGGGAAATTGCGCCCGGGGCCGATGTCGTCGTTCATACAGATCCCCGGGAAGTGGAACGCGAAACGATGGCCAAGCGCATCCGCGCCGTCGCCTACCGCAACCAAATGCACGTCCACAACATCGCCCTCCACGAAAGCCGGGCCGGGATCTATGTCGATCTCCATCTCGAAGTGGATGACCATCTTTCCCTACAGCAGGCCCACGAAATGGCCAGCCATATAGAAAAAGACCTGCGCCAGGACATGCCGGGAATCGCCCAGGTTTATGTCCACATGGAGTCCCGGGGGACGGGGGTCGGAGAGGGTAAGGACGTGACTTTCCAGGAAAATGAGCTGGTGGAAAAAGTCAAGGAGATCACGGACGGGATCGCCGGCGCGGGCCGCTGCCACGACGTTCACGTTCAGAAGCGCGGAGAAAAGCGTTCTCTCTCCCTCCATTGTCATTTCGAGGAGAATCTCTCCATCGTCCAGATCCACGACCTGACGACGCGGATCGAAGAACGGCTGAAGGAGAGCATCCCGGGGATCGACCGCGTCCTCGTCCACGCCGAGCCGGAAAACCGCTGAGCCAGAAATATCCATGATTCAATTGGACCCCATGCTCTCCCCCGGACAGGGGAAGATTAGAGTGAGCGTGATAATGAGAATCCTCCTCCCCTTTCCTCCCTCCCGCCTTAGAAAAAGATTATTCTTTCGCGTTTTTTATGTATGAACCAAGCGGGTCGTCGAATCTCATGTCCCTTTTGCTCCCGCCATTTGACTGAAGCTCGGGGAACACGGTATATTTCCCGACGATGACTTCAAAAGAGCGGCTGCTCCTCGCCCTGAATAAAGAGAAGCCCGACCGGATGCCCGCTTCGATTCACCAATGGCAGGCCTATCATCTCGAAAAATACATGGGTGGCGCATCCGACATCGAGGCGTTTGCCCGCGTCGGCCTCGACGCTCAGATCCAATACTTTGAAGAAATGGACCAGTTCTGGCTCGTCAATGCCGACTATACGAAACTCAACACATCGGACTGGCGGGATGAGGCCCTTACCGTGAGCGATGATCCAGACAACCGGATCGTCCATCATATCATCCACACGCCCGAAGGACGGCTTACCTACAAAACCGCCGGCGACCGCAAAACGACCTGGATCACGGAATACATGATCAAGCGCGACGAGGACATTCGCCTGATCGAAAAATACATGCCGGTGCCGCGCCTCAACCTGGCACCGATCGCGAAAAAATACGCGGCAGTCGGGGACGCGGGCATCCTGCGCGGGTTTGTCTGGGGCGACCAGGCGGGATGTTGGCAGCACGCCGCCTGCCTGATGGATATTCAAGCCCTGATCATGGCCACATACGACAAGCCGGATTGGGTTCACGAGCTCCTCCGCATCCTCCTCGAAAAAAAACTCCGCTTCATTGAGTCGATGAAAGGCGCCCGGTTTGATCTCGTCGAAACCGGCGGCGGCTCGGCCTCATCGACCCTGATCTCACCGGAAATTCATCGGGAGTTCTGCCTGCCCTACGACCGGAAAATGCACGCCGCGCTCCACGATCTCGGATTCAAAGTCGTCTATCACACTTGCGGCGGGACGCTCGGGATCGAGGAGATGATCGTCGCCAATGGCGCCGACGCCTCCGAGACTCTGGCCCCGACGAGCATCGGCGGAAATCAGGAACCCTGGGAATTCAAGAAAAAAGCGGGGCGGAGGCTGGCGTTGATCGGCGGGCTCGACCAGCACAATGTTCTCACCGTGGGCACAAAGGACGATATCCGGCAGGCGGTCCGGAAGCTCTTCGAGACGGTCGGCGATGAGGGCGGCTATATCTGCTCCGCCTCGGACCACTTTTTCGAGACCCCCGTCGAAAACCTCGTCGCCTTCGCCGAGGCCGCGCGCGATTGCCGCTATTAGCGGCTATTTTTGTTCTTTTGGTCTCCTGTCGACGGGCCAATGGGCGGCATGGTGTTTCGAAATGTGTCCGCCATCGACGACTTCCAAACGGAATGAAAGGACGGTGTGATGGATGATGCCCTCCTCTTTATCTTCCACCGAATTGCCCCGATTCAAGCGAAGACGATATAGAGAATGACCATGGCGGCGAAAAGAAGAAATGCCAGGACGCGGTAATCGCGCCAGCCGCGCGCGCCCGTCCCCTGGAGCGCCTCGGCCGGACTGGACCAGACAAGCTTCTCGCTCTCCGGCGTATGGCGATGAGGCTTGAAAATCGAGATTCCGACCACAAGCGCCGAGCAAATCAAGAAGAGATAAAACGTCGCCATCATCGAGGGGATGCTCCAGCCGGTTTTATCCTTGAACCAATCGAGAAAAAACACAACCAGGCCCAGGACCGAACCCACCGCCAGGGTGGCAAAAGCGGCCGCCCCCGAGGCTCTTCTCCAGAACACGCCCCAGACAAAAACGGCCGTAATCGGCGGCGCGATGTAGCAGATCAGGGCGACAATCCCCTGGAAAATGCTCTGAAAATGGCTGATCAGAGGCGACCAGAGGATCGCGGCGACCATGGCGACAAAAGCCACCACCCTGCCCACGAAGATCAACCGCTTTTCCGAGGCCGCCGGCCGCCACCGTCTGTACAGATCGAGGCTGAAAAGCGTGGCGATGGAGTTGAGGGCGGCCGAGACACTGCTCATCAGCGCCGCCAGCAGCGCCGCCGCCACCAGGCCCCTCAGCCCGACCGGAAGGAGATTGTTGATGAGCAGCGAATAAGTGTCCGCCGAGCTCTCTATGCCCGGGAGTTTGCCCTGGCGGATCAGGCCCGCGGCGATCACGCCGGGAAGCACGAACAGGAAAACCGGAAGAATCTTGATGAATCCCGTGAACAGCGGCCCGATCCGGGCGTGGTTTTCATCCTTCGCGCCGAGGACCCGCTGCACGATCGTCTGGTCGGCACACCAGTACCAGAGTCCGATAATCGGATACCCCAGCAAGACCGAATACCAGGGAAGGGAGGGCGTCTCAGCCGCCGTCCGCAGGATCGTCAGCTTCACCGGCTCGACCGATGCGGTCAGGCCGCTCCATCCTCCGACCGCGATATACCCGATGACCAGGACGCAGGCCGAGCCGCCGATCAGGATGATCGTCTGCACAGATTCGGTGAGCACGACCGCCAGCAACCCGCCGACAATCGTGTAGGCTCCCGTGAGCGCAGCCGTGACGGCGATGCTCAGGTCGATGTCGATCCCGAACAGCCCCTTGAGGACGACCGCCCCCGTGTAAAGCGAAAACCCGATATGGATGAAGACGGCCGAGACGATCGACAGGCCGGCCAGCCAGTGACGACAGGCAGGACCGTATCGCTTCTCCAGAAAATCCGGCAGGGTGGCCACTCGCGAGCGGATATAGAACGGCGCGAAAAAAAGCGATAAGACGATGAGCAGGAAGGCGGCCATCCATTCGAAATTGCCGTAAGCCAGGCCGTTGACGTAGCCTTCCTGGGCCAGGCTGACGAGATGCGTCGTCGAAATATTCGCCGAAAATAGCGCCAGCCCGATGACCGGCCAGCGGAGCGAGCTTTCAGCCAGAAAATAAGCCGCGCTCGAGGCTCCCCGCCTCTTCCGCCTTTCCCAGGCCCACAGGCCAAGCCCGACTATTCCGATAAGATAAATAAAGATTACGGCCAAGTCCGGCCACGAGATGGCGAGCTTCAGGCGCTGGTCCAAGCGAAATCACCGCTCCGGATGTTTTTCTTTTTCCCTCCCGCTTCAATCCGCATGGAAGACTTCCTCCATCCGGCTCCACCATTCCTTATCGCCGCGCGTCGCAATCGGCATCTGGCAGGGATTGGTCTCCTTCCACCATTCTTGCGTGGTGGCGTCGGCCGCCATTTTGAGCATATCCGTCTCAAAGTCCTTGCCGGTATATTCAAAATAGCTAAAGAGATAGAACTTCCCCGGCTCGATCTCCCGGAGATAGATCGAATAGTTCCGGATATGGCACTCCTTGATCATCTTCAGGACGCCCGGCCAGGTGGCGGCGTGGAGCTTCTTATAATATTCGATCTTCTCCGGCTTGATCCCGATGACCATGCCGTAGCGCTGCACTTTGGTCTGGGAAGCGGAGATCCTGGCCAGGGCAAGGATGGCGACCAGAACCAGGATGCCGGCCCCGGCCACAGGCGCGACATTCTTAAAAGCGAGCATTTCTCCTCCTATTTTTCCGTCATCGAGGCGGGAGCGGCATGGGAAATCCTCACCGCCACCGGCCAATCGGGTCCCCAGGTGAGCGGCGTCCGTTCTCCCCCGTCCTCAGTGGAAACGTCCTCTTTTTGCGCCCGAATGAGCTGGACCGTGTGCTTCCGAAAGACGGCGATGTGCAGACCCTCCCCGTCTTCGTTCCACTCGCATTCCCCGGCCTGACTGAGGAGGGTGACCTTCGTCTCCGGCGTGGCCTTGACCGATTTTAAAGTGAACCGCCTTCCGGCGTGGGCTCCAGGCGCAGTCAAGCCGTAATCGAGGTCGACAAAGGCATAGACCGACCCGTCGGAGCGACGGTGGGTCAGCCAGATATCTCCTTCATTCGTCACCAGCCAGGGTCGCACGCCGCGGACGCCCTCGCCGTAGAGCATCATCCACAGTCCGAGCTCACGGAGCAGGTCCTCGTCGGGCGGAGCGATTCGGCCGTCCGGGCGCGGGCCGATGTTGAGCAGCATGTTGCCGCCGCGGGCCCGGATGCGAATGAGGTTCTCGATGATTTCGCGGGGCGTCCGGATATCGGGCATCGGCTTATAAGACCACTGGGCGCTTGTCGTCAGGCAGCTTTCCCAGGCGCGGTCGTCGGCCTTGCCGGGAATGGCCTGCTCCGGCGTCGGGATCTCTCCCCGGCCGATGAAGACGTCCGGCTTCACCTGCCAGGCTTTCTCCTTAAGCGGCTCGCATTTGCCGTCGAACCAGAGTTGAAAGACCTCGCCATAGCGCGTCAGAAGCTCCTCGACCTGGCCCTGTTCGTACTCGACAAAGGACTTCCGGAGCGGGCCGAAAGGCGCCCGGGCTGAGAAATCCGGCTCATAGAGCTGCGGGAGATAGTTGCCGGTCTCGAACTGGTAGCGGAAATCGCCCGGCGAATAATAGAATCCGACCAGAATTCCTTCTTTGCGGAAAGCGTCGGCGATCATGGCCGCGATGTCTCGCCCGAAGGGCGTGCGAGTGATCTTGAAGTCGCTGTAAGCGGTATCGAACATGCAAAATCCGTCGTGGTGCTTGGCCGTGAAGACGACATACTCCATGCCGGCGAGTTTGGCCAGCCGGGCCCACTCGGCCGGGTTGAACGCGACCGGGTTGAACGTCTCGGCCAGGGCATAATATTTCTTGATATAATCCTCCGCCGCGTTGAACAGCGGCCAGGAAATCTCCGTTCCGAGCTGCGAGTTGATGCCCCAGTGGATGAACAGCCCGAGACCCGCGTCGCGGAAAATCTCGGTCTTCCGCGGGTCGTTGCCGGGTTTACTGAGCGTTGCTTTCTCCGGGGCGACCTGGGCGCCGCCAGAGACCGCGAGGGCGAGAATGAGCGCCGCAAAAGCCAGCCCGCGAACATCGTTTCCGGTCCTGCGATGCGGCGTCATGAGCATTGATTTCAATCTTATCATTGTCACCTCCGATCTAATCGATGGAATTCATAAAAATCCCCCTCCATCTCCCCTGCCCTCGGTGTCGGCGTCGCGATGTCATTGCGAAAGGACAAAGCCACGGAAGTCATCTCTCTTTTTCCGGATCGCTTTTTTGCTCGATAAAATGCCCAGGCGAAATCATCCCATGAGTTCTTAATAAGAACCATACTTCTGCACCGCCTCGTAAAGCGCCAGCACGTTCTCCACGGGCGTCTCCGGCAGGAGATAATCATGACTCGGCGAGGCGATGTAGCCGCCGCCAGGCTTCATGACGGCAAGAATCTCGCGCACCTTTGTCCGGACGAGGTCCGGGGTCCCCTTGATGAGAAGATGATGGGTGTCGATCGAGCCCATCAAGGTGATGCGTCGGCCGAACTCGCGCTTGAGTTTGGCCGGCTCCATGTCCCGGGCATCCGGCTGAAGAGCCTGCAGGCCGT
>CAZNVB010000024.1:0-10853 GCA_964576265.1 uncultured Eubacteriales bacterium | reverse complement strand
GTCCCATATAGGGGATGAGATGGGGGATGTCGTCGGCGTACTTGCGGACGCCGGCGTAGACCCGCACGGCCAGGAATGCGGTCAGGAGGGCCAGGAGGCTGGAGACGGGGAAGAGCTTGAAAAGGACTCCGATGACGATGGAGAGGTAGGTCAGAAGCAGAAAGACGCCGTAAATCGCGCTGCTCGCCTTTCGGCCGATGGTGATCGGAAAGTGTTTGCGGCCGATTGTCCGGTCGGCCTCCACATCCGGGAACTGGTTGAGTAAAAGCAAATTGCTGACGAGAAAGGTCGGGACGAGGGACGCCAGGAACGCCGTCAAGGCGTAGGTGCCGGTAAGGGCAAAGTGAGTTCCCATGACCATCAGCACGCCGAAACCGACGCCGGGCGCGAGGAGGCAGAGGAGAGGATTGGCGGTCAGCCAGATGGTGTAGATGACGAGGAGCAGCAGGCCGAGAATTCCGAGCGGGAGAAGGAGCCAACCGTGAAGGCGGACAAAGTAGATCCCGACCGCGGCGGCAACGGCCAGCATCAACCAGGCCAGGAAGCGGGTCGGTCCGGCGAGCTCCGGATGAGCCTGGAGAGTGCCGCTTCCGCCGCTGAAGGGCGTGCGGCGGGTTTTCGCGTCGAGGCCGCTTCGGAAATCGAAATACTCGTTGAACACGTTGACGCTCGTGTGCGCCGCCAGGGCACCGATGAGAACGAGAAGGACATCCGGCCAGTGGAGCGATCGAGCCTGCCAGAGCGCCGTTCCCACTCCGACGGAAACGCAGGCCGGAGTCAGGATCAGGAAGGGAAGACGCATCGTTCCGGCGAGAAGTTTGAGGTTACTCATCGTTCACTCCTTAGGGTCAGTTTTCCAGGCGATGATATCCGATTTTTCGAGGCTCGAGGCCTCTTCAAGCCGGGAGAGTGTGTTCTTCATGGTCTCTTCCATTCAGGCCTTCAATGTATAGCAGAGCCATTCTTCTTAAGTCAAATCCCTGAGTTCAAGCGGAATATGTCCTGGGCGGGGCGCGGCTCGACGCGGCGGCCGGGTGTTGGCGACCGATCGTCCGCAGCTTTGAGCTCTGTTTGACAACCGACACGGCCTCGATTTATGATGGCCGGCGCCGGGCCGAAGCGAAACTGGCGGTGGAGAGACTCGTCGGCCGGGGCCGGGGAAAACGAAATGCTCATCATTGTTCCCCTATGGATCAGGACGACGCCCATTAGCTTGCTTTTTTTCAGGGAGTCACTTGGTGTTGGATTGGATTAAGAAATTCGGTTTGCTGGTCCTGGGCTGGATGTTCATCGGTTTAGGAATTGTCGGTTTATTCTTGCCCCTTCTGCAGGGCATTTTGTTTATCCTGATCGGCCTGGCGATCCTCTCCTCGCGGAGCAAAACAATCAGACGCTTCCTGGAATATCTCGAAAGACGCTACCCCCATCACCACAAAAAAGTCGAGGCCTGGAAGGAAAAAATCAAAAAATTCTTGAGAAAAAATTAGCCGCTCCTCAACTGCCGACCTAAAACGCCCGTGCCTTTTCGCGGGAAAAAACTCGCGCCGCCGGCTGCCGATCGCTGGATTTCGGCAATCACATCCTCCAGCCTCTGAAAGTGGCTCCACGAAATGGAATAGGCACAAAATCTCGTGTCTGAGCCCTAGATGGTCTGTTGATTATTGTGGGCGATTTTGATATAAAGATTGGGAATTAGATGTCGGCTCAAATAATTGGGCGGGTTCTTCAGATGCGGCTGTCGGACTGCTCCGCCCGTCATTTTTCCGCTCGTGGAACCGGACTTAAGAGCTAAAGGAGGATTAACCATGAAAAAGCATCTCGTCCGGGCTTCTGTTCTTTGTGCTCTCATGCTCTCGATCTCGGCGTCTCCGGGGAAGGTCGAGACCGCCGGCGGATTCATTTCGGCCGGGCCGCAGGTTCTTGGTCGCCCCAATTCCCTTTCGGGTCGGATGGTCAAAATGGCCTGGGAACGGAACAGTGCGCCGATTTATTTTGTTCCCGGCGAGGGGAAGAAGGGCGGTCCTGACACTTTTTATGTTCAGGGAAAGGACAAGTCTCTCTATTTCGGGCCGAAGGGCGTGACCTTTTCATTGAGTCTCCGGGCAGAGAATTCGGCCAATCCCGAGGACGATTCTGGAAAAACCCCGGGAGATGCGTTCGAAGAACCGCGGGCTTCCGGATGCTGGAACGTCAGGCTCGAATTTGTCAATTCAAACCCGCAGGCGCGGCCTGTCGGCGAAGATAAGACCGGAGCGGTGGTTTCCTATTTCAAGGGGAAGCCGGAGGAGTGGAGGACCGGCCTGCCCACATTCTCCCGCATCGTTTACCGGAATCTCTGGCCCGGTATTGATCTGGCTTATTACGGCACGGTCAATCAGTTGAAATATGAGTTTGTGGTGCATCCCGGCGCCGATCCGGCACAGATCCGTTTGCGGTATACCGGGGCGGCCGATGTCCAGGTCAGCGAATCCGGTCAACTCGAGATCCGGACGCCGGCCGGGAGCTTCCAGGACGGCGCGCCGGCGGCCTACCAGGAAAAGGACGGAAAACGTCAGCCTGTCAGCTTGTCCTATCATTTGCTGGATGCGGCGGCCGGGCGGGGCGACGAAACAGCCGGAGAATCGGGCCCAGATTCAGATTTCGCGTCCTATTCCTACGGTTTCGATGTCGGCCAGTATGACGATTCAGTCCCCCTTATCCTGGACCCGGCGATCCTGATCTGCTGCGGCTTTATCGGGGGATCGGGCTTGGATTCCGCGTCTGGCGTCGTCGTCGACGGGGCCGGCTGCGCCTACATTACCGGGGAAACCGGTTCAACACAAACGACCTTTCCCGTCACCGTCGGCCCTGATTTGACGTCAAACGGCGACTACGATGCGTTTGTCGCCAAGGTGAATGCCTCGGGCACCGGTCTCATTTACTGCGGTTACATCGGGGGCGCCGGGCCAGATTACGGCCGAGGCATTGCCGTGGACGGATCCGGCAACGCCTATGTCATCGGCTTCACGCAATCCACGGAAACCACTTTTCCCGTGGCTTCCGGCCCCGACCTGACCTACAACGGGGGGACCAGGGATGTCTTTTTGGCCAAGGTCGACGCAGCCGGGACAGGACTCAGTTATTGCGGATACATCGGAGGATCGGGAGATGATTGGGGACGAGGCATCGCCATAGACGGCTCAGGCAACGCGTATGCGACAGGATATACGAGCTCGACGGAGGCCGACTTTCCGGTTTCCGTAGGCCCCGACCTGATATACAACGGCGGAAGCAATGATATATTTGTGGCTAAGGTCGACGCAGCCGGGACAGGACTCGGTTATTGCGGATACATCGGCGGGATCGATGATGACCGCGGTAACGGCATTGCCGTGGACGGCGCAGGTAATGTCTATCTGACAGGCTGTACAAGTTCTACGCAGACCACCTTCCCTGTGACCGTCGGCCCCGACCTGACATTCAGCGCGGGAAAGGATGGCTTCGTGGCCAAGGTGAACTCGACGGGGTCAGGGCTTGTCTACTGCGGATTTATCGGCGGGTCCGGCCAAGACAACGGCAATGGCATTGCCGTCGATGCTTCAGGTAACGCATATGTTGCAGGCGATACGGGCTCGGCGCAGGACACCTTTCCGGTCTCTGTCGGTCCTGACCTGACCCATAACTACGGATCTTCTGATGCCTTCGTGGTCAAGGTCAATGCCTCGGGGACGGGGTTTGTCTATGGGGGATTCATCGGAGGAAATAAAGGGGACAAAGCCTATGGTATCGCCGTCGACAGCTCGGGCTGCACTTATGTCGTCGGGGCTACTAATTCCACCGAGAGCACTTTTCCCGTCTCCGGGGGGCCCGATTTGACCTACAACGGTGCGGATGATATTTTTGTCGCCAAGGTTAAACCTTCGGGGTCGAGCCTTGACTTTTGCGGATATGTCGGAGGCTCGAGCAACGATTGCGGCTGGTCGATTGCGGTGGACGGATCGGGCGGCGTCTATGCGACCGGATACACGGCATCCACGGAATCCAGCTTTCCTGTGACTGTCGGTCCCGACCTGACCTATAACGGCGGGTCCTCTGATGTCTTTGTCGCCAAAGTGGCGGATGTCCCTCTCTGGCACCCGCGTCACGCCGCCGGGGATTTCGACGGGGACGATGTGAATGAGCTGGCCGTCGATTTCGGGGCGAGCGGCGCGTGGATGTGGAACGGCGGGTCGTGGAGCCTGCTCACGGCCAGCAACCCTGAAGGCATGATCACCGCCAACGTGGACGGGAATAACGACGACGAGATCGCCGCCGACTTCGGTTCGACCGGTCTGTGGCTGTGGGACGGGGGCGCCTGGACCCAGCTGAGCGGCATGAATGTCGAGTGCATGGCCGCCTATGATGGAGACTCGAACGGAGACGACGAGGTAGTTTGCGCTTTCGGCGCAGCCGGGGTGTGGACCTGGAACGGATCGTGGACCCAGCTGAGCGGGGTTAACGCCGAATACCTCGCGACCTGCGACCTCGACGGGAAAGGGTCTGACGAAATCGTCGGCGATTTCGGGACGACCGGACTCTGGCTCTATAATGCCGGCGCCTGGACCCAGCTCAGCGGGATCAATGCGGATTACGTAACTTTCGCCGACTTCAACGATGATGGAGTGTCCGAAGCCATCGTTGCTGATTTCGGGACGACCGGCCTCTGGAAATGGAGCGGCGGCGCATGGGAGCAGCTCAGCGGAGTCAACGCCGATTATGTGCTGATCGCCAACCCGGACTCCCAGGCTGGAGAGGAAGTCCTGGGCGATTTCGGCGCCACCGGACTGTGGAAGTGGGCGAGCGGCACCTGGACGATATTGAGCGGCGTGAACGCCGAATACCTCGTCTGGACCGATATGGATTGGAACTGGGTGGATGAGCTGCCCGTGGATTTCGGCGCCTTAGGCCTCTGGCTCTGGGATGCCGGCGCCTGGACTCAGATCAGCGGAGTCGACCCGGAGTATCTGAAAGAAGCGGACCTGGATGGAGACGGAGCAACTGAAATGGTGGCGGATTTTGGCTCGCTCGGTTTGTGGCTGTGGGACGACGGCGCCTGGTCCCAGATGAGCCCGAACGATCCGGAATGATTCCGAACCAGCGCTGGTCCTGCCTTAGACCGGGTTCGGCCGCAGGCCCCAGCGAACTCACCTCCATTCTGACGGCCGCCGATTATCCTTAATAGTTAAAGCCTGACCCCTATAATTCGCTCCGGGAATGGACTACAATAGGCCTATGAAAAAAGCGATCAAACTTCTTCTTGCGGGCGGCCTTTGCGTTTTCGTCATCGGCCTCGAGGAAGCGGTCCGGAAAATGACCTCTCTTCCCGCCCAGGTCCTAAGACTGAAGGATCGGGGTTGCATCCGGGAGGGGATGTGGGGCGACCTCATCATTTTCGACGCCGGAGCCGTCGAGGACGAAGCCACGTTCGAGAGTCCGCACGAGCTCAGCCGGGGCATTCTCCGCGTCCTCGTGAACGGACAGGTCGTCTTCGCCGAAGGCAAGTGGACCGGTGCGCTGCCGGGGCGCTGTCTCTACGGAAAAGGGAAGAAGGCGTAGGCCCGCGCCGGAGAAAAGCAAATGCCGATCAAACGACGTCCCGTTCGCGCCTGGTCGCTTTTTTTCATCGTCTTTCTTTTCCCCCAAATTTCCGCCCGCGCTCAGGAGAGGATCGTTCAGTGGTCGGATCGGTTCCTCAAGGAGGGCCTGAAAAATTATTCCCTCCTCGACCGGTCCCGGATTCTCAAAGGGCTGATGTACGCTGCGGACCTCGACGCCGTTTCCGGCGAGAAGAAGAACGCTTGGAAGGATTTCCTCAGCGACAATCTGCCGTCGGTCGTCCAGGACCTTTCTCCTTCCAAAGAAGAGGAGGCGCTCGAGGCGGCGGCGAACATCATCGAAATCAGCCGCCGGCATCGCGTGCCGGGCTGGGAAGAGAAACTTCAGCAATGGCGGCAGTGGGCGCTCTCGCCGCGCTTTATCGGCCCCGACACGGACATCCGGCGCCTGGGCCTGGCCCTCGTGCTTCTCCACAGCCGGCCTGACGCCGCCGCCCTGAAATACGCCGAGACCCTCCTCGAAGCGGTCATCGACGGCTCCCGCTACGAGAATGAGCTCCACCGGTTCGGCGGCGAGGCCGAAGGACAGGCGCTGGCGCACCGGCTTCTTCATCAGGTCATCGTGGCGCCGGTCCGGACCGTCCACCAGCGAAGGCTGAGCTGGATGCTCGTGACCCACTATAAATACCTGACCCGCAAAGCCGCCGACCCGGCCCCCCCTGATTATCATTTCGAGGACGCCCTTCTCGAACACGGCCTCCTTTACCACAGCCATCTCCACGGGGAAAAGCTTCTCGCCCGCGATCCCCGGCCGCTGGAGCTCGCTTTCCATTACTCGGTCGCCGCCCGCTTCGAATCGGAAAAAGAGAGAGCGGAGGACTGGCTCTCCCGGGCCGTCAGCCGGCCGACACCGCGACTCGTCCTGACGGCCGAAGAATGGGAAAAGATGATCGCCCGGAATAGGACTCCCGGCTGCGCGGACGAACTCAAGAAAACCCTCGACTCCGCCGAGGCGGCTCTCGCGCTCGACGTTCCGGTCTATTATGAGCCTGCGCCGAACATCGCCGAACGCGGCCGGACGAACTCGCTGGCCCAGGGCGTCGGCCGGAAGCTGAGCTCCCTCCGGGACGCTTATCTCGCGACGGGCGATCAGAAATGGGGAAAGGCGTTCAAGGACGTCGTCATGGCGCAGGTCAAACAGTTCGAAGATTACGGCGATTTCCGCTGTTATTATAACCTCAACGTGCCCGGCCCCTGGGACGGTCTCAACGCCGTCGTCACTTACAGCCAAGCCTACGACATCCTGTCGCCGAAGGGCCTGCTCGCCGAGGACGAAAAAAAACGGCTGATCTGGATGGTCCGGGAGATCGGGCATGAACTCGCCTGGACATTGACCCACTCCAATTTCGTCGTCCACAACGCCTGGGGCCGGTGGATGGGCTCGATGGGACTTCTCACGAGCTACTGGACGGACCTGCCGGAAGCGGGGGATTGGCGGGCGCTCGTCGAGAGCCGATTGCCCTTGCTTTATTCCGGAATCGACCGCGACGGCGGCTGGTACGAAAAAACGATCGCCTATCACATCTTCACCTTCGACCTCGTGGAAACCTGGTTCGCGGCCTCCCGGAAACTCCTCGGCGTCGATCTCTTCGATAAGGAAATCAACGAACGGCGCCTGACGATGATGCTCGACTGGCTGGTCAAGATCACCCCGCCCGGAGGCGAGCTCCCGCTCTTCAACGACGCGCAGAAAACGAACCTGAGGAGCTCGGCCGCGGCCGTCCGGCTGGCCAAAATCCTGCGCCGAGGCGACTTCTTCAAAGCCGTCGATTTCCTGCCCGGTCGGCCGTCCGTCACCGAGCCGGACGGGCCGCCCATCGAATGGCGGACGCCCGATTTTACGTCCGTGCTGCTCGAGGAAAGCGGCTACGGGATTTTCCGCGGCGGCTGGGATCCCGACGACCTCTACTTCGCCATCAAGTTCGGGGAGCACGGCGGCGGCCACGGCCATTTCGATAAAGCCTCCATCTACGTGCACGCCTTCGGCCGGCCCTGGCTCATCGACCCGGGCTACGGCCAGCGGGAAACTTACAAGCACAACACGATCGCGGTCGACGGCCGGGACCAGAGGCCGGCGGCCGGGAAGCTTGTCGCCTGGCATCAGGGCGAAACCCTGGACATGGTCGCCGTCTCTCACCGAGCCTATGAGGCTGTCGTCCACCGACGGGCGGTTTTTTACATCAAACCTGCGGTGCTCCTCGTCGCGGATGTCCTCGACCCGCTCGACGGTCTTGTCCATACTTACGATTGGCTGCTTCAATTGAACTCGAACAACGGACGGCCCGGGAAAGCGAGCTGGCTGAGCGAGGCCCCGGGCTCGGGGATCAAAATCACTTTCCCGGAGAATGACCCGGAGGGCGGCCGGGAGATCGCCTCCGCCCTGAATGTCAACGAGCTTCCGAGCAACTACCAGAAAATGGGGAATGAGAGCCTGTATCTTGAAATCTGGAGGGGCAGGTGGACGAAAAAGGCCGCCGGACGGGTCGTGTTCGCCTCGCTCATCGAGCCTTTCCGCCGGGAAGAACCGCGGAAAAATCTAACTCAGAAGATCACTCGGGAAAGCTTCGTCCTCGAAGTTCGGGACGGCGCGAGGACGCACATCGTCGAATGGCGGCTCGGCGACAATTCGTTCACTTATCGCGGACGGGGCGGAGAAAAAATTCGCATTTTGCCGCTCGCCGAATGACTCGGGATGACGCCGGGGTCCGCCTTTATCCGGTTGGGAAGAGGCTGCTAAACTTCGATTGATTATTAAATGATCATGATCTATCGCTTAATAAGCGAATAAACTTTTTTGCGATCATGTAATAGCCGGCCCAGCGAGGAAACGGGGAATTTCCTGAGAATTATTACTCAAACTCTTCGTCTATTCAGTGCGCGAAGATTTTCGCCAGACTCGGAGATATTCCAAAATGAAAACATGCTATAATATGGGCAAATCGGGAGTACTGCCCATGAAGTCCATCAAAATTATCGTCGAAAAACATCCTGACGGCTATGTGGCCTATCCTTTAGGAATCAAAGGAGTCATCGTTGGCCAGGGAGACACATATGAGGAGGCGCTGGCCGATGTGCAATCAGCCATCCGCTTTCATATCGAGAGTTTCGGAGAGTCTGTGCTCGACATTGATCCACCGATTTTGGAGGCCTTTGTTGCCGAAACTGGGATTGATGTTTAATGGATAAATTCCCAATCGATGCCCCAAAACAAAAAGTCATTGCAGTCTTTAAGAAACTTGGTTTCCGTGTTGTGCGTGATAAAGAGCATGTTTCGATGCTCCGCAAGAATGCAGATGGTACTGAGACGCCCCTGACGATGCCGAGCCATCCTAAAATCAAGTCTTCAACACTCAGGGCGATTTGTCAGCAGTCGGGCATCTCGAGAGAGGAATTCTTAAAAGCATATAGATAGGCGAAACTCCTGCTTATTTCCTGACCCCCGGTCCGCAGCGTAATCTTTCGTTGACTTTTCCCTAACGCAGTTTTATAAAATCCCCCATAAGGGCGTAAGTAAATGATGCAAGGGGTTGCCGGCTCGAAAATTTCCGGGGCTTTCATCTTCCTCATCCCTCTCCCATCAGCGGAGAAATTCGCCGGGACGTTCGCAGCCTCGTTTCTGATGCCCGCGTCCAAGGTGCGGGCCATCATCGAGAAGGAGTTTGGCGGCCGCCGGCTGCCCTTCGATCATGCGCTCTAGCTGAAAATGAACCAAAGTAAAGGAAATTTTGCTTTCATTGATAGTCAGAACTTAAACCTATCGATTCGTGATCTCGGCTGGATTTTGGATTTCAAACGGTTCAGGATATACCTTACTGATAAGTATGCAATAACGAAAGCATTTATCTTTATCGGATACGTCCCTACAAATCAAAGCCTTTACACTTCATTGCAGAAAGACGGATATATACTGATTTTTAAGCCGACACTTCAGTTGCCTGATGGGAGGGTAAAAAAAATATTGATGCAGAGCTCGTTCTTCACGCCATGATTGAGTATCCAAATTATGATAAGGCGCTGATTGTAACCGGGGATGGGGATTTTTATTGTCTGGTTGAATATCTTAAAAAACAGAATAAGCTATTGAAGCTAATGGTTCCCAACCAGAAAAAATATTCATCGCTTTTTAGAAAATTCATGGCTAATATAGTTTTTATGAACAATTTGAAGGGGAAGCTTGAATACAAGAGACAATAAAAAAAAGGAGGCATTTCCGAGGGACGGAACCCTTTGGGAAGCCTCCCATCGTGATTCTAAACTATTAATAACTCAGCAAAGCCTCAAAGTCAAGAAAAATCTGGAAGAAACATCAAAAATCACCCGCAAAGGTGATTTACAGGCGGCGCTTGTCTGCTCGATAATAATAATTGGCTATCCCGCAGGCAACAGATGGGTTAGAGAGCGATGAGAATCTATGTCGGCGTCACCGACAATCAATTGAGAATGAACGTTGCCCCTCATGGGGTGACTCTGATTAGAACCTGCAAAGAGTTTATACGACATATTGACCGGCTCAAAAACATCGCCATCCATAGAGGCTACTAGGATGAGGATATACGTGACTTATTGCTCTGGGCGGAAGGACGATTCGCTAAAAAATACCGGAATCAAAGAAATGACGTAGAGACTTGGGAGGAGGGAGACATAGCCAACAATGGACGAATTGGTCAAAGAACTCAGGAAATTCGCCAGAGACCGGGATTGGGAAAAGTTCCATTCACCTAAAAATCTCTCCATGGCGCTGGCTGTTGAAGCGGCCGAAATTATGGAACTCTTCCAGTGGCTGACAGAGGAGCAAAGCCGGAATCCCGATAAGAAAACCCTGGAAAAGCTCAAAAAAGAAATCGGGGATGTGCAAATCTATCTCGCCCGTCTGGCCGACCAGTTGGGCATTTCCCCTGTCGAAGCCGCCATGGCCAAAATCCACGAAAATAAAAAGAAATATCCCATAAGGAAAGCCCGCGGGATCGCCACAAAATATTCGGATTTTAAGAAATGAGATTATACGAGGGTTCTTCTCCACAATTTATCAAGGATACGACGCTCAACCAGATTGCCGAAAAGCTAAAATCCGCCTTCTTCTTCCATTACCGGCATAATCCGTCTCCCCAAGAATTAAACTCATGGCGAAATTCCCTGCGGGCGATATCCCAGGTATTCCAATTCGCTGATCTTCTGGACCACGGTGTCATCCTCGAATATCAGCTACCCATGACCTCAAGG
>CAZNVB010000023.1:0-2294 GCA_964576265.1 uncultured Eubacteriales bacterium | reverse complement strand
GGTCAAGGGCATTCTCATGTCGTTCTTTGGTTTGACGCTTTTCCTCCACGGCGTCAAGGTCGGCTTTCTGCCTGTCGGAGCAAGAATCGGCGGGGAGCTCGGCAACATGGAACACAAGTGGCTGCTCCTTCCGATCGGCTTCTGTTTTGGCTTCGCGGCCACCTTTGCCGAACCGGCAGTGAGAATCCTGGCCGACGAGGTCGAAAAGGCCTCTAGCGGAGCCTTACGGGCGAAGTTGATCATCCTCACCCTATCGCTTGGCGTGGCTTTTTTCGTCGCTATCGGGATGATCCGCATCCTCAAGGGAATCCCCCTTGGCTATTTTGTCATTCCGGGCTATGTCGTCGCTATGCTTATGCTCAGGTTCACGGACCCGACCTTTATTTCTATCGCTTTCGATTCGGGAGGAGTCGCCACCGGCCCCATGACAGTCACATTCATCCTGGCCCTGTCCATTGGAGTGGCGGAAGCCCTCGAGCACCGCCATCCAGTTCTCGACGGACTCGGCCTGATTGCGCTCGTCGCCCTGGCCCCCATCCTGTCATTAATGGTCCTCGGGCTTATCTATTCAAGAAAAGAGGAGAGACGAAAATGAAACTCTCTTATGATTTGATCGTCACCATCGTCAACCGGGGCGGCTCGGAGAAAATCCTCAGCGCATCCCGCGAGGCGGGAGCGGAAGGGGGAACGATCGTCTTCGGCAGAGGCTCAGGCATCCATGAAAGGAAAACCCTGCTGGGAATCCCGATTGAACCTGAAAAGGAAATCGTCCTGACGGCCGTGCCCAAGACCATGACCCAGAAAGTACTGGGAGCCATCGTTCAGGCAGCGGACCTGGACAAACCGGGAACGGGCATTGCCTTTGTGTTGGAGATCAAGGAAATCACCGGAGTCTGCCATCTTCTATACAATAAATAAAACTCCCCCTGAACGGCCTTCCGCGCGAGGATATGCTTTTTCGACAGACCTCTTGCCGTCTTCCTTGCGGGGGCAGAGTAAGGGGGCGTGATGTGAACGGGTTTGTAGGGTTCAGATCGGATTTGTATTTCTGTGTGCCTACGAAGTGAGCGGTCTCAGCTGCAACGGCAACTGCGTCGGCATCGCCGCCTTCGACCGACTCCATACCCTCATGAACTTCTCGGTCTCGGCATTAAGGTTGGACACCCGGCCTGATCGAAGCACCTCGCCCTATTGATCCATCATTGCCCGATGGAAGTATTGACGATGATGGTCAATACCGACATAATTCGTCTGTGCACATCCCAACATCAAGATTCTCAAAGAGGGGTCCATCAAACTCCGAGGAGGTGCATTCCATCATCATGTTGCCTTGGATGTTGGGATGATAAAACATAAGATTGGGATCAGCGAGAACCGGCAAGCGGCCGCCTGGCATGGCCTCTCTGAGGATGCCATTTTCCGAGAGTTGCGGGTAAAGTCCGAAGGCCTGGACGCCGAGGAAGTCCTTGCCCGCAGGCGGGAGTTCGGCCGGAATGTTCTTCCTGCTAAAAAGCCTCCCACCGCGGCCGCGGTCTTCCTGCACCAGTTTCTGAGCCCTTTGATCTACATCCTCCTCGCAGCCAGCCTCCTCTCCATCCTCATCGGTGAAATCATGGATGCCGCTTTTATTTTTGCCGTCATCCTTCTGAACGCCTCCATCGGCACCTTCCAGGAGTGGAAAGCGGAGAAGAGCGCCGCTGCGCTTCAAAGTCTCATCAAGATCCAAGCCAAGGTCAAACGCGGAGGAAGAGAAGCACTGGTGGCGGCGGAAGAGCTTGTTCCGGGCGACATCGCCATTCTCGAATCCGGGAACAAGGTTCCAGCGGACCTGCGGCTTTTCGAGTCCAAGAGTCTGCTTGTCGATGAATCGCTTTTAACCGGCGAATCCACGGCTATCGAAAAGAATACGGGGATTCTGGGAGAAAAAACCCCGATCCCGGAGCGCGTCAATATGGCCTTTGCCGGCTCAACAGTGATCTCCGGCCGAGGAATCGGCCTGGTTGTTGCTACCGGTCTTGCCACCGAGGTCGGTCAGATTGCCGAGGCCATAAGCACAGCCGATACAGGCAAGCCCCCTCTCCTCATCAGGATAGAGAAGTTTGCCAGACAGATCAGCTTCATAATCTTAGGCGCCTGCGTTCTGTTGGCCGGGCTGACTTTTTTAAGAAGGTTCACTTTCACTGAGATTTTTTTCATGGCGGTGGCCCTGGCCGTCTCCGCCATTCCTGAAGGCCTGCCTGTGGCGCTGACGGTGGCGCTTTCGATCGCCGCCTCCCGGATGGCCAAACGTCATG
>CAZNVB010000022.1:0-28806 GCA_964576265.1 uncultured Eubacteriales bacterium | reverse complement strand
GCGCAGATTCCACATGAAAAGCATCATCACCAAGACGATCATCAGCGCGCCCTGGAGGATGGAGACTTCGACATGATGGATGGATTTGAGGATCAGGATCGACTGGTCATAGAACGGCTTGATCTGAATGCCGCGCGGAAGGTCATTCGCGATCCGGGCGATCGCCTTCTTCAGATTGGCGATGGCGGCCAGCGTGTCGCCTCCGTATTGCTTTTCCACCGTGACATAAACGGCTTCCTGGGCATTGTGGCTGGCGGCATCGCGCCTGAATTTGCCCCCGATTTTCACGTCGGCGACGTCCCTGATAAAAACAGGGACGTTGTTGCGCGAAGTGATGACCGTGTTTCGGATGTGCTCGAGGGTTTCGATCCGGCCGAGCCCCTTGATCAGAACTTCCTGGGCGCCGCTCGAGATGATGCCCCCCGAAAAATTACGGTTGCTGTTTTCAATCGCCTCTTTGACTTCAGCGATCGTGATGTTGTAATGGTGCAACATTTCAGGCTTCAGATCGACCTGAAATTGCTTGACGAAGCCCCCCAGGTTGATGATGAAAGAAATCCCCGGGATTCCCTGGAGCTGATAGCGAATGGTCCAATCGGCCACCGAACGGAGCTCCATCGGATCGACCCCCTCGCCCGTGACGGCGAATTCAAACACCTCCCCCATCCGCGAGGAAATCGGGCCTAAGATGGGCTGCGTGGTCCCGAGCGGCAGGCGTCCGGCGATGAGTTCGAGCTTGCTGGAGACGATCTGCCGGGCCAGGTAAATATCCGTTCCCCAATCGAACTCGACGGTGACGACGGAATCCCCCGTCGTCGATTCCGAACGGACGCGAGTCACATGAGGAGCTCCTGAAAGCAAGCTCTCCAAAGGGAAAGAAATCAACCGTTCGACATCCTCGGACGCCATGCCGGGGTTTTCCGTAATGATTTTGACAAGAGGGGCATTGAGGTCCGGATAAATATCCTTGGGGAGATGGCGATAGACGAGGACTCCCCAGATGGCCGCCAGCACGACGAGAAAAATCGTCAGCAAGCGGTGCCTGAGAGCAAAATCGATGAGGCGGTCGATCATGATCAATGCACCCCCGAGGATTTCAAGATTTCATCGTAGAGCTTGGATTTCAGCTGAAAATTTCCTGTCGTCACGACGTCCTCGTCCTCCGCCAGGCCGCTCACGACTTCCCAGAATCCAGAATCCTTTGTTCCGACCTGGACAACCTTTAGCCGGAACCCTTCTCTCGCTCGAACAAAGACGAGCTTGTCGCCTCGATCGTCCAGGACCGCACCCTCGGGAACGGCCAGGACATCCTCCTGATGATTGAGAAAGATGGTGACATCGGCGAACATCCCCGGTTTCAAGAGGTAACCCCGGTTGGGAACTTCGGCTCGAACCGTAATCGTTCGCGTCTCCTCCTTGAGCACGTCGCCGATATAGCTGACCTTCCCCAGGAAAAATTGCTCCGGATAGGCCGGCACCGAGACCCTGACCTCCTGCCCGAGCTTGATGCGGGCGACGTCCCGCTCATAGATCTCGGCATCCACCCAGACCAGCGTCGGGTCGAGGATACTCAGAATCTCGGTGTTCTGGTCGACCATCGCGCCTCGCACCGCGCTGAAAGCGATGATTTTGCCGCTGATCGGAGCCTGGAGCGACAGGATCGGGTTGATTTGATGGCTTTTCTGCAGCTCGTCAACCTGAGCTTCGGAAAAACCGAGCAAATGAAGCTTTTTCTCGGCTGCGTCAAGATTGGCTTCCGCGACCTTAAATTCCGCCTCGGTGGCCAATAGATTTTTCTTGGCTCCCACGCCCCGCTCATAAAGATTCCTCTCCCGCTCGAGATTTCTCTTCGCCAGATCGAAATCCGCTTGGGCCTTAAAAAAATCCGCCCTCGCCTTGCCGACTTCCTCGCTCTGGAGTGTCACCAGTTTCGTGCCGGCTTTGACCCAATCGCCCAAGGCGACATGGATCTCGGCGATTCGGGCAGGAAAAGCATAGCTGACGATGGCCCTATTCTGCTGGGGCGACAGAACTTTGCCCATGGCCTTAAGTTGGCTGCGCATTGCCCGACGGGAAACTTTTGCCGTCTGAATCTCGAACGCCTTTTTTTCCTCCTCGGAGAGGATGATGATCTCAGACGCCGGGCTTCCGTGGCCGCGACGAAGCCCCAGCCCTCGGCCTGGGGGGATGCGGACGAACCTGCCCCTTCCCGGTGGCCCGACGACTCCCGGCCGGCTATCGGAATCGCGGTCAGCGGAAGTCTCAGAAGACTTGGAACAGCTGGCCGAACAGATCAACAGGACGACAAACAATAAAATCAAGGCGAAACTTTTCTTATTCATGGAAAGGCTCCTCCAGAGGTTGTCCGACGGACTTGGCCAGCGCGGCCAGAGCGACGTTAAAGTTGTTCAAGGCCTCGGCGTATGATTTTCTGGCCTCGATGAGCGTGCGCCTGGCCTCGATCAGCTCGATGCCGCCGATCTCGCCTTCCTGAAAACTGAATAAAAACATGTTGTAAGCTTCTTCAGCCTGAGTCAGGATCTCCTTCTCAAAAAGCTCGATCTGACTGCCGGCCATAAGAGCGTTGGCGTAGGATTCTTCGACTTCCAGGGCAATGGCATTGAGGATGTGTTCCCGTTCTTTCCGGAAAGCGTTCAGATTGGCTTCGGCTTCGGCGATCTCTCCCTTGAGCGGCTGCCAGAAAAAGACCGGCAGGCTCGCGGACAGCGTGAAATCCCAGGTTGTCGGCAGGCCCGACAGCCTGTGCCGGGAAATCCCCAGGCTGAAATCCGGCAAAAAGCTGAGATAGCCGAGCGTCTTGCGCAGGCTTTCCTTGTCCAGGGAAAAGCCGACGCGCTTGATTTCCGGACGCGCAGCCAAGGCTTTCTCCTTGAGTTCTTCGAGCGTGAATGCCGGGCTCTGGCGCTTGAATTCGCCGGCGATTTCCAGAGGCTCATATTTTTTTCTGGCCAGGAGGAAATTCAGCCTGGCTTTGGCCAGGCGGACATCGTTGGCCGCAGTCTTGACTGAATTTTCCACCTTAGCCACCTCGACGCGGGCCCGCAGAACTTCCACCCGCGCCACATCCCCCGCTTCGAACTTGATTTCCGCTTTCTGCAGAAAATCCCGGGCGAGTTCAAGATCCTGCTCGGCGTACTTCATGACCTCCCGGGCGAGAAGCAGGCTATAGAACGCTTCCTTGACCTGGAAGATGAGATCGAGCTTCAAGAGCTCCATATCCATAAGCATCTCGCTGGATTCCCGGGCGGCGATTTTTCCCCTCAGGCGGCGTTTGCCTGGGAAATCCAGGTCCTGGCTCAGACCGAGATAGGATTCGTCTGACCCTTTGAAATCCATCAGCCTGGGCTGCAAATCGGAATCAAAATCGAGCCTGGGCTGAGCCAGCGCTTTCGCCTGCTGGACACGGGCTAAAGAAGCCCGATAGAGCTCTTGGGAAGACTGTAAAAGCGGGTTGACATCGAGGGCGATGGCGATGCACTGGTCTAAGGTCAAGACGTCGTGATCAGGTGGTGTCTGACCTAAAAGCCAAAGGCCCAGGCACGAGAACAGCAAAATCCACACCGATGCTTTTTTCATGATGCCCTCACCTCCTCAGCAGAAGAGGATAAAAACCGAAATAGGAAGAGAGAAAAGGCAGGCTTTAACGCCAAGGGGGAGATCGGGAGACGAAATCACAAGTCGAGACAGGGGCGATGAAAGAAAAATCCATCCCAAGAAGCACGGCAATCAGGCAGAGCGACGGCAGTTGGACGGGGAGAGTCGGACCGAGAGAAAGGGAGGATTGCTGAAAATGACAGGCCGGACAGGTTTCGTTGGTGCCTGGGCCTTTTTCGGTATGAAAAAAGTTGACCGATAAAAGAATAAAAAGGAAGCCGAGAAGAATGCCGACGACCGCCGTGCCCGATTTCTGATGAAACATCGTTCGGCTAGATTTTAAAATGAAATTCGAGCGAAAATCAAATCTTCCTCGCGCTCATTCGATCCGTCGGCGGTGGTCGTTGAGGTCGAAGGCGGATTGGCTTATAATCTCCCCGCCATGAAAATTCGATCCGGAGGCCGATTTTTCTTGTCGACGATCATCCTCCTTTCCAGCCTCCCTTTTTTTCTGCCGGCGGCGCCATCGGCGGACCCGATCTCCCCCCAAGAGGCGGTTCGCAACCTGGAGAAAAAGCTCGCCTCTCTCCGCTCCTTTCAGGCCGACTTCGAACAAGCCTATTTCCCGGCTTCCATCTCCACGCCGCTCGAGGAAAAAGGCCGGCTGTCCATGGAACGCCCGCAGCGGATGCGCTGGGAATATTTCGAGCCGGAACCCAAGGTCTTTCTCTATAAAGACGGCCTTTCCTTGGCCTATTTCCCCGAGGACAGGCAACTCTTCCGCTATTCCCCCACCCCGGAGGAGACCGATTCTCCGATTTTCTCGCTCCTTGCCGGCCGGGCTCGAATCGAAGATGAATACTCTATCGAGACAGGCGAGTCCTCATCTCAAGACAAAAAAGGAGCGATCGAAGTCAGACTCATCCCTAAACAGGAGGGAGAATTCAGTCAGATTCTGCTGCGGATCGAAGAAAAAACCTGGCTCATCGCCGAGGCCGTGTTTACCGATCTGGCGGGAAACCGGCAGGAATTCCGCTTCCGGCGAAGCCGGGTCAATCCCCGCCTCGATCCGGGAACATTCGAGCTCCGTGTTCCGGCCGGCACGGAGATCATCGACGACCGCCCGGCCGAAAAAAAATAAAAACGGTTTCCTTCGCTTTTCGTATAAATCCCTGGGGACAGGAAGTCCTCGATGAACGATGATCAGGATCAAGCTCTCGTCAGGCAAACGCTCCGAGGAGAGAAAAAAGCCTTTGAGGTGATCGTGCGCAAGTATCAGCAGCCCCTGTTCAATTATATCGGCCGGATGGTCGGCGAGAAGGAGACGGCGCTCGATTTGACCCAGGAGGTTTTTGTCCGGGCCTTTTCTTCTCTCCGCTCCTATGAACCCCGGTTCAAGTTCTCGACCTGGCTTTATCGGATCGCCTCCCATCTCGTCATCGACCACTGGAGGAAAAAGAAACTACCGACCTATTCCCTCAGCGGGTCGCTTGATGAAGAGGCCGACGATCGGATGCTCAATCTTCCCGATCACGGCCCGTCGGTCGCCCGGCGTTTCGAGATGGCCGAGCTCCGGGCAAAGATCGAGGAGGCGCTTGAGCGTCTTCCCCCGCTCTTCCGGGAGCTTTTCATTTGGAGACACATGAACGGGTTGAGCTATGACGAGATCGCCGAGATCAAGAAGATGCCCATCGGCACGGTCAAAAACCGGGTCTTCGAGGCCAAGGAAAGGCTTCGCCGGTTGCTCGAGGAAAAGACATGAGCTGCCTGAAGATCTCCGCTCTTTATGCCTATCTCGAAGGAGATCTCTCCTCCGAGGAAAAAGCGAGAGTCGAAAATCACCTGAACGCCTGTTCCAAATGCCGGCAGGCGCTCGAAGAGCGAAGGCTTCTCAGTGAAGCCTGGACCGGCCTTCCTCCGCTCGAACTCCCGGCCGATTTTACAGAGCGCGTCCTGGCCCGGCTCGACCGATCACGACGCCGCCGCCGGCCGCTTCGGCTCGTCCTGCTCGCGACGGCAGCGCTCAGCACCGCGTCTCTTGCCCTTCTGTTTATCATCTCCGGTCAAAACGTGTTTTCTCTTCTCAGCGCGGCGAACAAATCTCTCTTGGAATACGCAAAGGACGGGGCAATCATCTGCGTCAAGGCCCTCGCTCTCTTCCGGGCTGCCGGGAAGTCCCTTCAGCCTGTCCGCCAAGCTCTCGTCAAGACGCTTTATGAGCTGAACTCGCTCCTCAGCCCCGCGGCTCAGGCCGCCCTCATCATCTCGTTCCTGGGCCTTTTCTGTCTGCTTTTTTATTTTCTGGGACGCACTTTTTCCTTGGAGAAAAAACATGAAGAATAAACTCTGCTCGGTTTTTCTCGGTCTCTTCATCGCCTCGGCTTTGCCGCTCGCTTGCGGTCAAGAGCGGTTCGGCTTCGGCCAGGACATTCATATCGGCAAGGACGAGGTCCAGGAGAATATCATCGCCTTCGGCGGAAACATCATCGTCGAAGGACGGATCAAGGAGAGCATCGTCGCCTTCGGCGGAAACATCGTCCTGAGCGGCGAGGTGGGAGATTCGGTCGTCGGCTTCGGGACGGCCATCACTCTCCGCTCGACAGCCGTGGTCAAAGGCGATGTTGCTTCGATCGGCGGGAAGCTGGAGAAGGAGCCGGGATGCGTCATTTCGGGCGATACCGTCTTCTTCAAGGGCAACGAGATCTTCCCCCGGTTCTTCAAGAAAGGCTGGCTGGGCCTGCCGCTTGTCCCGCTCATTGTGGTTCTCAAGCTTGTCGGCTTCTTCATCTGGCTGCTCATCGCCCTGGTCATCGGCGCCCTCTTTCCCAAGCAGTTGGAAAAAGCGTCCGACCAGATCAAAGAGGCGTTCGGCAGCGTCGTCGGAACCGGAGCTCTGGCCCTCATCCTCTTCATCGGCCTGATCATCGCCTTCGCCGTCCTCTCCCTCATCCTCATCGGCCTTCCCTTCCTGCTTTTCCTGATCGCCGTCGGGATGGCCATTAAGATTTTCGGCGAGGTCGTCCTCTTCTATTATTTCGGGCAGGCGGTCGGAGTGGCGGTTCAGAAGAAGGCGCCGGTCCCCTTGGCTGCGGTCGTGATCGGCCTCGTCGTCGTCAGCCTCATCAAGGCCGTTCCCGTCCTGGGATTTCTGTTGTCCATTTTTCTCGCCTGTCTGGCCTGGGGGGCAGTGATCCGGACGAAGTTCGGCACGACGGAAAACTGGTTCAGGAGGAAGGCGGAGAAGGCCGGCTGACGAAAAAAACGATCCTCAGCCTTCGAGGATTTCTTTCTCCTTGGCCGCGGCGGCGTCCTCGACTTTTTTGCTGTAGTCGTCGAGCAGTTTCTGGAGTTGCTCCAGGCCGTTGAATTTATCGTCCTCGGTGATCTTCTTGTCTTTTTCGAGCTGTTCGATCTGTTCTTTGCTCTCCCGTCTCATGATTCGCAGGGCCGTTTTCTCCTCTTCCAGCATCTTACGGATCTTCTTGGCGATCTCACGGCGCCGTTCCTCGTCAAGCGGCGGAATGGGGACTTTCAGCGTCCGCCCGTCGTTGATCGGATTGAGCCCCAGGTCGGCGGCCCGGATCGCTTTGTCGATCGACTCGATGAGCGACGGATCCCAGGGCTGAATCGTGATCAGGGTCGGATCGGGAATGCCCAGCGTGGCGAGCTGGTTGATCGGCGTAAGTGTGCCGTAATACTCGACTTTGATATCCTCGAAAATACTGATGTTCGCCCGGCCGGTCCGCAGCTTGCTCAATTCCCTCCGGAAATGGTCGGCCGAAACCTTCATCTTGCCTTCAAACGACTTCAAGACATCTCTCACCATGTCTTCCCCCTCTTTCCATGGACCAGGGTCCCGACTTTCTGCCCGAGCACGGCCCGCCTGATGTTGCCGCGCTTGTTCAAGTTAAAGACGATGATGGGCATGTCGTTGTCCCGGCACAAAGAAATGGCGGTCGAATCCATGACTTTTAACCGTTTGCGCATGACATCCTGATAGCCGATCGTATCATATTTCTTAGCAGCCCGATCGACCATCGGGTCGGCGCTGTAAACACCGTCCACTTTGGTCGCCTTCATGATGACCTGAGCATGGATTTCCAAGGCCCGGAGGGCCGCGGCCGTGTCGGTGGTGAAATAAGGGCTCCCGATGCCGGCGCTGAAGATGACGACCCGGTCTTTTTCGAGATGACGGATCACCCGGCGCCGGATGAACGGCTCGGCCATGGCCTTGATCTCCGTGGCCGAAACGTGCCGTGTGAAGACTCCTTCCTTCTCCAAGGCTTCCTGAAGAGCGATCCCGTTGATGACCGTAGCTAAAAGGCCCATCTGGTCGGCGGCCGCTCGATCCACGCCGGCCCGGGTTCCCTCGCTGCCGCGGAAAATGTTGCCGCCTCCGATCATGATGGCGACCTGAACCCCCAGGTCATGAACTTCCTTAATCTCCAGGGCGATGGCTTTGGCCCGCTCGAAATCGATCCCGTAGGATTTTTTGCCCAGGAGGGATTCCCCGGACAGCTTCAGAAGAATTCTCGTGTAAGCCGGCTTCTGGCTCGCCATCGGTCTTTTCGTCAACTCTTGCCCAGCTCAAAGCGGGCAAAACGCCGGACTTTGATGTTCTCGCCGAATTTGGCGATCTGCGAAGCGATGAGCTGCTTGACCGACATCTTATCGTCCTTGATATAGGGCTGATCGAGGAGACAGACTTCCTCAAAAAACTTCTTCAACTTTCCCTCGACGATTTTATCAATAATCTGGGGGGGCTTATTCAGATCTTTGAGCTGGCTGCGGATGATCTCTTTCTCTTGTTCGAGCTCCGCTGCCGGAATGGCGTCCGATGAAACAAAGCGAGGATTGGCCGCGGCGATCTGCATGGCGATCGCCTTCGCCAGCTCGCGGAATTCCTCGTTCCGGGCGACAAAATCGGATTCGCAATTGACCTCGACGAGGACGCCGATCTTGCCGTCCAGATGAATATAAGCGTGGACCAGACCCTGGGAGGCTTCTCGGTCCATTTTCTCCTGCGCTCGGGCGTAGCCTTTCTTCCGCAGCACGGCAATCGCCTTCTCGATATCGCCGCCGCATTCCTCGAGGGCTTCCTTGCATTCCATCACTCCGATCCCCGTTCTCTGCCGCAACTCTTTTACTTTTTCCGCCGAAATTTCCATTTCTTGTCTCTCCTTGCGCTTCCCGACCTAGATCTCCTCGGCTTCGGTCCCTCTAGCGCCGCCCAACGCCGCTCCGGAGGCTTCTGTCGGCTCTTCTTTCTTTGCCGCCTCGAGCTCTTTCTCCAGGCGGCTTTTCTTCCCTTCGATCACCGCCTCGGCTACTTTGGAAGAGAAAAGCTCGATTGCCCGAACGGCATCATCGTTGCCCGGGATGGGATAATCGATATTCTCCGGGTCGCCGTTCGTGTCGACGACGGCCACAATGGGAATCCCAAGTTTCTGGGCCTCGATAATGGCGATTTCCTCTTTGGAGGAGTCGATGACGAACAGCGCTCCCGGCAGGCCGGTCATCTTCTTGATCCCGCCCAGGCTTTTGGTCAGCTTTTTGTGCAGCTTTTCCATCTTGGACTGGTCTTTTTTCGACATCAGCTCCCACCGCCCGTCTTCCTTCATTTCATCGAGCTCGATCAGTTTGTCCACGCTGCCGCGAACGATGCTGAAATTCGTCAGCAGACCGCCCAGCCAGCGCTGATTGACATAACTGCATTCACAGCGGTTGGCCGATTCCCGGATGATGTCCTGAGCCTGCTTTTTCGTCCCGACGAAAAGAATATCCTTGTCCGCTTCGGCGATGCTCTTGATAAAGTTCAAGGCCTCCTTGAAAATTTTGATCGTCTTCTGCAGATCGATGATATAGATGCCGTTTCGCTGGCCGAAGATGTACTCTTTCATCTTGGGATTCCACCGCCTGGTCTGGTGACCGAAGTGAACTCCCGCCTCGAGAAGCTCTTTCATCGTTACGGAAACCAACGTCGACCCTCCCCTCTACCGCTTGTGATACTGCGGAGCTTTGCGCGCTCCGAGCAAGCCGTACTTTTTTCTTTCTTTGATCCGCGAATCCCGAGTCAGCAGCCCGGCCTCTTTAAGAGCCGGCTTGAGCTCCC
This sequence comes from uncultured Eubacteriales bacterium, assembly GCA_964576265.1. Lineage (GTDB taxonomy): Bacteria > Acidobacteriota > Aminicenantia > Aminicenantales > UBA8522 > CAZNVB01. The sequence continues at coordinate 19,079 of CAZNVB010000022.1, read as the reverse complement.
GGTTGAACTCGACCAGCGCCCGGGCAATCCCCAGCCGGATCGCCTCGGCTTGTCCTTTCAGCCCTCCGCCGCTGACCCGCAGAAAAACATCGAATTTCCCTTCGGTATCGGTCAACAGAAACGGCTGCCGGATGACATAGCGATGAGAATCGAGATGAAAATATTCCGCAAACGGCCGAGGCCTCTGGTTGACATAAAGAGTGACGTCTCCCTTTCCGGAGCGCAGAAAAACTCTGGCCACGGACGTTTTTCTTTTTCCTGTGCCGTAATATTGAATCAGACTCAACGTTCCTCCTAAAAGCGGTATTCCTGCGGGCACTGAGCCTCGTGCGGATGGCTGGGGCCGCGGTAGACCTTCAGCTTCTTGAACACCTGCCGGCCAAGCTTGTTCTTGGGAATCATCCCCCAGACGGCCCGCCGGATGACCTCCTCGGGTTTTTCCTGAAGAAGCTGTTTGAGCGTTTTGGCCTTCAGTCCGCCGGGATATTGAGAATGAGAGTAATAGATTTTTTCCTCGGGCTTCTTGCCTGTCACGGCGATTTTCTCGGCGTTGATGACGACGACGAAATCCCCGCTGTCGCAAAAATCGGCAAATTGGGGCTTCTTTTTGCCTCGGAGCAGGGTGGCGACCTCCGTGGCCAGCCGACCGAGGATTTTTCCCTCGGCGTTGACCAGCCACCACTTCTTTTCGACTTCATCCTTTTTAGGGACAAAAGTTTTCATCTTCTGAGTCCTCTGAATCTCAATATCGGAAGCTAAAACTCGTTCTGAATGATGGATTAAAATACAAGATATTGAAGAAATTGTCAATTCGACCGGCTTCCGCGCATCAGCGACCGTCATCAACGGCCAGACAGTCAGACCCAGCCTCCGAGCTACCGGCGCTTGGCCGCGACACGGATCAACATCAGGCCGAGGAGAAAACCGCCGATGTGGGCGAACCAGGCGACTCCTCCTCCCATCCCGACGTTGAGCACCTGGGCGATAAACCAGAGTCCGAGGACATAGGCGGCCGGGATCGGGATGACCCGGATAAAAACGAAGAGGAAGACAAAAGTTAGGACTCGCGCTCCCGGATAAAGGATGAAATAGGCCCCAAGAACTCCGGCCACGGCGCCTGAGGCGCCGATCATGGGCAGCCGCGAGTTCGGGCTGAAGACGATCTGGGTGAAGGCCGCTCCCAAGCCGCAGACAAGATAGAAAAAAACAAACCGCAGCGAGCCGAGAAAATCTTCGACGTTGTTGCCGAAGATCCAGAGAAAAAGCATGTTTCCCAGGAGATGGAACAAACTGCCGTGAAGGAACATCGAAGTGAACAATGTCAGGCCGGGAGAAAGGCGGGGAATGTGAGCTAGGCTCCTGAAATGGGTGATCTCGTAAGGAATGAGCCCCATTTTCTCGACGAAGAACTCCAGCCCTTGAGTAGAAAAAGCCTGATAAAGAAAGACGGCTGTGTTCAGGCCGATGATCAGGAGAGTGATGAAGGGAAACCGCCGGGTCGGGTTCTCATCCCTCAGAGGGATAAACATCGACCCTCACGTCAGCGCGCCGGCCGTCGGAAAGCGAACAAAAGCGGTCGGCTTATTATCCGGTCTTCTTCAGCTCTTCTTCGAGCTTCTTTCTTTCCTGCGCCCGTTTTCTCATTTCCTGGAATCTCTCGATGGCCCGGTCGGCTTCCGCTTTGTATCGGGCTTCTTTTTCGGGCTCGAGCTTCGCCAGGACGCTCTGGTAGAGAACGCTCAGCCAGCTGTAGGGTTCGGGATAATTGGGATCAAGCTCGACCGCTTTTTGCAACGCTTTGAGGCTTTCCTGGGCGAGCTTCAGCCTCTCCCCGGCAGGAACATTCTGAAAACGGTAGGACCGAGACCAGCGATTGACCCCCTTGGCCAGCCAGGCTTCAGCGCTGTCGGGCTCAAGCTGGATTCGCTTTTCCCAGTAAACGTTGGCCTGGTCATAAACTTCCGGCGAGGGCGAAAGGTTCTCAAAATAATTTGCCATATAAGCGTAGCCCTGGGGATTCTCCGGATCGAGCTCGATCCGGCGCAGGTACATCGACTCCGCTTTCGCCCGGAGAGCCTCGTTTTCGGCCGCATATCTTTTATAGAACTCCGCGACGACGTAATAATTCCCCATATTCCCCGGCTCGAGCTCAAGGATCCGGAGATAGAGCTTTTCGGCCTCTTCGAATTTCTTCAGCTTGTCGTACATATCGCCGAGGGAAAAGATGATTTCCCGATTCGACGAATCCGCCTCGTACGCTTTGGTGAAAGCGTTGAGGGCGTTCTGAGCGACTTCCTTGTTTTCCGGCGTGTCCACACCGGGTTTATATAAGCTCTTGTATGATTCGCCGAGATAACGGTAGGCCTGAACCATACCGGGATTGTATTTCAGGGTGTTTTCATATTCGGTAATGGCCCGTCTAAACTTCCCGTCTCTGAAAAGCTGGTTGGCCTTGGAAAAATGATAATTGGCCCTGAGCTTGCTGGCGCTCAACTTCTCGCAGCTGGAGAATAAAAAGGCCAAAACGACGGCCAGCGCTGCGACGCAGAGAAAACGGCATCCTCTTCGACTCATGTCAGCCTCCTTGATCTTTCTCACCGCACTCGGCGGAAAATCAATTTATAATAGAATGAGGCAGGAAGTCAACTCTTTCGGATGACGACGCGAATCGGCGATCCCCACAAGCCGAATTTGTCTCTCAGCGCCTGGAGAAAAAATTTCTCATAAGCCGGCAGGAGCCGCGCCGGCTGGCGGGTGAACAGGAGAAACGTCGGCGGCCGGACGCTTTTTTGGGTCATGTATTTGATTTTGATTCGCCTTTTGGTCCTGGAAACCGGCGGATGTGCGGCTTCGATCCAGGCCAGGAACTCATTGAGCCGCGGCGTCGGAACCCTGACCGCGCTCCGCTCGTAGACGCTCCCGGCCAAGTCAAGGATTTTGACCGCGTTTTTGCCGGTCAGAGCGGAGACCAGGAGGAGCGGCGCATAGCTCAAAAACGGTAAACGCCGGAAGACGGCTCGCCTAAATTCTTCCGGGCTGGCGTTTCGGGCTACAAGATCCCACTTGTTCAGGGCGAGAAGGAGAGGCTTGCCGGATTCTGAAGCGAGATGGGCGATGGCAGCATCTTGTCGCGTGGGAAATTCCTGGGCATCCATGACGAGACACAACACGTCGGCCCGGGCGATATCTTTTTTGGCCCGGATGATTCCGGCTTGTTCCCTTTCGTCCCGGACCCGTCTCAACTTCCTGATTCCGGCCGTGTCGACAAGCGCATAGAGTTTCCGATTGCGGATGACATAAGTATCGGTGCTGTCCCGCGTCGTCCCTGGAGACGGGCTGACAATCAGCCGCTCCTCGCCGCAGAGCCGGTTGATCAAAGACGATTTTCCGACGTTGATCCGGCCGATGATGGCCACCTTGAGCGGCTCGGCCTCCCGACTTCCGGGCGCTGCCGTCGGAAGAACCGCCGCCAGACGCTCCTCCAGCTCATCGAGATTCCTCCGGTGCTCGGCGGAGATAGGGACGATCGTCTCCGTTTTCAGAAAGTTATAGAAATCCGCCACGCGGCTTTCCTGAGCGGCGGAATCGATTTTGTTGAGGACAGCGAGGACCGGCTTTCCGGTCCGGCGCAACTCCAGCCAGAGTTCTTCCTCGCCGGCAGTCGGCTCGCGGCGACCATCGAGAACAAAGAGAATCGCATCGGCCTTGAGCGCCTCGCGTCTGGCTCGATCGCTGACCTCAGGAGCGAGAGGCATTCCGCTCGCATCGTCCAGGCCGCCGCTGTCTGTGAGAATGAACGTTCTCCCTTGGATTTCGGCCACAGCCGAGACCGGATCTCTCGTCATCCCGGGAAGAGAATGGACAAGAGCCCGCCGCTTTCGCAGAAGCCGGTTGAAGAGCGTCGACTTCCCCACATTGGGAAAGCCGATGATCACGACTTGGGGGAGACGTTTCATGAGGCCAGCCCTCGCGTCGTTTAATTAAGCCTCGCCCGACATCAAGCGAGACCGGATCTACTGGGCGATCAGAGAATCGAGCTGGGTGAAGGCCCGGCTAAGGTTGACATGTCCGCCCAGCGTTTCCTTCTCTCCTCCCTCGACCAGAATAAAAACCTTGCGGATCGGCTTGAAATTATAAATCAGCGTGTTGACGACGGAATAGATGGTCGACAGCTCCGCTGAGGAGCCCGAGGGATGTTTTTCCATGAACTCCTTTGAAAAGTCCACATAGGCGGTCCCATCTCTGGTGATGAAAATCTCCCTCAGCCTGGTTTCGGGAGGCAAGGGCGAAAGAAACCCCTGGGCGGACCCTTTGATCAGCTCCTCGACGGCCTGCCTGGCTTCACCGGCCACAGAAGAACCGGCAGAGATTCTGCGTTTCTCAGGATGAAGAAGGCTGTCTTCTTCCGCCGGGAAAAAAAGAACAATCTCTTTGTTTTTTGGAGGGAGATCCTCTTGCCCGGAAACCTCGACGGGAGAAACATCGACGGACGGCTTGATCAGTTCCCGGCGGCCTCCCTTAAAAAAAACCACGGCCAGGACAAGAAGAACGATCAAGGAAAGAACAAGAAAAGTCCATCTCACAGGACTTATCATCGGCTTTTTTCGGCTCATGAGATCAATTTGACGTAGCGGGCGATTCCCTGGAAAATCGCCTGAGCGATCATTTCCTGAAACGCCTCGGTTGTCAGTTTTTTTTCTTCATCCGGATTGGAAATAAAGGCGACTTCCACCAGAACGGCCGGACAGGCCACGGCCGTCAGCACCTTGAACGGGGCCTGCTTGATTCCGCGGTCCGCCGTGCCGAGAAGCGTGTTGAGTTCCTCCTGAATAATCTCGGCCAATCTCTGGCTCTGTTTCAGGTAAGCCGACTGGGCCATGTCCCAGAGGATCATCATGATATCGTCTTTATTTTCATTGTCGAGGGGCTTCTCCAACTGGGCGGTGGTGTTCTCGAGATAGGCCAAACGGCGCGCCTCTTCGTCGGTCGCATTAAGGCTCAGAAAATAGGTTTCCGACCCGGAAGCGTTTCGCCGGAGAGAGCTGTTGGCATGGATGCTGACGAACAGCTCCGCATGATGATTGTTGGCCACGCCCGCCCTGTTATCCAGAGAGACGTCGATATCCCGGTCGCGCGTCAGAACAGCCTGGAAACCCAGGTTTCTTTCGATGAGGGATTGAAGCTTGAGGCTGATGGCAAGGGTGATGTCTTTTTCGAGGGAACCGAACTTTCCCTTGGCTCCAACCTCAAGCCCGCCATGCCCTGGATCGATGACAATCGTCCGGATCTTCGTTCCGCCTGACACGCCGCGGTCTGAAGCTCCTTCAGTTCTCGCCTCGCCGACATCGGGAATGTTCTCTTTCCGCGGAGGCTCGGCCGCAGCCTTTTCCTCCTTGCTTGGCGGAACCTCAAAAGCAGTTTCATAAAAATCAATCGCCAGCTGGTTCCTTCTTTCGACGCGGAAGGACTCATAGCGAAAGCCGCCGTGTCGGAGTTCAATGATCAAGCCGAAGAAATCGCTCCCCTTGACCCAGCTGAAGGATTTGACGAGGCGGCTCTCGAAAGGCTCCTGTCGAAGCTCAAAAACCGTCCTAGATCGGAGGCGGACCTGCAAAAAAGCATCGCTCTTTTCCAGGCTGCAGCTCAGATTGGAGGGCAGAGTCAAAAGAACCCGGCTGTAACCCTCATAATCCCGAGTGGAAATTTGGATGACGGGACGAGAGGCGACAAGGATAAGGACAAGGCAAGAGAAAAAAAGAGGCAGGAAAATCAGCCGATATCGCCGCCTCTCGTTAAAAGCCTTCAATGTTCGCCGCGAACCGAGGATGGTGGAGGCGGCGGGAATCGAACCCGCGTCCGGAGACATTCAGCGAGAAGCCTCTACATGCATATCCTCTTCCTTGTTCTCGTTCGGCGGCGCTCGAAGAGGAAGAGCGCCGCAAAACCAGCCCTGCAGACATCTCACTCACCAGGTTCAGGGCGCACCGGGATCGCTATCCTGCTCGTCGACGCCCCCTGGGCACCGCAGGAGAGAACCCGGGGGACGGCATGCCTAACTCTTAGGCAGCAACAGGGAGTGCTTCTGCACTTACTTGGGTCCACCGTTTTACGAGGTGGATGGAATCTCGACATGCAGCTTCTGCCTCACTATCCCCGTCGAATCCGTTCGCCCCCATCCTTAGGTTTGTATTATAAAAAAGAGAATCCGGAAAAGTCAACTTTTTTCGCCAGTTTGACAGTTCCTCAGGTCTCTGATAAAAATCCGCTTGTCCCGGAGATGCGTGAGGATGCGTTCTCCAATCGGCCGCGAAATTTGGAACGGATTGGGTTTTATCGCCGGGTATCCCCGATTTCTGAGGCAATCTTTCCCGTCGAGCCGAGACATCCCCAACCCGATCGGTCAAGTCCTCTCCCTGGCGATGATGCTTCGGATGAGTTTTGGAGTGAATCGCGCAGCGGATCTCATCCATGACGCCGTTGAAAAAACGCTCGCCGCCGGCTGGCGGACGGCAGATCTCGGAGAGCCGGAGGCGAAGATCGTCGGGACAAAGGAATTCGGGGCGAGAATCGTTCAATCTCTCGAGGAGTCCCTGGCTGAGGTCGAAGATGGAGAAGCCTGACCGCCGCGGAATCGTCACCTCGGAATCCCTCTCTCCGGTCGCATTCATTAATGGAAAATGGCGCCAGCCAGGCAGCCATGCACTTTGCCGGCTGAGAAACCCTTCCCACTGGAAAAAAGAAATCGGCCGCGTGCCGCTCGCCTCGCCGGCCGACGTGAAAGCCGCCGCGGCCGCGGCGAAATCCGCCGGGCCGAAATGGGCGAACGCGCCGGAGAAAACAAGAAAAAAACTTCTCCTTGATTGGGCCTCACGACTCCTCGATTTCAAGGCTCCGTTTGCCGCGGCCATGGCTCTTGAAATCGGAAAACCCGTCTCATTGGCAGAAGAAGAGGTCATGTTTGCTGTCCGCTTGCTCCTCGAGGCCGTCCGTCTCCCCGAAAACGCAGAAACCGGATCGGATGCGGACTTCCCTCGCCGGGGCGACTTCGCCGTCCGGCGAGGGCCGCTCGGAGTCGTCGGACTCATCACCCCCTGGAATAATCCGCTCGCTATCCCCGTCGGGAAAATAGCCCCGGCGCTGCTCTTCGGAAATTCCGTCGTCTGGAAGCCGGCCGCTTTGGCGCCCCGGACATCCATCCTGGTTCTTGAAACTCTGCGCAAGGCCGCCTGCCCTGAAGGAGTCGTCAACCTGACTTTTGGAGAAAAGGACACCGCCCATCATCTTGTATTGAACCCGGATGTCCGGGCGGTTTCTTTCACCGGTTCATGGAAGTCCGGTCTCGAAGTCGCTCGACTCTGTTCCTCTCGACCCATCCCCGTCCAGCTTGAACTCGGCGGAAACAACGCCAGCCTGATCATGCCGGATGGGGATATCGAAGAGGCGGCCCGCACCCTGGCTGTTTCAGCTTTCAGCTTTTCCGGCCAGAGGTGCACCGCTCCCCGCCGATTCATCGTTCATCGAGCTGTACGGCGGATATTTGAAGAGGCTCTCGTGGCCGCGGTCCGTTCGCTCCGCATCGGGCTGCCTTCCGACCGGGAGACCCAGGTCGGTCCGTTGATTTCGCGGCGAAAGCAGAAAGAGATGGAGGCCCTGGTCCAGAAGAGCGTTGGCGCCGGGGCGAAAATTCTCTGCGGCGGATCAATCCCGGCCCGATGGAAGGAAGGGTGCTGGTTTGAACCGACGGTCCTCGCCTCTGTAGATCCTGAGCTGCCGGTTGTTCAGGAAGAGAGCTTCGGTCCGGTCGCCGTCCTGGAAACAGCGAGAGATATCCACCGGGCCATCCGATTGTTAAATGCAGTTCCGCAGGGCCTGGTCGCAAGTCTCTTTTCCAAAGATCCGTCCTGCCAGCGGCTGTTTTTGGAAAAAGCCGAGTGCGGAGTCCTGAAGCTCAACCAAACGACGCTTGGAGTGAGGCCTGAAGCTCCCTTCGGCGGCTGGAAGGCCTCGGGTCTTGGGCCTTTCGAGCACGGCTGCTCAGACCGGGAATTCTACACCAGGATCCAGACTCTCTATGGTTAAACTCTCGGCTTCGCACCTGAAATCTTCCTGGGACCGGGTCGGCCGGTCGCTCCCGGCGTTTATCGACGCCGCTTCGACGCGCTACTATTTCGAATGCGAGCGGCTACTCCTCGGCCGGTATTTTCGCAACCTTGAGGGAAAACGTCTCTTCAAAACCGACCTCTGGGATGAAGCGAAAAACACTCAGATTCTTTTCTGGGCGGCCGAGCAGGGAGCCGATATCTACGGCATCGATATCTCGCCGGCCATCGCGGCCGAAGCACGGACGCGGTTCGCCCGGCAAAAGAAGGGCTCCGTTCGGGCCGGATTTATCGTCTCCGACTTGAGGAGCATCGCCGCCGCGGATCAATCCTTCGACTATGTTTACAGCATGGGGACAATCGAGCATTTTCCTGAATACAAGCAGGCGATCCGGGAATGCTACCGTGTGCTCAAGAAAGGGGGGCTGGCTATCATCGGGGTCCCGAACAAGCTGGACCTCTTTCTCAGGCCGCTCCTTGTTTCCATCCTCCATCGGCTCAACCTTTATTATTACGGGCAAGAGAAGTCGTTCAGCGGGAAGGAACTCGAAAGGATGATGGAAGAGGCCGGTTTCCGGATCATCGGCCGGAGCGGCATTCTGTTTATCCCCGGCTGGCTGAGAATGCTTGATCTTTTTGTCTATGTGAGGTGGCCGCAGGTCAGTTTTCTCGTTCAGCCCCTGATCCGGCCGTTCGCTTTTATGTACCGCAGATTTTCGTTTCTGAGGCGGCACGGGTATCTCCTGGCCTGCGTCGGAAAAAAATGAGTCGTCCGGCGGCGATCGGCCCTGGCGGAAGGCCGTATCTCGCCTTTCTCCGTCCTTCGCCGAGAGAGCCGGGCCGGCAGTTCGCTTGCCAAAAGGGGGAGCTTAAGCTATAATGTCAGCTTAAACATCTGGCAGGAAAAAGTCATCTCGAATATTTGATCTCGCCTGAATAATTATTCGCCTGACGACGATCCCCTCATGTTTAAATGTCAATCCGAGGAATGATTATGTTTTTTAGAGAATTGAATTTGCATCCCGGCCTCCTTCGCGCCATCGCCCAAAGGGGCTATGCTGAGCTCACGGATGTCCAGGAGAAAACCCTGGCCCACACGCTCCAGGGAAAAGACGCGGCTGTTCAGTCCCAGACGGGGACCGGCAAGACCGCGGCCTTTTTAATCACCATCTTCGAACAGTGGCTCCGGTCCGATGGCGGCCGGCGGAAGAAAGCCCTGATCATCGTGCCGACCAGGGAGCTCGCGGCGCAGATTGAGGGGGAAGCACGCCTTCTTGGTCGGAATTTAGGATTCACCTTCGGTTGCTTTTACGGAGGCATCGGTTATGGCCCTCAAATCGCCGCCCTCAAAAAAGGGATCGATATGATCATCGGCACGCCGGGCCGGCTCCTCGACCTCGACGAGAGACGGCTTCTCAACCTCAAAGAGATCCGTTTTTTGGTGATCGACGAGGCCGACCGCCTCTTCGATATGGGGTTTCTTCCGGACATCAAGCGGCTGGCTTGCGGTCTGGTCCCCCGTTTTGAGCGACAGAGCATGCTTTTCAGCGCGACGTTGAACCGTCTCTCGCGCCGCATCGCCGCCGACTACCTGAACGATCCGGTTTTCATTGAGCTCACTCCCGAACAGATGACCGTGGAGACGATCGTCCAGAAGCTCTACCGGGTCAAAAGCCATCTCAAGCCCAACCTGCTTCTCGGCATCCTGGCTAAGGAAAAGCCCCGCAGCGCCCTGATCTTCACCAACATGCGGCACACCGCCTTCCGCCTGGCCAAGAAACTCGAGCGCAACGGCCGTCGCTGTCGTCATCTGTCTGGCGACCTGCCGCAGAGCCAGAGGCTGCGGATTATCGACGACTTCATGGCCGGCAGGTTTTCGTTCCTGGTGGCGACCGACGTCGCGGCCCGCGGCCTTCACATCGAGGGCCTGGAGATGGTCGTCAATTACGACCTCCCCGAGGACATCGAAAACTACGTCCACCGGATCGGCCGGACGGCCAGGGCGGGGAATTCCGGCCGGGCGATTTCCTTCGCCTGCGAAAAATTCGGCAAACACGTGGAGGCCATCGAGTCTTTCATCGGGATGAAAATCCCGGAGGAAAAAGCCGGTATTGAAATGCTGCTTACGGATCACAGCGTAGAATACGAACAGAAGATGTTCGGCCGGAAGCGGGCTCAGAGATCCGGCGTACCCCAAAATAAGCCCCGCCGGGAATTGCGACCGAGGGCACGCTGGGGGGCACGGCCGAACCCGGCCTGACAAACGTCTCTGTCAAAACATTAGAAAACCAAAAAGCCAATCTCCTGGAAACGGCGAACCTGATGCGGGAAAAAGGAGGGAGTCTGAGGTCGGCTTGCGCCCTGTTGGAGACAAGCCGCATCGGGAGTTTCGGCGAGCCACAGAGAAAACGACCTTGGCCATGAACACCTCTTACACCAAGAGGATCAGGCGACCGGCAGCGCCAAGGCGGCACCGTCGGCTACAACACCTCTGATGATGAGCTCATCGCCGGTTTCGGGTCCTACGGCGTGTGGGTATGGTTTCACTCCGACGCCTATCCCGGAACTTGGGTTCAGAGGAGCGGAGTGTCCTCGAGCCCCGCGTTTGTCTTCGACGACGACAACGACGGTATGGATGAAATCTACGTCGATTTCGGATCGACTTACGGGCTGTGGTTGTATGATGGACTTTATCGCGATTGGTACCAGATGTCCGCTTTGAGTCCGGACAGCTCGATTTGATCCAAAACCGTATTTTTTGAATTTTGACGGAACGCTAAAAGGGAGTTCTGAGCCCGGCGCTCCGGGCGCGAGGCGGAAGGACAATCTATCATCGGACGCCGGAAAGCGCCTGAAAACGCTCCTGCCCTGAGTCGGAAACAAAGGTTTTCCGTCGGTTTCAGTTTAAAAGGAAATAGACGAAGGAAAACGTTCAAAATCAAAGGGATAAGCTGGCGGGGCCGACGAGACTTGAACTCGCGACCTCTGGCGTGACAGGCCAGCGTTCTAACCAATCTGAACTACGACCCCGCTTGAGGGCAAGGAAATTATAACGGGAAGGGGGATTCTTTTCAATCCCCGCGCCCGACCGACGAGTTTAGGCGGCCACTCGTCGGAGCTCTCCGCCCGCCCATCCCGGCCGCGAAGCCGGCCCGCGCCGCTCCAAAAACGGCAGACGCCTTTTCCCTTCTCCGGACATCTCAGCCTCAGGGAGCGACGAAGCGACCGAAGAGAATCCTCCCCAGCTTCCCCTCATCCCCTCCTTCCCTCTGCCTTCCTCCCGGGCCAAATCCCGGATTCAAACCTATAATGCGGCGACCGGACCGCCATGAAAACGAAAAGTCGGGCTCTTCTTTATCGCCGGCCTTCACTCCGTCAGCGCTCACAGCGAAAGGACTTTCGCGACGGCGCCGGCGACGACGACCAGGACGGCCAGAAGGAGGAGCGCGTTCCAGATCCAGCCTTTAAGGCCCCGATTGACCTCCTCGCCGAGGTAGCTGCGCTTGTTCTGGAGGACCAGGAAACACAGGTACGCCACCGGCATCATCAACAGATTGAACGACGACGTCAGCACCGGAAGCCAGAACGGCATTTTATAGAAGGCCCCGAGAATCCCGATGTTGGCCGCCATCGTCGCCGCCCGGTAAGCCCGGCCGCGGCATTCGAAATGGAGCATCTCGCTAAGGACGAACCCGCAGATGACCATCTCGATCACGAGCGTGGTAAAACACATGCTGAACACGCCAAGGGAAAAGACAATGCGGCCGAAGGTCAGGCCGACGAGCGGCTCGAGGGCATGGGCGGCCTCCACGGCGCCCTGGACCCTGATCCCGCGGACGTGGAGAGTGTTGGCGCAGGCGATGATGACCAGGCTCGTCGCCAGGACGAAGGGCAGGAACATCGACGTCGCCAGGTCGAAGTTTTTCAGCCCCCGGTGCTCGCGGGCCCAGCCGCGCGCGAGAAGCGAGTAAGGATAGAGAAACGTCATGTTGACGCCGACGGCCGCGCCGAGCTGCCCCAGAAGAATGGTCAGCCCCTCCCGGTCGCCGGGGATATGAAACCCGAAGACCCCCCCGGCCAGGGCTTTCCAGTCGACGCCGGTCTTCAGGACGACGAGCAAGAATGAGAGGACCATGAGGAAGAGGAAATCCTTGAGAATGCGCTCAAACACCCGGACGGCCTTCCGGCTTCCCTTCCCGTAGCTCCAGCAGATCGCCGTTCCCGAGACGAGCAGGGCGAGGGCGACGATTCCTTTCGGCAAGCTCATTCCGAAGACGGCGAATATGTCCCTAACGACGGCGGTCCCGAGCGAGTACTGCGGGAACTGCCAGACGATCGAAGCCAGGAGGACGTTGAAGCCCCAGAATAGGGCCAGCGACGGGTGGAGCTTCTTCCAGAAGACGTCATAGGGGCGGGCCTGGGTGACAAGGAGCTGATGACCGATGGCGGCGAACATCACGACGCCCAGGAACATGGCCACCGGCTGAACCCAGAGAAGCCGGTAGCCGAAGACGGCGCCGGCGAAAATCGCCGATCCGGCGGAACCGGCGCCGAGGGTCAGGGCGCTCTGCACCCAGCCGGGGCCGGAAAGCCCCCAGTAGCCCCGCCACCGGTTCCAGAAATGGCGGCGGCTGTTGATCTCATGCAAAACTTCCCGCTCGCGGGCGAGCGCTTCCGGGTCTTGGACTGCCACCATCGGCAGGCCGCGCCGCAAATCGCAGGCTATTTTATTCCCCATAGCTTGAAATCGTCGAAAAAGAGGAATCGGTCAACCACGGAAATTCTTCCGCAATTCAGATCCGATCTTTCGGGCCGCCGCTCAGGCGGAAAGGCCGTCCCGGTAGCCGGGCTGCATCCAGGGCACATTCCGGCCCCGAAAGAACATCTCCAAGCGCGCCGTGATCTCCTGCATCTCCGTCGGGCTCATCTTCTGGAAACTCCTCGCCAGCTCGATGTTCTTTTTCAGGACGTCGAGGCTGTCGTGGCCGATGACGGCCGAGTGGAGGTGCTCGAGGCTCAGGGCATAACGGATCAGCTCCTCCGACTTCACCCCCGCCACCGTCTCTCGGGGCCGGATGACCTTGATCGCCATGATGCCCATGTTCTTCGCCGCCGCGGCCGGCACGGCGCCTTTCTCAAAATCGCCTTTGTGCTCGGTGTAGTGGTTGAGGGCAATGAGCATGGTGTCGAAATCGAACCGCTTGGCGAGAGCGCTCATCGCCCCGGCGTCCGCGTGTCCGGTGAAACCGATGAACCGCGCCACCTTCTGATCCCTGAGCTTGTAGAGCGCCTCGAGAACGCCGCCCTTGGCGCCGATCGCCTCGACGTCGGCCGCCGATTCGACGGAATGGACCTGGTAGATGTCGAGATAGTCCGTTTGCAGACGTTTCAGGCTCTCCTCGAGCTGCCGCATCGCGCCGTCGTATTTTCGCTCGCCGACCTTGGTGGCCAGAAAAACCTCGCGGCGGCGGTGCTTGAGGACGAGCCCGTAGCGCTCTTCGCTCTTGAAGTTCTTGCCGCCGTACTGGTTGGCCGTGTCCCAGTAATAAAGGCCGTGGTCGAGGGCGTAATTCAGAAGCTCAACGCTTTGATCGACATCCTCGACGCGGCAGAATCGGCTCCCGCCGCCGAACCCGATGACGGGCACGGGAACGCCGGTCCGGCCGAGGACGCGGGTCGGCAGGCCTTTCGCGTCATAAGCGGTGGCGGAGGCGTTCATCCCTTGACTCGCCGCTGTTTTCCCGGCAATGAGGTCCCCGGCCGCCGCCGTTGCCGCCAGGCACGATTTTAGAAACTCACGCCTGCCGAGAGGCTTGTTTTTCATCTACATTCTCCTTCCTGGATATCTTGACCAATCCGGGCAAAAAAAATCAAGGATAAAAAATGATCTTCCCCCTGGACAGAGAAAACGCGCTGTTATATCAATCAACCAAAGAACACGGTCGACCTCTTCGCCGCCGAGACGGGGAGGCTTCTCGCCTGGACGGATTATCTCACGGAAACCGAACTCGACCGAATCTCTCCTCTCGTTCGCGAGCGCATTCGGCACGAGGTCCGGCGCCGCATCCTCGACCCCTGCCTCGAGCGGGACGATTTTTGGTGGATGGGCTTTGGCGAGCGGATCGATCGCATTCTCCTGACCGCCAAAACACCCCTCTTCAGGGCGAGTTTTTGTTTCGGGTCCTGGAATGATTGTCGATCCGTTCTTCCTGCTTGAAGACGCCTTTTCCTCGGCCCTCGATCTGCCCTCCACCGAAAATCATCGCTCTCCGCTTCGGTGAGAGCGGAGGATGGCCGTCCATGAACGCACTTGACGACCGTAGCGGAAGAGACGGATTTGATTGACCATCCGCTTCCGCGTAAGGGGGCTGTTATTCTTTTAGAATAACGACGCCGGCCCGGGCCAAGAGGCGGATGTACTCCTCAACCCAGGCGGTGGGGACCGGCTTGAACTCGGCGCTCACGGCGTTGCGGATGTCGAGGAGGCTGTTCTTCCCGTCGATGAAATTCAGAATTTCGTAGGTGATGCGGTTGTCCTCCTGCATGATGGGGATTTTCGTGATTTCGGGCTGATCTCTGAACTTCTCGCGCAAGTAAGTCCATCCGACCGGGCCCTTGAGCTTCTCACTGCGGCGAGGGATGATGCGGGCGGCTCTCTTTTCCTCATCGGTCGGCGCGACTTTCTGCGGGGCCGTCCCGAGAGCCCGACAGGTCAGGAGATAATAGCCTTCGACCTCGGCAAGACTCCGAGGCATTTCGACCTTGAGCGCCTCGATTGTCGAAGCGATATAGCGGTCGACAAGCTCGTCCCGGCGGGAATATCCCCTCAGGCTCTGGAGCGCCGCGATTTTTCTCTTATAGACCTGGGTCACGAAATTCAGCGCCTCCCTGTAAGATGCGAGGAGCTCGCCGGGAGCGCTCATGTTGAGGAGTCCGAACCCGCGCCGGACCTCAGCCTGGATACAGGAACGTGCCCGGGTGGCCATTTCCCCGGCCAGCCGGCGGGCCTTATGGGGGCAGTCATCAGCCAGAAAAACAGTCGCCGCGGCCGCCAGGAAGCTCGACCGTTTGAGTTGCGTGGGATCGCACTGCTCTGGCTGGTCGCCGCTCGTATGGTAATAGCGGTCCGGCCATACCAGAAAGAAGGCAAAGGGGACGGCGATCAGGCCATCATTGAAGATCATCTGGTCGCTCCCTCCCGTATACCCCATGATCCGATACCGAAAATCATCCCGGCTCCCGGACAATGAATGGACGGCGAATCGCGATTCCTCTTCCAGAGCCTGGATATTATTGGCGGCCAGAAACTCGGTCAGATTGATCAGGAGGTCGTTGATGTAATGAGGACGGGAGTGCGGCGTGAGGTGAAGAAAGAACGTCGAGTTATTCTTGTTGAGGTACTGCCCGACCATATCGAGGTTGATTCCGGCCACCGTGCGCCGGATGGCATCCGCATTCTTGGCCGCGTAGGCGATGCTGCCGCTCATCTCTGGGACCCAGAGAAAACGCACAGTCCGCTGGGGCTTCTTGATTTTCCCCTCATCGATGAGGCGGCGCAGGGCCCGTCCGATCTCAAGCAGGCAGGCAGAGCCGGAGGCGTTGTCGTTGGCTCCGGGCTTGTAGTGGCAGAGGTGGGCGGTGAGGAGGATTTCCTCGGCCGCCAGGTCGGCGCCGGGAATGGCGGCGATGACATTCTCGTAGAAATAGGGATGCGTTTCCGCCTTGACGACGGCCCGGACTCTGATTTTCTCGTTCCGGAGGAGGCGGGCTTTGAGCTCCTCGCCGCGGCGATGGGAAAGGCCGAAACCGAAGGTCGGAGTTTTGACGCGGCTGAGGCGCAGCGTGCTCACGTTGTCTGGCTCGTCGTCAGCGAAGCGCGTGTTGATGGTGACGACACCGAGGGCGCCGAAGCGGTCGACGGCGAGCCCGGCCACGGCGTCGATGAACCCGGAGGCCAAGACAACCTTCCCTTTGACGTCGGCGGCTTCATAATCCCGGGGTGACGTCCCCTCGCCGACAAAGACGAGATCGCCCTGGAGGTCGCAGCTCGCGCTCCCGATGGCCACGGAAACCGGGATTTCGGCATAGCTCGTCAGCCTCTCCTCGCGCGGTTGGACGATCCAGAGTTCCGCAAACTCGACGTCCCAGGCCGGGCTCGACTTCTGCATGAAATAAGAGGTCTCGCCGTCGGCGGGGTATTTTTCGATCCGGACATCGGCCAGGCCGAAGGCTTTCGCTTTCGCCGCCACCCATTCCGCGGCCAGGCTGTAGCCGCGGCTCGGCTGAAGACGATGGAAGCGAGCGATATCTCGAATATAATCTTGAGTCAATTCACCCGAGATTTCATTGTTGAGAGCACGAAGAACTTTCTCCGGCAGAAGAGGCTCCGGACCTTCCGCCAAGCCCCTTGAGGCTAAAATAAAAAAAAGGACAAACAAAAAAGAACCGATTTTGCCTGCTTTCACCAGGACCTCCTTAGAGAGACATTTTTGGGATTTCCCAAGGATTTTCCAGCCTATGTTTTTTCCCAGACCTTCCTCGCGCATCGAACCCGACCTTCAATTTTCATGTCTTTCAGGACTTTCCTCAGGGTGTGGTCGGGAACGTTCGGACAGGCCTCCCGGAACATGGCGATCGTAAACCTCTGCGGCATGCTTTCGACCACTTTCCTGGCTTCATAATAAGCACCGCCATGAAGATCAGGCGGCCGGCCGTAGGTTTGGATGGCTTCAGCGATGGCCGGGTGAGGGACGTCTTTGCGGTGAGCTTCAACGGCGCTGAAGAAGCCCGCCGCCCATTCCCGGCCGAGCTTCCGATTCCCGGCAAAAACGATGTGAATTCGAGGATGAAGGGCAAAGATCTCGGCCAAAGCTTTCCGAGCAAAAGACGGGGGATAAAACTTCAGCTTTTCCGGCTTGAGGAAATCCGAATAATTCGCCTCGATCACCAGGGCGCTGTGAGCATAGGATTCGAGCTCGCCCAGCTGTTGATGGAAAGCCGGCATCCGCCCGAATTCGGCGAGCACATTCTCGAACGTTTTTCTTTCCACGACCGCTTGAATGCCTTCTTCATCCAAAAGAGCATAGTCGCCGACCGGCAGAAGCACTCGTTCTGTCTGGCCATCGGCGAATGTCCAGGGATATCGTTCCTTCGTATCGATGGCGATGTGAAGATGAGGAGTCCCGTAAACCGTCAGCTTGACTCTGGGGCGACGTTGGCGAAGCGCTCTTTCGGTGCGCCAGAATATTTGCTCGTAAGTTCCTTCTCTTGTCTTATAAGCCTTTTCCAGGAAGAGAAAGTCGCAGCGTTTCTTTTGGGGTCGATCGAGGACGACGGTTAACCTCTTGCCAAAGCGGCGTAAAGAGATAACGCGAACGCGTTCGATCTCTTCAAGAAACGCCTCTCCTTCTCGCTCCTCCTCCCGCAGGCAAAAAATATGTCCTTTCGTCCCCGGCCACCGGTCCTGGACTCTGAGACAAAGAAGGGGCGTCTCTCCCCTCTTGATGCTGAGGCGATAAGGGAACTTCGCTTCCCCAGTCGATTCGAGAATCCAGAGAGTGTCTTCCATGCCCTCGCTTTAAGGCCGGATGATAACTCAACCTCCGAGGTCGTTAATATAACATATTCCGTAAGGAATAATCATTCCTGTTTGCCGAAACGCGTCCAATGCGATCTCTGGGGAAAGTCTGTCCGCCCATCCAATCCGCTGCTTCTTGTCTGTCCCTACCCGGTTCCCCGTTCCTTCCTTTTTCTTCAAGAGCCCGTCGGGAATTTGACGACTCCCATAAATTTTGGTATAAGCACGGCCGATTTTTTCCGTCTCTCAGAAAAAAAGGAAGGTCCGAGTGGACAAGAAAATCGTGATCATCTCCATCGTTTTCCTCGTCGCCTCTTCTCTTCTTTTTCTTTATCTGGAAAGAGTGACCCACGAAGAGTTCTTTCTTCATCTGGCAGCCATTCCGCTCGAAGTCCTGCTGGCCATTTTTATTGTCGAACGGCTCCTGGAACGCCGCTCGGCCCGGGAAAAGCGCCGCCAGTTGCGGTTCATCAAAAGCCATCTTTTCCGAGCTGAGATGCGGTCCCTTTTCATCCGGAATTTTAGCGCCCTCAAATCTCCACCTTTGTCCATGTCCGAGATTAGAAACGCTTCCCTTGCCGAGCTCAAGCGGATGAGGCGAGACGCCGAGAGGATCGCTTACCAATCGCCCGAGGCGATGGAGGCGGTGATCATGGAGTATGTCAAGGCCAAGCATGTCTGGCAGCAGTTCTTAGCTCAGGCCATTCATTATAATTTTGAAGATATCATCGTCGATATGATCTACATCCTCAATTTCATTCAGGACGTTCTGCTGGTGAAAGAAACGCATCCGGATGAGCCCTTTGTCAAGGAAGCGGCGAAGCGAGTCTCCCTGATGAAAAAGAGCGAAAAAGTGCTGATGGACGGAATCCAGAAGTTTCTGGATTATGCCATTGAGCTCAAGGAAAAACACCCCGATATGTTCGAGGAACTTCTCGATGACTACGTCCAGTGCACGGAGCTCTGTTTATTCGAGGATCGCCCGGTTCTCTAAGAACGTAATCACATTTTTTCCAGGGCGGCAATTCGCTCCTCGACGGGCGGGTGGGTGCTAAAGAGCTTGTTGACCGCACCTCCGATATCCTTGAGCGGATTGACGATATAAAGGTGGGCGGTCGCCTTGTTGGCCGCTTCGAGCGGCTCCCGGTCGGCCGCGATCTTGCGCAGCGCTGAGGCCAGGCCGGGAGGATAGCGGGTCAGCATGGCGCCGCTCGCGTCGGCCAGGAATTCGCGCCGTCTCGAGATGGCCAAGCGGATGAGCTGGGCGATGAGCGGCGAAAGGACGGCCAGGATGAGCGCCAGGGCGAGGATGACCGCCGCGGCGCCGCTACCGCCAACTTTTCCCCGGCCCGACTTCCGCCCCCTCCCGCCGCCCCACCAGAAGCTCCGGCGCATCCAATCGC
>CAZNVB010000021.1:0-3088 GCA_964576265.1 uncultured Eubacteriales bacterium | reverse complement strand
AATTGAGACAGAGAGCGTCAAGATTGAGTTTCTTGCCCCCTAAAGCATAATACGGAAAATACTGATGAAGGCTTGAATTCATACTTCATAAAGATTCTAGATGCTCCTAGGCCCCCCGGAGGTTTTGTAGCCCTTGCCGCGTTCGGCGACCAGGCGTCTGATTTTGCCCCACTCTTCCTGCGTATATGTTTATCTCTCCATGATTTCGCAAGGCAGAAATGAAACGCCCTATTTAGATTGTCGAAAACAACATACTGGAGGCATGAAATGGGCAGGTATTCTCACCTACGCTCTGGCTGAGAGGATAGACGCGTTTCTAGACAATATTAAGGAAGCTTATATTTATGGCTCCTATGCCCAGGATGCGCTGAGTGCTCATAGCGATTTGGACCTTCTTGTTGTCGGAAATTACGAAATTAAAACCCTCCAGAAAAAGATCATTTCCGGGGGAGTCGAGGTGACAGAAAAAGAGTGTGAAGAGTGTATCGATTTTGCCCAGAGCGTGTTGAAGCGGGTGGAGGAGTTGATCTCGCGGCGGACTAACCAGAAAACACTTGACATCTAGTGTATAAAAAGGGAATAATATACCCTGTAAGTACACGGCGCGTAAAGTGCCTCCTGCTTAAAGGCCATGTAACTTGACGTTCCGCGCTGGAACGGGGGAGATAATGCCCTTTAACGCCAATCAGAGCAAAATCGGCACTCGAGATTTTTTCGCTGGTCATCCCGTCTTTTCTTTAGATGAAGCAACAGCAGCGCTCAGTCCGCCGGGCGGACGGAGAGGCATGGTAGAGCGGTTGAAACACCATCTGGAGAAAGGCCGATTGAAGCTGGTGACACGCGAGATATACGCCGTCGTCCCGCCGGATGTCGAGCTGGCTCAGTTCCACCCTGATCCGTTCCTGACGGCGGTTGCGGTCCGGGCAGACGCGGTTTTTTCGCACCACAGCGCGCTTGAACTCCTGGGTGCAGCCCATTCCGTTTGGAATCAGGTCACTCTTTATACGGGAAAACGCCGGCGTCCGCTTCGTTTGAACGGGAGCATCCTCCGTTTCATGGAACATCCCGGCGCGATGCTGTCGATCTCGGATAGGGATTTTGGAACCCGCAGGATTGAACGCAGGGGGAAAATCCTAAAAGCGACCGGTCCCGAGAGGACGCTTGTCGAAGGATTTCGGCGTCCCGCGCTGGTCGGCGGGCTGGAAGAGCTTGTATTATCGGCCGGAGGATTCTCAACAATTGACCTGGACCTCCTTGAAGAGGTCCTCAATCGGTACAATATAGCTAATCTTTGGGCGGCGGCCGGATGGTTTCTGGAGCGTTTTCAATCGTCCTTTTACGTACCCAATGAGGTTCTCTTGCGGATGGAACGCCGAAGGCCTCGTTCTCCTCAGTACCTCGAGAGGGGTCATCGCGGCGGTTGGTTGGCCTCGCGTTGGAACTTGATCCTTCCGAATATCTTGAAATCGGCGGGAGGAATCGGTGGGCCTTAGTTTAGAATTCCTCGACCGTTGCGCCTCTGAGTCTGGCTTCCGGGTTGCAGCCCTCGAGAAGGTCGGACTTCTCGGCGAGCTGGCTGGAGACATTATGCGGCATTCCTTTCTCGGAAAAGCGCTCGCCCTCAAGGGAGGCTCGGCACTTAACCTCTGTTTTGGCCGTCCCCGGCGTCTTTCCGTGGACTTGGACTTCAATTACATTGGACATGCCGAAAGAGAAAAAATGTTGGAGGAAAGGCCTCTTATCGAGGCCGCGCTTATAGAATTGGCGAATAAACGGGGATTTCGCGTGCAAAAATCTGCTGAAGCCTTTGCCGGCCGCAAGTTCTATCTCCATTATCAATCAGTTCTCGGTGCTACGGACAGGATCGAAGTGGACCTGAATTTTGTTTTCCGAGTTCCACTGTCGGGTTTTGAGTCTTGTGAACTCTGGCAGCCTGGAGAACTCGACCGCCCTGTTGTGCGTATGGTAGGCCAGGATGAGCTTTTTATCGGCAAGATGTTGGCGCTCCTCGATCGCGGCGCAGCCCGTGACGTATGGGATATCGCGCACCTGCCGGAGCAGGCGAGTGGACGCCTGGCAGGCGGCGATTTTAGAAAATTGTTCATCGCCCTTTCAATCACTCTCGATCAGTCATTATCGACATATCGCCGGGATCGGTTGGAACGGCTGGTTACAGATCGCGTCATCATGGAACAGGTTGTGCCTCTTTTAAACGTTGAAATTGAGCCCAGGGCCTACGATCTTATCGAAAAGGCCTGGGCGGTCTTAGGAAGGTTTTTTGATCTGAGCGCTGAAGAGAAGGATTACATTGAATCCGCTGACCGCGGCGATCTTCACATGGAACTTCTTTTTCCCGGCAAAGCGGAGGAAGCAATGCGGATTGCCGCCCATCCCGCAATCCAGTGGAAGATCAACAATGTTAAGGCTCATAAGGAAAAGGCGCACCGAGGGCCCTGATGGCGGCGCGCCGGAAGATCTCGCTCTAGGAGCATAAGGAGAGCTACGGCATCTCGCTCCAGGCCATTATCTATCGGGCCCGTGCGCTCGGGCTCGTGACCAGAAAACAGGCGCGGAATTTCCGGGAGACGATCAGGCAGAAAGGCTGGCTCGTCACCGCGCCCGTGGAGTACCGGGGGAACGAGAAGCCCATGAGGCTGAGGCGGCTTCTAAGTTACGCCGTGACTGAGAGGATCATCGCTCCGGAGCGCGCCGCGCGCCTATCAAAGTCCGCTTCGCATAAGAGTTGTCCAGGAAGGCCGGTTTATATTATCCTGTTTCCGTTATGGGCGGGAAAGTCGGCCGGAACGATCCTTGCCCTTGCGGCAGCGGCAAGAAGTATAAAAAGTGTTGCGGCCTCCTGGAAGACCACGAGCGCCTGATTCCTCCTTCAGTTCTCACCGGAACTTCCTACGACGATTACTTTCTGGTCATCCCTCTCGTTGCCGCCTACGGCGAAAGGGTCTTACGCTTCGAAAAAGACGGGAAGGAACTGAAGAAAGCCGTCTCCCGCTTTGAAAAAGACTTCAGGCCGGGGGAGAAAGGGGGAATAACGGACAGTTTTTTCATGAGCTGGATGCACTTCGACCTC
>CAZNVB010000020.1:0-11391 GCA_964576265.1 uncultured Eubacteriales bacterium | reverse complement strand
TCCCTGGAAGAATATTTGACTGAGGTGGCCAGGGAAGGCTTTAAGATGCGTCTCGCTGACATCCGGGAAAAATGGGAACGAGGTCAGCTCGCCAATTCCCCGGAAGACTACGAGGACAGGCTGGAACGGGAGCTCAAACTGGTCAATCAGATGGGATTTGAAGGCTATTTCCTGATCGTCTGGGACCTGATCCAGACGGCCAAAGCGCGCCAGATTCCGGTCGGGCCGGGAAGGGGATCGGCGGCCGGGAGTTTTCTCGCCTATTGTCTCGGCATCACCGATATCGACCCGCTTGAGTACGACTTGCTGTTTGAGCGGTTTCTCAACCCAGAGCGGATCAGCCTCCCCGATATCGACATTGATTTCTGTGGCCGACGCCGGGGTGAAATCATCGATTACGTAACCGGCAAATACGGCCAGGAAAATGTCTCTCAGATCATCACTTTCGGGACCATGGCCGCCCGGCAAGCCATCCGGGATGTCGGCCGGGTGATTGAAGTCCCTCTACCCGAAGTCGACCGCATCGCCAAGATGATCCCGCCGACCGGGCCGGAAGCGACGATCGCCGGGGCTCTGGAGAAGATCCCGCAACTCCGAGAGCTCCGCGAGAAGAATGCCAAAATCGCCCACCTTTTGGCCGTCGCCCAGAGACTCGAGGGACAGGTGCGCCATCCCTCGATCCACGCCGCGGGCATCGTCATCACCCCCAAGCCGCTTGTCGAGTTCATGCCGCTTTATCAGTCGGCCAAAGGGGAAATCACCAGTCAGTTTGCCATGGAAGACATCGAGTCGATCGGCCTGCTCAAGATGGACCTTCTCGGGCTGCGCAACCTGACGGTGATCCAGGATACGGTCGAGCTGGTGGAAAAAGATTTGGGCGAAAAAATCGACATCCGGAAAATCCCGCTCGACGATCCGGTTACCTTCGCTCTCTTTCAGGCCGGGAACACCGACGGCGTGTTTCAGTTTGAGAGCTCGGGCATGAAAGACTTGCTCCGGAGTTTCAAGCCCGAGAGCTTCCGCGACCTCATTGCCCTTAACGCACTCTACCGTCCCGGCCCGCTGAACAGCGGCATGACGGCCGAGTTCGTCAAGCGGAAGAACCATCCCGAGCGAATCAGCTACGAGCTCCCCGAGCTTGAGCCCATTCTCAAGGAGACGCGGGGGATCATCGTCTACCAGGAGCAGGTCATGAAAATCGCCACCGTGCTGGCGGGCTTCTCTCTGGCCGAAGCGGATATTCTGCGCAAGGCGATGGGGAAAAAAGTCACCAGCATGATGAAGGACCAGAAGCAGCGGTTCATCCAGGGGGCGAAAAAGAGAAACATCCCTTCGGCCAAGGCAAACCAGATTTTCGAACAGATCAAGCATTTTGCCGAGTACGGGTTCAACAAATCTCACAGCGCCGCTTACGCCTATCTGGCCTACCAGACGGCTTATCTCAAGGCCCACTACCCGGCCCATTTTATGGCCGCCCTGCTGACCTCGGAAGCGGAGCGCGGCGCCACCGCCCAGGTTTACAAATACATAGAGGAATGTCGGGAAATGGGAATCAGGGTCCTTCCGCCCGATATCAATGAGAGCGATTTTCATTTTACCGTCGTCGGCGGTGCCGTCCGTTTCGGTCTGGCCGCGGTGAAAAACGTCGGCGAAACCGCGGTTCGGGAAATCCTGGGCGAGCGATCGAGGCGCGGCCGCTTCCGTACGCCTTTTGATGTCGTCGCCGGCGCCGACCAGCGGACGATCAATAGGAAAGTGCTCGAGAGCCTGATCAAAGCCGGGGCCTTTGATTCTCTTGGCTGGCACCGCTCCCAGTGCTTCCATCTCATCGATTCCCTGATTCAATACGGGCACGAGCTCCAGAAGATGAAGCTGACCGCGCAGAGTCTCCTCTTCAGCGGGGCCTATCTTGAGCCGCCTGAAATTCCGGCCGAGGTTAAGGAAATGAAGGAATGGGACGAATCGCTCTTTCTGTCTTATGAAAAAGATGCGCTCGGGTTCTATATGACCGGCCATCCTCTGGCCCAGTTCGAAAAGCGCTTGAGCAAGCTGGCGACCCATTCCATCGGCGAGCTCGACGAGGAGAAAGATTTCAACTCCGAAATCCGACTGGCTGGAATCATTGGCGCGGTCAAGCCGCTGAAGACCAAAAAGGACGAGCGGTTTGTCTCCTTCGTCCTTGAAGACCTGACGGGGCGAATCGAAGTCATGGCCTTTCCCGAAAGTTTCAAGAAATATATGGAATATCTCAGGGAGGGAAATCTCGTCTGGGTCAAAGGGCGGTTTATCGGCGGGGGCGAGAACCGACGTGTCAACCTGTCCGAGATCATGCCGCTTCGCGACGCTTTTGAGAAGCAAGCCAAGCGGCTGATCGTGCGGATTTTTCTTCCCGGCCTCGAGGAGAGCATCATCGAGGAGCTGAAAGACCTGCTGGAGCGCTATCCGGGCGAATGCCCCGTTTTTTTCGAGCTGGAAACGCCCCATTCCCACCGCGTCATCGCCCAATCCGTCGACGTCCAGAGCGTTTCTCCGTCCGAGGACCTGACCCGCAATGTCGAGCTTCTGCTCGGCGAGAATTCGGTGTCCATAGAATATTAAGCCCGCCCCGATTTTCCTCACCCCTTCCGGATCTGAAAAGGGAGGAGAAGAGGGTTGCGGGGAGAAGGAGAGGCGGCCGCGATTTGACAGAATTTCGGGAATAGGGATAATGAAAGCGAAGATTGGTCTTCTTTCTTAGCTTCCGATGGTTTGCAAAGTGATCATTGCCGACTCCAGTCCCTCCGTTCAGAAAGTCGTCCAGATGGCTTTCAGCGACCCGGGCTTCGAACTCTACCCTTTCATCGACGGCGCAGAATTGCTTCAATCCATCGCCCGGATCAACCCCGACGCCGTGCTGGTCAGCCTTTCCCTGCCCGGCCGGGACGGCTATGAAATCGGCCGTTATCTGAGGAGCCGGGAAGAGTTCAAAAAAACGGCCCTTTTCTTTCTCCGTAACTCTTTTGAGGTGCTCGACCTCGATCGACTCCGCGGCGTCGAATACGACGGAATCGTCCTCAAACCCTTTGATTCGGAGAAACTGGCCCAAACCGTCCGGGAGCTGGTCGACGGGAGAAAGGGCCCGCATTCATTTCCCGAGGAATCCCTCCTCGAGGATATCCCTCCCTCGGGTCCGGTTCCTCTGTTTGAGGAAGCCGAGTTCGCGCCTCTACCCGCCTCCGAAGCCCGAAGAGAAGACGACGTCGAGGAGAGAATCCGACGCTTGCTGCAGGAGGAAGTTCTGTCGATGGAACGGGAGCTGGAGAAGCGGCTCAGGGCAAGCCTGCGCGCGGAGCTCCAGGCGCTTCTCGAGGCTGAACTCAGAAAAAAACACTGAATTTCCCGAGACGAACATGAGCACAGAAACCAGGCTGGGAAAATCGTACGACCCAAAACCGGTCGAAGAGAAATGGGCTCGTTTCTGGATGGAACAGCGGACGTTTACTCCCGAGGCCCCATCAGAAAAACCGAAGTTCTCGCTTGTTCTCCCACCTCCTAATGTAACCGGCTCGCTCCATATGGGACATGCGCTTTGCTTTACCTTGCCCGACATCATCGCCCGCTGGAAGCGGATGAAGGGCCTGAACGTCCTCTGGCTTCCCGGCACCGACCACGCTTCGATCGCCGTTCACAACGTCATCGAACAGAGCCTGAGGGAGAAAGGCCTGAGCCGGGAGAAGCTCGGCCGGGAAGAGTTTCTCAAGGTCGCCTGGGAATGGAAGAGGAAATACGGCGGCATCATCACCGACCAGCTCAAGAAGCTCGGTGCCTCGCTCGACTGGACGCGGGAAAGGTTCACCATGGACGAGCGTTATTCCTGGGTGGTGCAGTATGTCTTCGTCAGTCTTTACAAAGACGGCCTGATTTACCGGGATTATTATCTTGTCAACCGCTGTCCGCGCTGCAGCACCGTTCTCTCCGATATCGAGATCGAACACCGGGAACTCAAGGGCAAGCTCTACTATATCCGTTATCCCCTGGCCGAAGGCGACGGCGGAATCGTCGTCGCCACGACCCGGCCGGAGACTATGCTGGGCGACACCGCCGTGGCCGTTCATCCTGACGACCTGCGCTATCGGGAGTTCCGAGGCAGGACGCTCGTTCTCCCACTCGTCGGACGCAGGATTCCCGTCATCACCGACGAGCGGGTGGAAAAGGAATTCGGCACGGGCGCGGTCAAGGTCACTCCGGCTCATGACCCGGTGGATTTTGAATTGGGCCGGCAGCATCGCCTCGACCAGGTCATCGTCATCGACGGCTCGGGCCGGACGACCGAGGCCGCGGGAGCGGAATTCAACGGGCTCGACCGGTTCGAAGCCCGGATAAAGGTCGTTGACAAGCTCCGTCAGCTTGGTCTTCTGGTCAAAGTCGAGGACTACCAGCACATGGTCGGGCACTGCTCTCGCTGCAAGACAATCATCGAGCCGCATCTGAGCTGGCAGTGGTTTGTGAAAATGGCTCCCCTGGCGAGAGAGGCCATTCGGGTCGTCGAGGAAGGCCAGATCGAGTTCATCCCGGCAAACTGGGCCAAGAGCTATTTCGAATGGATGCACAACATTCACGACTGGTGCATCTCCCGTCAACTCTGGTGGGGGCACCGGATCCCGGCCTGGTACTGCCAGGCCTGCAACGAGATCGTCGTCGCTCTCCAGGCGCCTGAAGTCTGCCCGAGATGCGCCGGCACCGAGCTGCGGCAGGACGAGGATGTTCTCGACACCTGGTTCAGCTCGGCTCTCTGGCCGTTTGCCACGATGGGCTGGCCGGAAGAGACCATCGACCTGAAGACATTTTACCCGACCGACCTCATGGCCACGGCCTTCGATATCATCTTTTTCTGGGTCGCCAGGATGATCATGATGGGCCTCAAATTCACCGGCAGGATTCCTTTCCGGCAGGTCTTCATCAACGGGCTGGTGAGGGACTTCCGCCGCCGCAAGATGAGCAAGTCGGAGGGAAATGTCATCGATCCGCTGGAAATGATCGAAAAGTACGGTACCGACGCCCTGCGGTTCACGATGGCGGCCTTGGCCATCCCGGGGATGGATCTTTCCCTTTCCGAGGAGCGGATGGCCGGATACCGGGCTTTTGTCAATAAGATCTGGAACGCCTCGCGGTTTGTCCTGATGAACCTGGAGGGAGGGGAAGGGGGCATTCGGAAGGGCGAACTCACCCTGGCCGACCGCTGGATTCTCAGCCGTCTTTCCCGGATCACGGCCGAGCTCGAGACCGCTCTCGAGCAGTATAAATTTTACGAGGCGGCGGAAAAGATCTATCATTTTGTCTGGCACGAATTCTGCGATTGGTACATCGAGCTGGCCAAGCCGGACCTTAAGGCGGGAAAGGCGACGACAAAGGCTGTGCTGGCGCTGGCGCTCGACCGGATTCTCAGGCTTCTCCATCCCTTCATGCCGTTCATCACCGAGGAAATCTGGCATCATCTTCCCGGAAACGAGGGGTCACTAGCCCGAGCGGCCTTCCCGGTGAGCGAAGAGGCCGATCTTGATCCTCACGCCGAGGAGGAGATGCGGCTTCTCCAGGATCTGGTCGTCGAGATCCGAACGATCCGGGCGGAGAACAGAATATCCCCCCGGCAGAAGGTTGAAGTCTGGCTCAAGACGCCGGGCGAGAGAGAGCGCGCGCTCATTCCGGAAATTCGCGATTCCATCCTGACCCTGGCCAACGTTTCCGCCCTCAAGGTCGAGGCGGTCTTTCCGCCCGATGTTCAGATGCTCAAAGGCGTCGCCGGGGCATGGGAAGTCGGGATTTCTCTTGCCGAGGCTGTTGACCTGAAATCCGAGCAGGCCCGGCTGGAGAAGGAAATCCGGAAGGTGACGGCGGAGATCGAGAAGCTTGAGCGGCGGCTCGAGAAGAACGAATTCCTGATGCGGGCGCCGCGCGAAGTCATCGCTCGGGCCAAGAGCGAGTTGCTTGAACTGCGGGAAAACAAGGCCAAGCTGGAGAAAAGCTTGGACGAGATCAGGCGCTGAAGAGTCCAGGGCGGGGAAGGATTTCGGCGATGAAAATCGGTTCGACCATCCATCGCCTGACTTCGTGCCCTTCGACCAATGAGTTCGCCCTGGCGCTTGCCAGGGAAGGAGCCGAGGAGGGAACGGTCGTCATCGCGGCGGAGCAGACAGCGGGCAGGGGGACCAAAGGCCGGGTCTGGCATTCTCCCGCCGGAAAGGGTCTTTACGCTTCCGTCATTCTGCGTCCCCGGCGCAGGGATCTTTCTCTTCTTCCGCTTGTCGCCGGAATTGCCGGCGCCGAGGCCGTCCGGGACGCGGCCGGCGTCGAGGCCCGCCTCAAGTGGCCGAACGACATCGTCTGCGGGGGACGGAAGCTCGGGGGGATCCTGTGCGAGGGGTCGTACAGCGGAGGTTTTCCGGTCTATGCCGTTTTAGGGATCGGCCTGAATGTCGGCCAGAAGAGGGACGATTTTCCTCCCGAACTTCGGATGCAGGCGACATCGCTGCGGCTTATCGGGCGGAAAGACATCGACATGGCGAAGCTTGAATCCTGCCTCTGGGAGCGGCTCGATGTCTGGTACGCCAATTTCCGGCAGGGGAAGAAAGTGGCTGTCGTTCGGGCTTTTGAGTCGTGGTTGAGTTTTCCGATCGGAATACCCATCCGGGTCGCTACCGAAGGCGGTTTTCTGGCCGGCGTTTTTTCCGGCATCGATCTTCAGGCTCGCCTGGTTCTGGCGACGGAAGAGGGAGAAAGGCGATTGACCTCCCCTGAGATCCTGGGGATTGATATGGCTCCGGCGGTCCGGAGAAAACAAAGAGAGGCGAAAAATGCTTCTGGCAGTTGACATCGGGAACACGACGGTGGGCTTTGGAATTTTCAAGGGAGCCGAGCTGATCCGGGAATGGAAAATTCGCTCGGATAAGGAGAAGACGGCGGATGAATACGGAATCATCCTGCTGGAACTTTTGCGCACG
The DNA here is from genome assembly GCA_964576265.1 of uncultured Eubacteriales bacterium. GTDB lineage: Bacteria > Acidobacteriota > Aminicenantia > Aminicenantales > UBA8522 > CAZNVB01. The sequence continues at coordinate 4,414 of CAZNVB010000020.1, read as the reverse complement.
GCCGATCTCGAGCCGTCTTTGATTGACGGCGTCGTCCTTTCGAGCGTCGTTCCGCCGTTGACGCCGGTCTTCCAGAGTCTGAGCCAGGGAGCGTTCGGCCGGAAGGCGCTTGTCGTCGGCCCGGGTCTGCGGACGGGGATGCCGATTCTCTATGAAAACCCGTCCGAGGTCGGCGCCGACCGCATCGTCGCCTCGCTCGCCGCCTACGAAAAATACGGCGGTCCGGCGATCGTCGTGGACTTTGGGACGGCCACGACCTTCGATGCCGTGTCCGGCCGGGGCGAATACCTGGGCGGAGCCATTGCGCCGGGAATCCAGATTTCGGCCGAAGCCCTCTATCTCCGGACGGCCAAACTCCCCCAGATCGAGGTCGTCAAGCCGAAAAAGGTCATCGGCCGGACGACGGTGGCCAGCATGCAAGCCGGGATTTATTTCGGCTATATCGGCCTGATCAACCACATCATTGCCGAAATCGCCGGAGAGCTGGGGGGGGATCCGCGGGTGATCGTCACCGGCGGCCTGGGCTCGCGATTCGGCCCGGAGATCAAGAGGCCCTATCACCTCGAGCCCCATCTTGTCCTCGAGGGATTGCGCTTGATCTATGAGAGAAACACGGAGGGAAAGAGCGGCTGAAAAGGCATCCGGGGTTCAGCTCGCGAGATCAGAATGACCGGCCAAAACCGAAGGAGCCGTTATTTCCAGGAAATCTCTCAGGCGTTCCTTAACTTGAGAGGGGCGCCGTATGTCCTTTCGGCCAGGGACATCGCAGTCATCGCCGCCTGGGAGGAGGCAAGGATTCCCCTCCGGGTCGTGCTCGAGGGAATTCGCATGGCGGAGGAAGTGAATCGGCGGGGTAAGGTCGGGAAGAAGAGGCTTTTTTCCCTGTTTTTTTGCCGGACTGAGGTTGAAAGGGCCTTCGCCGCTTATAAGGATCGGCGGGTGGGCCGCAAGCAGAAGGCCGTTTCCCGGCGAGAAAAAGTCAATCAAGCGAGAACGGCAGCGGCGAGATTCTTGAGCCGAATCCCCCCGGAAATCGAGTTTTTGAGGGAGCCGTTTGAAAAGGCTCAAACGCTCCTCGCGCGGCGAAATCCTCCCGAGCGGGAGATCGAGGAGCTGGAGAAGAAGATCGAAGAGCTCATCGTCGGCCGGGCTTCCTTGGAAGAGAGGGATTCCGCCTGGAGGAAGATCGAGGCGGAGTTCGCCGGCCAATCGAAAAAGGTGAAGGAGGAGATCCTGCCGGTTCAGCTGGTCAAGCAGGCGCGGGCGAAATATCGAATCCCTCATCTCAGCTTGTTCTATTATTGATGCGGTCGTGAAGCGATGGAAGACGCGATCCTTGCTTTGCTCAAGCAGAAAAAAAACGGTCTTTCTGCCGGGCAACTCGCCGGGCTCCTGCGTTTGAGAGGGCGGCATCTTGTCGGGCTGCGCCGCACGCTGAAGACCCTCCACCGCCGGGGGGCGATTCAGAAGAAGAAGGATGTTTATTTTCTCCCCCAGGAGGCGGTCCTCATCCGCGGAAAATTCCTTCCTTCCTCGAGAGGCTTTGGGTTTGTTCGTCCGGAAGGACAGGAGGGACCGGATATTTTTATTCCGGGACGCTATTCTCTGGGCGCTCTGGCCGGCGATACGGTGGAAGTGCGAATGCGCAAAGAGGGAAAAAAGGAAAAACCAGAGGGTCGGATTGTTCGACTGCTGGAGAAAGGCCGGGGCGTCATGCTGGGCTTCTATCAGGAGCGCTACGGGCTTCCCTATTTTGCGCCGTTCGAAAGCGCCTCGGTCGAGGAAATCCCTCTTGCCTCGAAAGGCTCGCTCGATCCGTCCCCGGGGATGATCGTCGAGGTGGACAGGGATCGCCGGATCATTCGCAGCGTCCTCGGCTTTCCGGAAGAGCCGGGCGTGGACACGCGGGTGATGATCGAACGCTTCAACCTGGCGGTCCGCTTCTCGCCCGAGGCGGAGCGAGAGGCGGGGCTCTTGCCGCGCCGGATCAGCGCCCGGGAGAGAGAAGGGCGGAAGGACTTCCGCCGCTGGATCACCGTGACGATCGACGGCGAAAACGCCCAGGATTTCGATGATGCGGTCAGCATCAGAAAGCTTCCGTCCGGAAACATGCTTCTGGGCGTCCATATTGCCGATGTTTCCCATTATGTCCGACCGGGGTCTGCCCTTGACCGAGACGCTCGCGAGCGGGCGACGAGCGTCTACCTCCCGGGCCTGACTCTCCCGATGCTTCCCGAGGTGCTCTCCAACGACATCTGCAGCCTGCGGCCGCGCCGAACCCGTCTGACGATGTCGGCCTGCCTTGAATTCGACCGTCAGGGGCGGCTGGTCAAGTCCGATTTTTTCCCCTCGCTTATCAAAACGGCCGAGAGGCTGACCTACACCTCGGTCTTCAAGATTTTCCAGGGCGATGAGGAAGAGAGAAGAAAATATGCCGCTCTCGTTCCCGACCTTCTTTTGATGAGAGATCTCGCCGCCCGTCTGAGAGCGCGCCGGGAAGAGAAAGGGAGCCTCAATTTTGACCTCCTCGAGCCCGAGCTCGTCTATCAGGAAGGGCGCCTTATGGCGATCGCGGCTTTCGAGGCCAACGAGGCCCATCATCTCATCGAGGAGTTCATGGTGGCGGCCAACCAGGCGGTGGCGTCTTTTCTCAGCCGCAACGGTCTCCCCGCCGTTTTTCGGGTCCATCCTCCTCCGGCCCGTTCGGACCTGGAAGAGCTGCGCACTCTGCTCGGTCCGTTCGGACTTCTTCTGCCCAAGACCGGAAAGATTACCTCCTCCGATCTTCGCCGGGTTCTGAAACAGGCGGAAGGCAAGCCGGAGGAGAAATTCGTCCAATTCCAGGTTCTGCGGGCTCTCCGGCTGGCCGTTTATTCCGCAGAGAATACGGGCCATTACGGCCTGGCAATCGACGAGTATACTCATTTCACTTCGCCCATCCGCCGCTACCCGGACCTTGTCGTCCATCGAATTCTCAAAGCGGCTCTTCTTGGAGAGCGGCCTCGTCCGTCTTCGCTTTCCTCTCTGGCCCTTCACTGCTCGGAGCAGGAAAGGAAGGCGGATGAAGCGGAAAAGGAGCTTGTGGAATGGCGGATTTACAGGTTTCTCAAAGGCAAGCTCGGCGAGGAATTCGAAGGGATCATCGTCGGCATCACGCGGGCCGGCGTTGTCGTCGAGCTTTTGGATTACTTCGTCGACGGGCTTGTTTCCTGGCGCGATCTCGGGGACGATTATTACCAGCAGAAATCCGGCCGGACTCTGGTCGGCCGGCGCTCCGGCCGGGCCTTTGAGCTCGGCGAGAGGGTCAAGGTCATCCTGGCAGCGGTCGATCCTCTCGCCCGTCGCATGACTCTGGTTTTGAGCCGGAAAAGCGAGGGGAAAAGGAAATGAGAGGACAACGATCCGGGGGCGTGCGAGCCGCTCGGAACCCCCGGCGAATGAAGGTGAAGAAAGGGCGGCGGAAAATCCCGCTCGGAGGCGAGCGGGATGCGCTTCTTGCTCTCGTTCGGGAAAAAGGCAGCGCCGGGGCGCGCGAACAGGAGCTCGCTGAATTTTTCTATCTCGGCGAGGAAGGCCTTCTTCGCCTCAGCCAGGAGCTGGAAGCGGAAGGCGTTGTCAAGATCCTGTCTTTCCGGCCGCTCTTTCTCATTTCCGGGGAGAGCTTCGATTTTCTCTGCCGGAAGATCATCGCCTATCTGGAGAATTTCCACCGCAAGAACCCTTCGCGGCGGGGAGTGCCGAGAGAGAAAATTAGAGACCGATTCAATCTTTCAGAAAGAGTCCTGACTCTGGTTGTGAGAACGCTCGAACGGAAGAGAATCATCCGGCAAGACCGCGATATCCTTCAGCTTCCCGACCACGAGCCGGCCCTATCGGCCGACGAAGAGCGAATCCTCCAGCGCCTCGAGGAGATGTGCGATCGCGGCGGGCTGCGGTCGGTTTCGCTCGAATCGCTGAAGAAAGAGCTCGGCCTTTCGTCGGAGCGATTGGATAAGCTCCTTTCCCTCCTGGTGGAGAGAAACAAGGTTGTCCAGGGACCGGAAGGCTTGATTATTCATTCCCGCTGGCTGGACGAAATCATCGGCCGGGTGCGGGCTCTGGGAAAAGAAGAGCTGACGGTCGGAGAGTTCAAAGTTCTGACCGGTTTGAGCCGCAAGTACGCCATCCCCTTGCTCGAACTCCTCGATCAGGTCGGTGTCACCCGGCGGCGCGGCTCGACCCGCCAAATATTAAAAGGCGTCAAAGAAGGGGTCGGGTCTTGACAATTGACAAATGAGCTCTGGGGTGATTGAAACGTGCTGAATGTTGAGCGACGGATCCATAAGCATCGTGGATCCAAAAGGATGTCTATGGATGTTCATAAAACGAGCCTGAGTCTGCGATCTCTGCGCATTCCTGAGTTTAGACTTGATCC
>CAZNVB010000019.1:0-2237 GCA_964576265.1 uncultured Eubacteriales bacterium | reverse complement strand
TCATATCGCAGGCGGGACAGGAACAGATCACCGTATCCGCCCCCGCCCCCTTGACGGCGGCGATATTTTTTTTCATGGTCTCAGCGAAGACGTCCCACTTGCCGGCGACGAGCATCGGCGTGCCGCAACAGTTCTCGACGTTGCCGAGATAAGTAAAATCGACGCCGGCTTGATCGAGAAGGGTGACCGCCGCAGCCCCGATGTCGTTCTCTACATAGGAGACGGTGCAACCGGCGAAATAAACATTTTTGGATTTGACACCGGGACCGTGTTTCTCCCGCAGTTCGCCCGGAAACCATTGCGTCCGGTCTTTGCGATAGCCTGCCCAAATGTTTCCTTCGGCTCTCGTCGCTGCGGCCATCATCTCGAAGGGAGGAAAGGTCATTCGCTTGTCTTCATGGACGAGCTTTCCCCGCAGTTCCATCCAGCTGGATTCGATCGGCAGGGCCGCCGAGCAACGGAGGTTGCAGAGCTCGCAAGTCGTGCAGACGAGAAACGTGTCCACCATCTTCTGGTTCCACTCGACTCGCCCCTCCATGAATTCGCGCAGCCAGTACCACTTCCCGCGCGGCGACTGGCTTTCCCAGCCCCGGCCGTAAAATTGATCGCACTCGTCGATGCAGTAACCGCACTGCGAGCAGCCGTAGGCGTACCAGGCGATGTCCGGAGGGATGCCGCGGACCGCGCGAGTATGACGCTCCCCGATCCGGGTAACGACGTTATTTCCGAACGGCCGGACGAGCGGCTCGAAGACGCCGGCGATGTTCAAGAGAGCGCCGAGAAGACGTCCGCCCATGACCTTTCCGGGGTTCAGAATTCCACGTCGGTCCACCTGCTTCTTGTGCCTCTTGAGCTTCAGGGCCCGGTCCTTTCCCATGATCTTCTTGATTTTTCTCGTAAAATAAAGTCCCGTCGAATAGGGGCGGCCGCCATGCCTTTCGGCGATCTTCATGATCGTCAGGACGAGGCCAAAAACGAAATTGTAGGAAAATTTCCTCTGATCGCTGGGGATGAACCCGAGGATAACGACCTCGGGCCGGCCGTTTTTTCCTTTTTTGATGACCACGCCTTCTTTCACCACCGGTTGGTTGACCTTGTTTTCGATCTCTTCCATCACCAGGCCGAGATTTTCCAGAGGCACGACGATTTCCGCCGGGACGAGAGACGGGCCGAGCCGTTTGACGACCATCAGTTTAAACCGGTTCGCCCACTCGTGTTCGGCGATCTCGCGGCTCAGGATTTCGCCCTGGCAGTCCCGGAGGATTTCCGGCAGAACCGGATCGATTCTCTCCCTGTCGGCCTCCCGGTAGGCAAGGACGGCGATGTAAGCGGCCGGCAGAATGACTTTGGACTCGGCGGCGCGGCCGTGATGGGTTCTCACCGGCGCGCGATTTTTCATCTCCGCCATGCGCGGGTTGATGAAAACGACCGACCAGAGAGGCAGGTCCCGTTCGACAAACGACTGGAAGACCCGGGCAAGTTTGTGGGCATCGGGGCAGGCGATGGCAGTCAATCCCAGGGGGCTGAGCTTCTGGACCCGAAGGGTGATCCGGCTGATCAGGCCTGTCGTTCCTTCGGCGTCGGCCACTAAATCAAGATCCTTTCCCTCGATCTCCCGGACTTCGCCGGAGGGAAGAACGACCCGCGCCCGAAGGACATTCTCGGCAAACCAGCCGAATTCATAGGACCCGATCCCGGCCCCGCCCTGAGCCAGCCAGCCGCCGGCGGATGAGGAGGGATAGCTCGTCGGATAGAGCCGCACGGTCAAACCCTGCGGATGAAGCTTGCGGTCGAGTTGTTCCCAGGTAATCCCCGGCTCGACGGTCGCTGTCTCGGCCACGGGATCGATGGCCAGAACGCTTCTCATCCGGTAAAAATCGACGACGATGCCCCGGCGAACGGGAATGATTCCTCCGTACCCCGAAGACCCCTTGCCGCGGGGAACGATCGGGATTCGCCGCTTGGCCGCCCATTTCACGAGTTCGACGAGTTCGGCCTCATTTTTCGGCTGAACGACGGCATCGGGAACCGTCCGTCCGATGAGCGGCCTGACCAGGCTGGGCATCGCCGCAATATCGTGACCGTAAAGAAGACGCTCGTCGGGATCGAAGCTCACCCGGCCGCCAAACGTCGCTTGGAGCCATTTCCTATCTTTTCCCGTCAATCGACTCATCCTCGCTCTCCTGAAATCACCCAGGCGTACGAACGCTTGTCTTCGCTCGGACGCTATTCTTAGT
>CAZNVB010000018.1:0-21284 GCA_964576265.1 uncultured Eubacteriales bacterium | reverse complement strand
GGCCGATTCTTCGAGGCTCGAAGTGAAGAAAAGGCGGACCGCGTCGTCGGCGCTGCCCATCCGGCCGGCGGCGTTGAGCCGCGGGGCGATCCTGAAGCCGACATCGCCCTCCGTGATTTTCCGGCCGGCGAGGGAACAGGTCTCGAGCAGGCTCTTCAACCCGATGTTGGAGACATTCTCGAGGCCGCGCAGTCCTTCCTTGACCAGAAGCCTGTTTTCTCCCCGGATCTCGGCGACATCGGCGATCGTTCCGATGGCCACGAGCTTGGCGTAGTGGGGCAACGACGATCGCCGCCCCCCTTTTTCGAGGAGCGCCTGGAGCAGTTTGAACACGACTCCCACTCCGGCGAGGTTTTTGTAAGGGTAGCCGGACTCCGGCAGGACGGGATTGAGGATGGCCGCCGCCCGGGGGAGAACCTCGCCGGGCAGATGATGATCCGTGATGATCACCTCGATGCCGTCTTCTTTTGCCCGGTCGGCAAACCCGACGGCCTTGATTCCGCAGTCGACGCTGACGGCCAGGCGGGCGTTTCGAGCCCGCGCCACCCGGATATGTTCCTCTTTAAGCCCGTACCCTTCCTTGAGCCTCTGAGGAATGTAATAGTCGACCTCCCCTCCCAGAGACCGGAGGGCTTTCATCAGAATGACGACCGAAAGGATTCCGTCGACGTCGTAATCGCCGTAAATCAGGATTTTCTCTTTTTTCTCGATCGCCCGGAGGATTTTTTCCACGGCCCGGTCCATCCCGGCCATCAGGAAGGGATCATGAAGATGCCTCAGACCGCCGGAGAGAAACATCTCGGCTTCCGCCGGCGTGAGGATATTCCGGTTTGTCAGGATCCTGGCGATGGGAACCGGAATACCGAGTTCACCGGAAAGCCGCGCCGCCTCCGGCTTGAGGGGAAGGACGGTCCACTGGCTCGAGCTCATCTTCAGCCCAAATTTATCACAATCCCGGCGCGACAACAACACGCGGCGGAATCGCTGGGCGCCGAGAAGAACGTCAGGTAAACAGCGTTAAGAAATCGATCGGGAGCGGGGCTTACTGCGGCTCCTCAGGCGCTTGCCGGCAGCCTGCCGGCGGCCGCGTTGACTGCCCGGGGAGGCGAAAGTATAATTGACGCGCCGTGCTGGGAAATCTTAGAGAGAAACTGGCCAAGACAGGCCTCGCTTTTCAGGCCAGAGTGGAGGAGATTTTTCGCAGCGGCAGGCCGCGAGAAGCGGCTCTCGAGGAACTCGCCGAGGCTCTGATTCTTGCCGATTCGGGAGTCGCCACGGCCGAAAGGATCATCCAGGAACTCCGGAAACGGACGAAGAAAGACGCCTCTCCGGCCGAAATCAAGGCGGCCTTGAAGGAGGAACTCGTCCGGATTCTCAGCCGCTATCCCAGTCTGCTTTCCATTCCCGATTCGGCCGCCGTCCTAATGATGGTCGGCGTCAACGGCGGCGGGAAAACGACCTCGCTGGCCAAGCTGGCGAACGACTTCCGGAACAGGGGCCGAAAGGTTCTTCTTGTCGCCGCCGACACCTTCCGCGCCGCCGCTCAGGAGCAGCTGAGGATCTGGGGAAAGAGGCTCGATCTTCCGGTCATCCAGGGACAGTACGGGGCGGATCCGGCCGCCGTCGTTTACGACGCCCTTCAGTCCCTCCGGGCCCGCGGCTGCGACCTGATGCTCGTCGACACGGCCGGCCGCGTTCACACCAACACCAACCTGATGAACGAGCTGGAAAAGGTCAAGCGGATCATCGCCCGGGAAATCGAGGGCGCTCCCCAGGAAATTCTTCTCGTCCTCGACTCGACGATCGGCCAGAACGCCCTCATCCAGGCCAGGGAATTCCTCAAGTTCACCGGCATCACCGGCATCTTCCTGACCAAGCTCGACGGCACCGCCAAAGGAGGAAGCGTCCTGAGCATCGTCGACGAGCTCAAGCTCCCGGTCAAGTTCATCGGCGTCGGGGAGGACGCCGCCGACCTCCTGCCGTTCTCGCCGCAGGAATTCGCGGACGCGCTTCTGTCATGAACAACCTAAAGGACCTCTCTTACATGGAAATGTCCTACGCCCTCGCCGCCCGAGCCCGCGGCTCGGCGAGCCCGAATCCCTATGTCGGGGCTGTCGTCGTCCGCGAAGACCGGGTGGTCGGCTGGGGATACCACGAGAAACCGGGCCGCCCTCACGCCGAGATCATCGCCCTCCGCCGCGCGGGCTCTCTGGCCAAGGGGGGCACTCTCTATGTCACCCTCGAGCCCTGCGTCCACTGGGGCCGGACGCCTCCCTGCATCGACACCGTGCTCCGGGCGGGCCTCCGCCGGGTCGTCATTTCTTCGCTCGACCCGAATCCTATCGTTTATAAAAAGGGAGTCCGCGCCCTGCGCCGGGCCGGAATCGAGGTCGCGGTCGGAATTCTCGCCGAGAAAAACGCCCGGCTAAACGAAGCCTATATCAAATTCATCACCCGGAACCTTCCGTTCGTCGTCGTCAAATCCGCGGTCAGCCTGGACGGGCGCCTGGCCACCGGAACATTCGATTCCCGCTGGATCTCCTCCGCCGCGGCTCGAGACTACGCCCATCTGCTCCGCGGCGAATGCGATGCCCTGCTTGTCGGGATCAACACGGTGCTCCGCGACAATCCTCTCCTGACGGTGCGGCATCCGACCTGGGGAAAAAAGAAAATCGTCCGGGTCGTTCTGGATTCCGGGCTCCGTTTTCCGCTCCGGGCGCGCCTCCTTTCCACGCTCGAGAGAGGCTCTCTCCTGATTTTCGCCGCGGCCGGCTCGCCGGCGGGAAAAAAGGAGGCGCTCGGAAGGAAGGGAGCCGAGGTCATCGAGGTCGGCCGCTCGGCACGGGGCCTCGATCTCGGGGAGGTCCTCTCGAAGCTTGCGGAGCGGGGCATCACCAGCCTGCTCGTCGAAGGGGGAAGCCAGGCGATCACGTCCTTTCTTGAGGGCCGGCACGCCGATAAAGCCGTCTTGATTGTCGCTCCGCGATTGATCGGCGGCGAGCGGGCGCCGTCCTTTTTTGAAGGCCGCGGGTTCAAGCGCGTCGAGGAGAGCTTCGGCCTCCGGCGGGTTTTGACTTTCGGCATCGGGCCGGATTTCGTCATCGAAGGATATTTCTAATGTTTACCGGAATCATCCATCACCTGGGAATTTTCAGAGGCTATGGAAAAGGGAAGCGTGAGCTCGCCGTGGAGGCCCCGCCGTCTTTCCCGGAACTCGCCGTGGGAGAGAGCATCGCCGTCAACGGCGTCTGTCTCAGCCTGACGCGGGAAGACCGCCGCGTCCTCTGTTTCGACCTTTCCCGGGAAACCCTGTCCTTGACCAACCTTGGTTTCCTCAAGAGAGGAGAGAAATTGAACCTGGAGCCTCCGCTGACGCTCGAAACGATGCTCAGCGGACACCTCGTCACCGGCCATGTCGACGCCGCCGGCCGGGTGCTCAGGGTCAGACCGACCGCTTCCGGCCGGAGGCTCGGGATTTCATTCCCGGCCCGTCTCCGGCCGTATTTCGTCCTTAAAGGTTCGGTGGCCGTCAACGGGGTCAGCCTGACGGTGGCGGCCCTCGGCCCGTCCTCTTTTGAAGTCGAGCTCATTCCCCTGACCATCGCCGAGTCCAACCTCGGCGAGGTCCGGGCGGGGCAAATCCTCAACCTCGAGTGTGACATCTTCGGCAAATACGTGTATAATTGGTTAAGTCGAGGAAAAACTGAAGGTTAGGGCATAACCGAAGCGGATCGTCGAAATGGAAAAAGCTTTCCCAACGGCCACCGTGGAACAGGCTCTGGAAGCCGTCCGCGCCGGCCGGATGATCGTCATCGTCGACGATGAAGATCGCGAAAACGAAGGCGACCTGATGGTGGCGGCCGAAAAGGTGACGCCGGAAATCATCAATTTCATGAGCCGGTACGGCCGCGGCCTGATCTGCCTCCCGCTGACCCGGCAGCGGCTGGAAGAGCTCAACCTCCCTCTCATGGTTGGGGAGAACACCTCCCGCTTCGGAACGGCCTTCACCGTTTCCATTGACGCAAAAAAGGGAGTGACCACCGGCATTTCCGCCTTTGACCGCGCCAGGACGATCAAGACCGCCATTTCACCCGAAACAAAGCCCACCGACCTCGTCCGTCCCGGGCATGTGTTCCCGCTTCAGGCCAAGGACGGCGGAGTGCTGGCCAGAGCCGGCCAGACCGAGGCGGCGGTGGACCTGGCCCGGCTGGCGGGACTCATGCCGGCCGGCGTCATCTGCGAGATCATGAACGACGACGGGACCATGGCCCGAATGCCCGAACTCATCAAGTTCAGCCAAACGCACGGCGTCCCCATCTTGACGATCGCCGACCTCATCAGCTACCGGATGAAGCATGAAAGCCTGGTCAGAAAAATCGATGAGGCGGACCTGCCGACGAAGTTCGGCCATTTCCGGATCTTCGTCTTCGAGGACATCATTCGAGGCGAACACCATGTCGCCCTGGTCAAAGGGACGATCGAGAAAGAGCGGCCGATTCTCGTCCGGGCCCATTCCCAGTGCCTGACGGGCGACACGTTCGGCTCGAACCGCTGCGACTGCGGCGAGCAGCTCCATATGGCGATGCGGATGATCGAGAAAGAGGGCCAGGGAGTCATCCTCTACATTTTGAATCAGGAAGGCCGGGGCATCGGCCTGATCAACAAGATCCGGGCCTACGCCATCCAGGACCAGGGGGAAGATACGGTCGAGGCCAACCGCAAGCTGGGGTTCAGGCCCGATCAGAGGGATTACGGAATCGGAGCCCAGATCCTGGTCGCCCTCGGCGTCACGAAAATCAGGCTGATGACCAACAACCCGCGCAAGTTCGTCGGACTCGCCGGCTACGGGCTCGAGATCGTCGATCGCCTGCCGATCGAGATTCCGCCCAACAGGTCGAACCTGAAGTACCTGAAGACGAAAAAAGAGAAATTGGGCCATATTCTGGATATGGTCTGAGTTCCCTTGGCGGATAGATGCGGTCATGACCCTGGAAGAATTCTCGGCTGAATTCGCGCCTCTCCCCTGCCAGGAGAAAGTTCGCTTCCTCTACACCCGGATCGACATCCTGAGCCGGGAAGACCGGATCGCCTTCCTGATCTCCCTCCTCAAAGACGAAAAAACATCGCCTCTCGTCAAAGCCACGGCCCTGAAATTCCTGCGCCAGGCTTCCTACCAGGAGACGGATGTCTATAAGGCTTTTGTCGGCGACGAATTCATCGCCCTGGCCAACGCCGCCAAGAAGGCCGTCAAGGAGTTCGAAGAAAAAGAATTGAAAAACGGCTATTACGCCGAGGCGGTGCTCCGCAAGCTCCGGTCTTTAGCGGACAAAGAGAGACGGCTCAAGATCCTCAGGGCGATCGCCAAGCTCAAAGCCTCCTGGGTTCTGCGGGTGCTGATCGAATCCCTGAAAGATCCGTGCGAAAAAAACCGCGATTTCCTGATCGCCGAGCTCAGCCGGAGAGAGATGTGGAATCTGGATCCGCTCCTGGAAAAGCTTCATCATCCTCCCTGGTTCGTCAAGAGCTCGGTGCTCAAGATCCTGGCCGGGAGGAAAGCGCCCTATGCCCTGGACGCCATCGGCAAAATCATCGAAGATCCGAACGTCGAGGTCCGCCACAGCGCGGCGGAAGCCCTGGGAAAAATCGGCGGCAAAGAAGCGATCGCTTTCCTGGTCAGGTTGTCCAAGGACAAAAGCGCCTATGTCCGCCAGGGGGCGGCCGAAGCCCTTCGCGAGGCCAGCCGCGTCCGGTTCAGCGGCTGACCGAAGCGGGTTCTTGCCCCTCCTTCTTTTTTGAATCCAAGACGAATGTCACCGGCCCGTCGTTGATCAGACGGACGGCCATCCGGGCCTGGAAAACGCCGGTCTCGACGCGAAAGCCTCTCCGGCGGACGAATTCGCAGAACCGGCGGAAAAGATCCTCCGCCTTGGCCGGCTCCTCGGCGTTGTCGAAGCTCGGCCGGCGGCCTTTTTTCGTCGAGCCGGCCAGGGTGAATTGAGAAACGGCGAGGACTTCGCCTCCGACTTCGGCGAGCGAAAGGTTCATCCGGTCATCGCGGTCGGGAAAGATCCGCAGCTCGGTCGTTTTGGCCGCCAGCGCTTCGGCCTCCGCTTCCGTGTCTCCCTTTTCGACGCCGACGAAAAGGCACAGGCCCGGGCCGATCCGTCCCACGACCCGGCCTGCCACTTCGACCGAGGCCTCTTTGACCCTCTGGAGGACGATTTTCATCCGCCGACCGCCGTTGACTTTAAAGCGCGTCTATTCTATCATAAAAGTCCGAATCAAGGAGTTCATTATGGCCCATCATCATTCCGCTGTCCGGCAGCACCGCCGCAGCCTGCGCCGGAGGGCGATCAACAAGAAAAACAAAGCCGCCCTGCGCACCGAGATCAAAAAACTCCGGGAGGCGATCCGGCAGCCAGACAAAGAGGCCGCCCATCGACTGCTTCCCAGAACGACCGCCGCAGTCGATAAATCGATCAAGAAGGGAACGATTCATAAAAACAAGGGCTCGAGGATCAAGTCCCGCCTGAGCCGGCAGGTCCTCTCAATCAGCCCGTCCCCCTCCGAGTGAGGAAGTTTTTCTTCTCCACCGACCCCGTCTTTTGCAGTATTCAAAGACGAAGCTTTCCAGCCTGACCTGAGCCGAGATGTCGCTCGTTTTGATGGCCAGATCGATCGCGGCGAGCTCGCGCAGCCAGAAATTCAATTCCTCGTCGGACATCTCGCCGACGAGATTAAAAAAGCTGTTGAATTTGGAGAAATAAAGCGATCCGAAGCTTTCCTTGAGTTGCGGCCTGAGCCGGGCGAAGATTTCTTTCCGGTCTCTCTTTTCCCTGAGCCAGAGCTTGGCCAGCATGAGATCGCTAAAAAACCGGCTCATCGTGCCGACGATTCTTTCCGGCTTCTCGCCCCCCTCAAAGAGTTGATTCAGGATGAGGAGAACCTTATCCCGGGCCCGCTTCTCCAGGCCGTCGCTCAGCTCATAATCGAGATAACTCCTTTTCCAGTCGCAGACGAGGTTGATATCCTCAAGATCCACGATCTTCCGGTCTCCGGCGTAGGCGACGACCTTGAGAAGCTCGTTTTCCAGACGCCACAGGTCGCTGCCGATCATCTCCGCCATCCTGGCCGCCGCCTCGGGGACGATGGACTTTCCGAAAGACCTGATTTTTCTCCCGATCCAGCCCGGCAGCTGGTCTTCTTTCATCGGTTTCATTTCTACGATGACGATCGAATCCGAACGCAAACCGTCGAAAAACTTGACCAGGGGATGAGTCTTTTTCACCCGGCCGGTGATAATGACGAAAAGGACCGTCCGCGGATTCGGAGACCGCAGGTATTCCTTGAGGATCTTCTTCTCGAGCGGGGAAAAACCCTCCCGGTTTTCTCCGGACATTTCGGCGACGACGATCTGCCGGGAGGAGAAGAAAAAGGGCGAGGTCCGGGCCGCATCCAGGACATCGACCCAGGAGCTCTCGCCGAGGTCAAAGCGCGTTTCGGAGAACTCCGGCGCCTCCGGCGCGATGAGTTTTTTCCGCAGCCCGCGGAGAAAATCCTCGGCCAGATAGGTTTCCTCACCGTGGTAAACATAGCAGAGAGCCGGTTCGTCCGCCCGCATCTCAGAATCCTTCGAGGAGCGTGCTGACCAGGCTCCGGGCGAACTTCTCGGCGACCTTGCTCAGAGCCTGAGTCTCCCAGGTTTCGTAGCTCGTTCCCTGGGGAACTTCGTATTCTTCCTGATAGACGAAGGAGGGGTTGGAAAAAATGACCTTCTGGCTCGCGAGATCGCGGAGGACGATCCTGGCGACGACGACGATGCTGTAGCGGTCGGCCGTATTCTGGCTGGAGAAGCCGATCGGGTTGACGCTGAAGGCCGTGATCTCGCCGATCAGAAGGGCATCCGCGTTCTCCGGACTGCCCGAGACCTGGACCTTGCCTCGGGCGACGAGCTCGTCGATGACGCCCTGAGTCAACTTGACGTCCAGCTCAAACCTCGTCGTCATGTTCTTGAACATCGGGACGGCGATCTTTTTGACGTTCGGTGGAAGGAAAGTCCCCGTTCCGCGGAGCCGGTAGCCGCAGTGAACGAGGCACAGGCAGGCGGCCGCGAGGCCGACGGTTCTTTTCCAGCTCATGGCGCTCAGACGACGATGTTCACCAACCTGTTTCCGACGCAGATGATTTTGCGCACCGTTTTCCCGCCGACCAAAGCCTTGATCCGCTCGAGCTCGAGGGCTGCCTTTTTCATTTCCTCTTCCGTGATCGCCGGATCGGCTTCAAACTTATCGCGCAGCTTGCCGTTCACCTGGACGACGACTTCCACTTTGCTTTCCCGGGCCAGCTCGGGGTCATAATCCGGCCAGGCAAACCGGGCCAGGATTTCCCTGTGCCCTGTCCTCTCCCAGAGTTCCTCCGAGAGGTGAGGAGTGAACGGAGAAAGAAGGATGATCAGGCTCTCCAGGGCGGTCCGCAAAACAGCTCTTCCTTTCGGCGAGGCCCTCAACTCATCCCGGTCTCTTTTAATCTGGTTATAGAGCTCCATGATCGAGCTCACGGCCGTGTTCAGGTGAAAGCGCTTCTCGATATCCTCGCCCACCTTGCGGATGGTCTGGTGCGTCTTTTTGAGGAGCGGCGCGCCGGCGGCTTGTCCGGCGATCGCGATGTCGGGCGCTGAATTGAACAGGTCTCTGTTTTCTTCGACGATCGACCAGACCCGGTTGAGAAAACGGAAACAGCCTTCGATCCCGTCCTCCTGCCAGGCGAACTCTTTCTCCGGCGGCGAAGCGAAGAGGATGAAAAGCCTCAGGGCGTCGGCTCCGTATTGGCTGACGATTTCGTCCGGGTCGACGACGTTTCCCCGGGACTTGGACATGGCGGCTCCGTCTTTGGTCACCATGCCCTGAGCCAGGTAGTGCGGGAAAGGCTCATCGATTCCCGTGGAGCCGAGGTCGCGAAGGACCTTGGTGAAAAAGCGGGCGTAGATCAGGTGGAGGATGGCGTGCTCGACGCCCCCGATGTAGAGGTCGACGGGAAGCCAGTAGGCCGCAGCCGCAGGGTCGAACGGCGCGTCCGTCCGATGCGGCGAGGTGTAGCGGAAGAAATACCATGAAGAATCGAAGAACGTGTCCATGGTGTCCGTTTCGCGCCTCGCCGTCCCGCCGCAAATCGGACAGGTCGCGTTGACGAACTCCGGGACCTTGGCCAGAGGAGAGCCCTCCTCGCCGGTGAACCGAACATTCCGCGGAAGCTCGACCGGAAGATCCTCCATGGGGACGCCGACGATGCCGCACTTCGGGCAATAGACCACGGGAATGGGCGTTCCCCAGTACCGCTGCCTTGAGATTCCCCAGTCGCGCAGCCTGTAAGTTGTGCTCTTCCGACCGAAGCCTCTCTGGCGAGCGAATTCGGCCATTTTCTCCATCGCCTCGAGCGAGCGCAATCCGGAAAACGGGCCGGATCTCACGAGGACGCCCTCCGCTTCCATCGCCTGCTCGAGCGGCTCGCCGGAATCCGGGCTTCCTTCAGGAACGATGACCGTCCGCACAGGGAGCCCGTATTTGCGGGCGAACTCGAAATCCCTCTGGTCGTGGGCCGGGACGGCCATGACCGCTCCGGTCCCGTAATCCATCAGGATGTAGTTGGCGATCCAGACGGGAATTTTCTCGCCGGAAAAAGGGTTGACGACCTTCTTCCCCGTATCGATCCCGAGCTTTTCCGTTTCCTCCGATTTTTTCTTCATCCTTGCTTCCCGGATATCCCGAATCATTTCCTCCCGCAGCCGGCTTTTTTCGGTGGAGTCGGAAACGAGTTCCGGGCTGAGCGGATGCTCGGGCGAGAGAAGAAGGAAAGTCGCTCCGTAGATTGTGTCGATCCGCGTGGTGAAGACTTCGATCGCCCGGCGCGAGCCTTCGAGTGAGAAAGAGACGAGCGCGCCCTCGCTTTCGCCGATCCAGTTCTTCTGCATTTCCAGGACGTGCTCCGGCCACTTCTCGAGAAGCTTGTGTCCTTCGAGGAGCTCGCGGGCATAGGCGGTGATCCGCAGGAACCAGTGCTCCATCTCTTTCTGCTCGACCGGGCTGTCGCAACGCCAGCAGACCCCGCCGGCGGCCTGTTCGTTGGCCAGGACGGTCCGGCACTGCGGGCACCAGTTGACCCAGCTCTTGCGCCGGAAAGCCAGGCCGCGTTCGAACATCTTCAGGAAAATCCACT
Source organism: uncultured Eubacteriales bacterium (assembly GCA_964576265.1). Lineage (GTDB taxonomy): Bacteria > Acidobacteriota > Aminicenantia > Aminicenantales > UBA8522 > CAZNVB01. The sequence goes on along the minus strand of CAZNVB010000018.1, from coordinate 11,072 downwards.
GGTTCCATTTGTAATACTCGGGCAGGCAGGTGTTGACCTCCCTCGACCAGTCATAGCTGTATCCGAGCCTCTGGAGCTGCCTCTTCATGTGGGCGATGTTGTCGAGGGTCCACTTCTCGGGGTGGATGCCGTGCTTGATGGCCGCGTTTTCCGCCGGCATGCCCAAGGCGTCCCAGCCGATGGCGTGGATGACGTTGCAGCCTTTCATGAACTTGTAACGGGAGATGACATCGCCTATGGTATAGTTCCGGACGTGGCCCATGTGGATCCGGCCGGAGGGATAGGGGTACATCTCCAGGCAGTAATATTTCGTCCGCGGATCGTGATCCACGGCTTCGAAAACGCGCTTCTCTTCCCAGATTCTCTGCCATTTGGCTTCAATTTCGGCGAAAGGATAAACGTCTTTCATCTTTTCCCGGTCCTGATTTCAAACAGCTGGATTTCCTTCGGAAGCAGGAATTCAATGAATCATATTAGAGAGGGACCCGCCAAATGTCAAGAATCTCCCGGGCGGGAATCGGTCAGTCGAAGAAGCGGAAGCGGACGATGTGGAAGAGAGCGGCGAGGCCGTCTTTCCAGCCGATCTTTTTCCCCTCGCTGTAATCGCGGCCCGAGTAGGAGATGGGGACTTCATAGACGCGGCATCTCTGCTTGGCCACCTTGAGCGTGATCTCCGGCTCGCAGCCGAAGCGTCTCGACTTGAGGTCGATTTTGGCGACGACTTCGCGGCGGAAAACTTTGTAGCACGTTTCCATGTCGGTGAGGTTGAGGTTCGAGAGCATGTTGCAAAAGGTCGTCAGGAAACGGTTGGCCACATAATGCCAGAAAAAGAGGACGCGGTGCGGGCCGCCGAGAAAACGACTTCCGTAGACGACGTCGGCTCGGCCGTCGAGAATCGGCTCGAGAAGCTTGGAGTACTCCCGGGGGTCGTACTCGAGGTCCGCGTCCTGGATGAGGATGATGTCCCCCCGAACGTTGGCGAAGCCGGTGCGCAGGGCGCCGCCTTTCCCTGTGTTCTTTTCGTGGAGAAAAACCCTGATCTCGGGCGAGTCGAGCGTCCGGAGAAAGTCGCGCGTTCCGTCGGTCGAGCCGTCGTCGACGATGACGATCTCTTTCTCCAGGCCGACGTCCGCGGCCCGGACGCGGCGCAGGATTTCGGCGATCGTGTCTTTTTCGTTATAAACCGGGATGACGACGCTGAGCTTCATCGGTTTGACCTTTTAGGCGGAAGGAGGCAAAACTCGGCGGAAGTATTCGATCGTCCGTTCGAGGCCCTCGTCGAGCGAGACCGAGGGCTGCCAGCCGAGTTTTTCCCGGGCCAGAGAGATGTCCGGGCAGCGGCGCACCGGGTCGTCCGTCGGCAGAGCCTTGTGAACGATCGGCGAGCGGCTGCCCGTCAATGCCAGGACCTTTTTCGCCAGCTCGAGGACCGTGAATTCCCCGGGATTCCCCAGGTTGACCGGGCCTTCGAAACCTTCCTTGTTCATCAGAAGGACGAGGCCGGCGATCAGGTCGGAGACATAGCAAAACGAGCGCGTCTGCCGGCCGTCGCCGTAGACGGTGAGGCCCTCGCCGCGGAGGGCCTGAACGATAAAATTGCTGACCACGCGGCCGTCGTCTGCGGCCATGCGCGGACCGTAGGTGTTGAAAATCCTGGCGATCCGGATATCGACTTTGTTCTGCCGCGAATAGTCCATCATCAGCGTTTCGGCCACGCGCTTCCCCTCGTCGTAGCAGCTCCGCGGTCCGATCGGGTTGACGTTTCCCCAGTAGGTCTCCTTCTGGGGATGGACCCTGGCGTCGCCATAGACTTCCGAGGAAGAAGCGAGAAGAATTCGAGCCTTGATTCTTTTGGCCAGGCCGAGCATGTTGATCGTCCCCATGACGTTCGTCTTGACGGTCTTGATCGGGTTTTCCTGGTAGTGGATGGGCGAGGCGGGGCAGGCGAGATGATAGATCTGGTCGACCTCGACGAACAGAGGATGGATGACATCGTGGCGAATGAGCTCGAAATAGGGATGGTCGAGGAGATGACGGATGTTGTCCTTGCTGCCGGAGAAGAAATTGTCGATGCAGACGACGTCGTTTCCCTGTTCGAGCAGGCGTTCGCAGAGGTGACTGCCCAGGAATCCCGCTCCGCCGGTGACTAAGATTCGCTTCATCTCCGTCTCCTCAACGGCCGTAGGCCATGAACAGAAGGCTCTTTTTTTTGAGGACCGATTTCTGCGCCTGGACGAGCTCTCGGATTCCCTTGTCGGCGAGGCGGAGGAGGTCGCCGAGCTCCTTGCGCGAGAACGGCTCTTTCTCGGCCGTCGCCTGGATTTCGATCAGCTGGCCGCCGTCGGTCTCGACGACATTCATGTCCAGGTCGGCCCGGGAATCCTCGGCGTAATCGAGGTCGAGCAGGATCGTATTTTCGACGATGCCGACGCTCACGCCGCTGGCCAGGTGCCGCAGCGGCATGCGGTCGATCGCCTTCTCATCGAGGAGCTTTTTCAGCGCCAGGGCGAGGGCGACGCAGCCGGCCGTGATCGAAGCCGTCCGCGTGCCGCCGTCGGCCTGGATGACGTCGCAGTCGATGATCACCGTCCTCTCCCCCAGCCCGGGAAGGTCGGTGACGGCCCGGAGCGACCTGCCGATAAGGCGCTGGATTTCCTGCGTCCGGCCGGAAATCTTGCCCTGGCCTCTCTCCCGGACGCTCCGCGTTTCGGTCGAGCGGGGAAGCATGCCGTATTCGGCCGTCACCCATCCTGTTCCGGTGCCCTTGAGGAAAAGCGGGACTTTGTCCTCGATCGTGGCCGCTGCCAGGACCCGGGTCTTTCCCATTTCGATGTAGGCGGAGCCGTCGGCGTAATCCAGGTAGTCGGTCTGAATCCGGACCGGCCGGAGCTCGTCGAAGGCGCGCTTCTCTCTCATCGATATTTCCTTACGGGCCGTGATTTTTTTCCGCCGCCGGCCGAAGGACGGATTCGCCTTCCGGCCGCGACTTCCAGCGGTCGTGGAACCAGAGCCATTGGTCCGGGTTTTCTCGGATCTCCGCCTCGATCATCTTAGTGCAAAGGGAAGTGATTTGCAACACGTCCCTCTCGTAATCACCGGAGGGCGCGATGTCGAGCGGAGGCCCGATCTTCACCCGGTACGAAAGGTCCGGGCGGCCGAGACAGAAGACCGGAACGAGCGGAGCTCCGGTCCGGAGATGAAAAGCCGCCAGGGCCGGAGTCGTCGCGGCGGGAAGGCCGAAGAAATCGACGAACACGGCCTGGCTGCGGAGCACGTTTTGATCGATCAAGATGGCGACGAGCCCGTTTCTCCGCAGAGCGCGGAGGATCGGACCGGCTGCCTGGAATTTGGAGATCACCTGCGCCCCGAGGCGGCGCCGGAAGCGGATGAGCTCCCGCTCAAAGATCCGGTTATCCAGAGGTCGGGCGACGACATGAAGCTCGCCGAGCCTCGAAACGGCCTCCGAGGCGATTTCCCAGTTTCCCAGGTGGGCGGAAAAAAGGAGGACTCCCCGGCCCGCCTCGAGCGACCGGCGGATGTGCTCCTCTCCCTCGACACACAAAAGTTCCCGCCGCCGGCCGTCGCCGAGAGAAGCCCATTTCAGGTCGTCGGCCAGCATCCGGCCGAAATGCCGGAAGGAGGTCCGGGCCAGGCAGCGGCGCCGCTCCTCGGGCAGGAGGGCTCCAAAGGCTTTCTCCAGGTTGGCCCGGGCCAAGCGGCGATGCCGCCCGTCGGCGAGATAAAAAATCTCGCCCAGAGCGGCCCCGACGGCAAGACAGACTCTCCGAGGCAGAAGCCGGAAGAGGGCGGCGAGCGTCCGGAAGAGGGCGGCCGCCGTTAAATCTATCAATCCGATCGATTTTATCGGCATAGTAGAGAATTGAGCCTTTCTTCGAACGCTGCTTCGAGAGCGAGACCGATGCGGAAGACGTAGACGGGAAGCGAACCGAGCGGCGGCGCCGCGGCGGCGCCGCCAAGCTTGACGGCGTCTTTTTCCGTCGTTACGGCCGCCTCCGCTCCTGTCTCCTTTCCGGCCCGGACGATTTTCTCGAGCGACCGCCGGGGATAGGAATGATGGTCGGGAAACGTCAGGAAGGAGACCGGTTCGATTCCCAGGCGCCGGAGCTCGCGGCGGAATCGCTCGGGCCGGGCGATGCCGCAGAAGGCGATCGTCCTCCGGCCCGCGAGCTCCTGCGGGCTCACCTCCATCGTGCCGGCGAGGTCGAAAAGGCCGCGGGCGGCGACCGAATACATCATCGGCTCGCGGCCCAGCCGCCGCACCGTTTCCTTCGCCTTCTCCAGGCGGCGCGAGCCGGCCTCGATGAGGACGACATCCGCCCTCTTCAGGGAAGAGATGGGTTCTCGGAGAGCGCTTTTTTCCTCGGGCAAAAAGAGGACGATATCGAAATCCCGGGCCAGCCGCCGGTGCTGGAAGCCGTCGTCGAGGACGACGACATCGAAACCGAGCTCGGCCGCCTTCCGGCAGGAAGCGAGCCGGTCCCGGCCGACGAACACGCCCGCCTCGGGCACGGTACGGGCGACGAGATAGGGTTCATCCCCGCCTTCCCGCCAGCCGCCGAGAAGCCTCTTGCCGTCGGAAAGGACTCCGCCCTTCGCTTCCCATCCCCCTCGATAGCCGCGGGAGACCAGCGCAGGTTTCCGGCCCCGCTCGATCAGCCTCTTCAAAATCTCCATGGCCAGGGGGGTCTTGCCGCTTCCTCCGAAGACAATGTTTCCCACGCTGATGACGGGAAGAGGGGCCCGCTCGGGCTTCCGGAAGCCCTGCTCATAGAGTCGGTTTTTGACCCGGGAGGCGATTCTGGAGAAGGGGGAAAACGCCACAAGGAGGAGCCTCATCCTGCCCGGAATATACATCAACACCCGCCGCCGTTGCAACCCGGAAAGGTTTCTTTTATAATGAGCGGGATTTTTCCGTGAGGAGGATCGGAATGAGACGACGAACCGGACTGTTGATATGGATCTCAGCCGCTCTTATCTTCGGCGCTTTGGCGTGCCAGAAAAAGGTCCAGGTCAAAGGGATCGGGCTCGATGTCGGGTTCGCCGAAAAGACCTTAACCGACAATCTCATGACCGATGTCCAGTACAAATGGAAGACGCAGAGCGACTTCGTCAAGCTGGGAAAAGACTACACCGTATTCGTCCATTTCTGGCACGGCAGCAACCTCCTTTTTCAGGACGACCACGTCCCTCCCCTGCCGACATCCCGCTGGGAACCGGGTCAGGAGTACAAATACGAGCGCCGGATTTACATTCCGTCCTTCATCGACGAGTTCGACCCGAAATTCAAGGGAGAAGAAGCACTGAGGATGGTAGTCGGGCTCTACAACCCGTTCGACCGGACGGGCCAATCCAAGCTCGAGATCCTCACCCAGAAACTCCGGGTTTTGCCGCCGCCCCCGGACGCGCCTGAAATTTCCTATGAAGGCGGCTGGTACGACCTTGAAATCGACCCGGCCGCTCCCCTCAAGCAGTGGCGCTGGTCGGGGCCGGAAGGGCGCTGCCTCATCGACAACCCGCACCGCGACGCCCTTCTTGTCGTCAGGGGCGGAGTGAACAAGGACGCGCTGCCCAACCAGAAGGTCATCTTCAAGATCAACGACCTCATCGTCGACGAGTTTGTCCCCGCCGAGAGCACCTTCGAGAAAAGCTACAACATCAAGAAGGAAATGCTGGGCGAGAAAGATTCCTTCATCTTCATCGCCACGTGCGACCAGACATTCATTCCGGCCAGACTGTACCCGCAGTCGAAGGACGAGAGAGAACTCGGAATCCAGGTGTCTTTTATCTATTTCCGCTGACGGGATAAGCGGGCCTGGATCACCGGATCCAGAGGGGAGGGGTTGTTTCCTTTTTCTGCCGGCCGAGGAACCGCTCGAGCTCCCGCCGGGCCAGGATTTCGTCCTCCTGAGCTTTCTCGAGCTTGAGGAACGTCTCGCTGATGGACTGCTGGATCGCTTCCTTGGCCGTGCTGTTCTCCAGGCCGTAGTACTCCTGCCAGAGCGCCCCCATTTTCAGCGTCAAAAGCTCGACGTATTCCTTGGCTTTTTCCCAGCGGGACTGGAGCTCGCGCAGCATCTCCTGGGACGACGCGGATTCAGGCTCCTCGGCGGCGAGCCCTTGCCCCGGCTCGGCGGTTTCAGCCGCGGGCTGGGCCGCCGGCGCGGGTCCCGGAGTCTCCGCGCCGCCTGCCTCCGCCGGCCGCTCTTCGGCGGCCGGAACTTCGAGGGCGGGCTTTTTCTTCATCCTGGCCAGATCGGCATTCGTCACCACCACGGCCCTTTTTCCTTTTAGAGCTTCGCGCCTCTCGCGTTCCTGTTTGGCGATCTCGGCCAGGCTCTGGGAAAAACCTGGCGAGGCGATAAAAAACGACAGAAGGAACACGGCTGCGATGCGTTTGGCTCTCATCTTAATTGTATGTTAGCCCCTCGGCCCCGTCCCTGTCAACCGGCTCGCGGCTCTGCTACGAAAAGTGTGGCGGAGATCAAAGGCCGGTAGCGAATCAGCCGACGGCGGCCGCAGCGACCGTTGAGGGTTTAGCCTTGGCGAGACGCTCTTCAAGGGAACCCGCTCCGGCGGGCGCGAGGACTGTCTGAGAACGAGAGGAACCGGAGGCAGGAGGAACGAACCCACGAGACAGCGGTTGGGAAGCAGATTGAACGGGCGCAGTTCCGCAGCGCCGAGAAGAGCGTTGAGACAACGGCGTCAAAAACCCGATCGGGAGCGAGGCCGTCGGCGGTTGATCGGACTCTCCTCCTTCTTGTCGTGGCCACAGTTTTCGTTATAGAGCCCCGCTGGGCGGCCGGTGGCTGCGGCCGAGCGGATGCGGAGCGCGTCCCCGGCCGCTTCGACCTCAACGGCGCCGGCCTCATCCGTGCGGTAAACTTCGGCGCCCAGGCTTCTGTATCTCTCGAGGACGTCGGGATGGGGGACTCCGTACGGGTTGCCCCTTCCGGCTGTGACGACAACCGCCTGCGGCCGGACCGCGGCCAGGAACTCTGCCGAGCTCGACGTGCGGCTTCCGTGATGCGGCGATTTCAGCAGGAGAGACCGGATGTCGCGGCCCCGGCCGACGATCTCGGCTTCGGTCTCGATCCCGATATCGGCAGCGAGAAGAAAAGAGGCGGCGCCGGCGGCGAGCCGCAGGACGAGGGAATCTTCGTTTGAGATCGGACGCACGAGGGGTTCCGTTCTCGGCGGATGGAGGACCTCGATATCGACACCGCTTTCGCGGAGGACGAAACCCTCAAACACCCTTCGCGCGGCGACGGAGCGAGAAAGGGCAGCCTTGAGCTCGTCGTACGCTCCGCCCGACGGCGGGCTGAAGGCCTCCCAGAATTCGCCCAGCTTGAAATTTTTCGCTACGCTGAGGAGGCCGTTCATATGGTCGGGATGGGCATGGGTCAGGACGAGATAGTCGATTTTTTTTATTCCTTTCCGCAAGAGAAAGGGCGAGACGACAGACTCTCCGATATCGAAATTCCGGTCGGGCGTTCCCCCGCCGTCGACGAGCATCTTCTTTCTCCCGGGGAACTCGACAAGGACGGAATCCCCCTGGCCGACATCGAGAACCGTGACCTTAAGCGAGGGGGAATATGAGGCCGGAAAAGGATAGGTCGCGATGAGGACGAGAAAAACGGCCAAGAAACCGAGAGCGGAAAGTCTCTGCCAGAGGAATCGCGGTCGGACGGCCAGAATCAAAAGGAAAGCGAAATAGCCGATGACCGTCGCCGGATGAGGCGCCGGAAGCCGGTAGGAAAAGCCGGGCAGGAAATCGAGCCAGCCGGCGATCCAGACGAAAACGCGGACGAGGAGCTTGAGTCCCAGGGCGAGAAATTGGGCCAGAGAGGAGCTGAGGAGCGCCGCAGCGAAAAAAAGAAACCCGCCGGCCATGATCACCCCGACCAGCGGAACGGCCGGGATGTTGAGGAGAAGAGATGAAAAAGCGACCCGATGGAAAGTGCGCGCAATCAAGGGAAGGACGCCCAGCTGAGCCGAAAGGGAAAGGGAAAAGAGCTCGTGGATTCTTCCCGGAAGCCGGGGAAGAAATCGGACGATTCTCGGGTAGAAGACAATGATGGCCAGGGTCGCGGCGAACGTCAGCTCGAACCCGATGTCGAAAAGGGAGAACGGGTTCAAGAGGAGAAGAATGAAAGCGCTAAGGCTCACGGAATTCAAGAGGTTGGCTTTCCTCCAGAAAAGCCTTCCGACAAGATAGACGATCGTCATGATGGCCGCCCGGAAGACCGAAGCCCGGCCCTCGACGAGAACGGCATAGAAAATCAGCAGGACAATGAGCGAAAGGTCGATGGCCCGGCGGGGCAGACGCAGAAAACGGAGCAGCGAATAAAGCAGGAAGGAAATGATGGCGATGTGGGCTCCGGAGATGGCGATGAGGTGGAACAGGCCGGATTTTTGAAGCCGCCCGACCGTCTCGTCGTCCATCCGGCCGCGCTCGCCGAGGAGCATGGCTTCGAGCACGGCGCCTTCGCGCGAGAGCCGCGAGCCGTCGGGGGAAGAGAAATGCTCTTCGACGGCGCCGAGAAGCCGGAGGCGAAAACCGGAAATCAACCGCCGGAGCGAGAATCCGTCCCCTCTTTTTTCGATTTCGACAAGAAGGGGGCTCTTGCTCACGGCGTGATTGTGAACGCCCGAAATCTTCCGCCGGCCGACCCGACGCGGCTCGCCGAAGTTTCGGAAATCGCGCTCCGGGAGGACCTGAGCGGAGACCGTGACCCGGTCGCCGGCGCGGAGCTTGAGAGGGGACGGGTAGCGGTCGGGGTGATGGACGGTGACACGAAGAGTCCCGACCAGCTTTTCCTCCCGGCCGAGAAAGCGCACGCTCTCGACCTTGATCTGGAGGACGGTGCGGCCGACATCGAAGAAGGCCGTCTTCGTCAACCGGCCGGTAAAATCGGCATAGCCGTTGTAGTCGAACCGGCGCAGGCGGTTGGCTTCGTACGCTCCGTCGGCGTGGGAGAATACCCCCATCCCGAGGAACGCGGCGGCAAGAAGTAGGAAAACGAAACAGGCCCGGTTTTTCTTCAGGAAATAGCCTGTCCAGCCGGCGATCAGAAAGACGGCCAGTCCCGCGAATCCGACCGCCGCGGAAAAGGAAAGAAGAGAGGAGAAGAGAATGCCGGCCGCAAGGGAGACCGCCAGGAAAAGGAAGGGAAACAGCATGTCAGGCGGCAGCCGATTCCCGGTATGTCCCGAAGACATTCCTCAAGATGTCGGAAATTTCGCCCAGAGTCGCCTCCGCCTCGGCCGCTAAGATCAGGGAGGGAAGGAGATTCTCTCCCGAACGGGCGGCGGCTTCAAGCGCGGTCAACGCCTTTGCCGCTCTCGGGAAAGACCTCGATTTCCGGAGACGTCTCAGCCGGGCAATCTGCTCTTTTTCATCCTTGGCCGGCGCGGCGTAAAGGCGAAAACGGGGCGGCTTCCTTTCCGAGACGTACTCATTCTGGCCGACGACGATCCGCTCTCTGGACTCGATGCGTTTCTGATCCCTATAAGCACTCTCCTGGATCTCCCGCTGGATGAAGCCGGTCTCGATCGCCTTCAGCATCCCGCCCATGTCTTCGATCTTTTTCAGATAGTCCCAGACTTTTTCCTCGACGGCGCTGGTCAGAGCTTCGATAAAATACGACCCGCCGAGCGGATCGACCGTGTCGGCCACGCCGCTTTCGTGGGCGATGATCTGCTGAGTTCGGAGGGCGATCCGGACCGCTTCCTCGCTCGGCAGGGCGAGAGCTTCGTCCCGCGAGTTCGTATGAAGGGACTGGGTCCCGCCGAGGACGGCCGCCAGGGCCTGGAGGGCGACCCTGACGACGTTGTTCTCGGGCTCCCGGGCAGAGAGCGTGACGCCGCTCGTCTGAGTATGAAACCGAAAGGCCCAGGAGAGCGGGTTCTTGGCCTTGAACCGGGTTTTCATCAGCTTGGCCCAAATGCGCCGGGCCGCCCGGAACTTGGCGATCTCCTCGAAAAAATTGTTGTGCGACCCGAGAAAAAAGGAAAGACGGGGGGCGAAGGCGTCGATGTTGAGGCCGGCGTTGAGGCCGGCTTCGACGTAGGCGACGGCGTCGGCGAGCGTAAAGGCGAGCTCCTGGGCCGCCGTGGCTCCGGCCTCGCGGATATGGTAGCCGCTGATGCTCATCGTGTTCCAGCGGGGGACATGCTGCCCGCAGAAGGTCAGGATATCGGCGATGATTCTGAGCGAAGGCCGGGGAGGATAGATATAGGTTCCGCGGGCGATATATTCTTTGAGAATGTCGTTCTGAATCGTCCCTGAAAGGCGATCCCAGGGAATGCGCCTCTTTTTCGCCACGGCGAGATACATCGCGAGGATGGGCGCGGCGGTGGCGTTGATGGTCATCGAAACGCTGATTTCATCCAGACGGATTCCCCGGAATAAGGTCTCCATATCATGAATCGAGTCGATGGCCACGCCGACTTTTCCAACCTCTCCCCTCGCCTGGGGATGGTCCGAGTCGAGGCCGATCTGAGTGGGGAGGTCGAAGGCGACGCTCAGGCCGGTCTGCCCCTGGCTGAGAAGAAAGCGGAACCTCCGGTTCGTCTCTTCAGCCGTTCCGAACCCCGCATACTGGCGCATGGTCCAGAGACGGCTGCGGTACATTTCGGGGTAGATTCCCCGGGTGAAAGGATAGGAACCGGGGACGCCGAGGTCTCTTTGAGGAACAAAATCGGCGAGGTCAGAAGGACCGTAAACCGCCTTGACCTCGATCTCCGATGAGGTCTCGAATCTGGCTTTTCTTCCCGGACGGCCTGGACTACTTGGCCTCTTTTTCCTCATAGCCCTGGGGCGGTTTTTTGGCGAACTCTTCCTTCTTCTTCTCGATGAAATCCTTGATCGCCTCGATCCCTTCCTGAGCTCTTTCCTTGACGACCTGGATGCCCTTCTCCGCTTCCCGGGTGATTTTCTCGTAGCTCTCTTTGGCCCTTTCTCCGGTCTTCTCCGCCTGCTCCTTGATTTTTTGCCGGGTCTCCCTGCCGCTTGCCGGAGCGAACAGGATGCCGAGGAGAAACCCGGTGGC
>CAZNVB010000017.1:0-4813 GCA_964576265.1 uncultured Eubacteriales bacterium | reverse complement strand
GTCTCCAGACAGTCTCTGTCTGGGGCTCAACGCCACCGACTCCGCAGAGGATGATGATCGCCCCGTCGAGAACTCTTAAGGATCTCTCGACCTCGGCGGTGAAGTCGACATGTCCGGGAGTGTCGATGATATTGATCCGATGGTCCTTCCAGGAACAGGTCGTTGCGGCCGAAGTGATTGTTATGCCGCGTTCCTGCTCTTGGACCATCCAGTCCATGACCGCCGTACCCTCATCGACCTCTCCCATCTTGTACGTAATGCCCGTATAAAACAGGATACGTTCGGTCGTGGTCGTCTTTCCCGCATCGATGTGAGCCATGATACCGATGTTTCTGACTCTTTCGATCGGGTGCGACCGCATAAGCTCTTCGCTCCATAAATCTTTGGACCAAATTCGTGTTCGTAATGGAGACTACCATCTATAATGAGCGAAAGCTCGGTTGGCTTCCGCCATTTTGTGCGTATCTTCCCTTTTTTTGATCGCTCCGCCGCGGTTGTTCATCGCGTCGATGATCTCGGCGGCGAGCTTTTCCTGCATGCTCTTGCCGCCGCGTTCCCGGGCGTAACTCAGGAGCCAGCGGACAGCTACGGATTGAGAGCGTTCCGGGCTGACCTCGACCGGGACCTGATAGGTCGCTCCGCCGACCCGGCGGGATTTCGTTTCCAGAAGGGGGCGAACATTCTCAATGGCCTTTTCCAGGGCTTTGAGGGCATCTTCTTTCGTTTTCTGCTTGACGATTTCCATAGCGCCGTAAACAATCCGCTCGGCGGTTGTCTTTTTGCCCCTTTTCAGCGCCAGGTTGACGAACTTCGAAACCAGGGTGCTGTTATAAAAAGGATCGGGCTGAACCTTTCTCTTCTTGACGATTCCTCTTCTCGGCACCTCGATTCCTCCTTAATCAGCTCGCGACCCTCTTCTCTTTGGGTTTCTTGGCTCCGTAGCGAGACCGCCCCTTGAACCGGTTCTGGACGCCTTCCGCATCCAGGGTGCCGCGAATGATGTGATAGCGCACTCCGGGAAGATCTTTGACCCTGCCTCCCCTGATCAGAACAATGGAATGCTCCTGAAGGTTATGGCCGATGCCCGGAATATAGCCCGTAACCTCGATATTGTTGGTCAGCCGGACCCGCGCGACCTTGCGCAAAGCTGAGTTCGGCTTCTTCGGCGTAGTCGTGAAAACGCGGGTGCAGACTCCTCTTTTCTGAGGGCAGTTTCCGAGAGCCGGAGACTTGCTCTTGTAATGCTTCTGCCTCCTGCCTTTTCTCACTAATTGATTAAAAGTTGGCAAAAAATCAACTCCTTCAATTCCAAATATGGCTTCATCCCAGAAGAAATAATCTCGGAACGAATGGCGCGATAATAGCAGAAAATGCGCCTTATGTCAAGAATTTTGAGGTGCTTAGCTGGGCTGTTCGTCCCGAGCGGGAGCTGGAATTCTGGGCGCCTCTATCTCGCCGGCGGTCTCCTTCAATTCGACATCGCGATAATGCCTGTAGCCCGTTCCGGCCGGAATCAGCCGGCCCATGATGATATTCTCTTTCAGCCGCCTCAGATAATCCACCTTTCCATAGAGGCTCGCTTCCGTCAGAACCCGCGTCGTCTCCTGAAAGGAAGCGGCGGCGATGAAACTGTCTGTGCTCAGGGCGCTTTTCGTGATCCCAAGAAGGAGGGGTCTCGCCTTGGCCGGCTTGCCGCCTTTCCTGATCACCCGTTCGTTCTCATCCTGGAAAACAAATTTGTCCACCTGTTCTTCGACCAGGAACTCCGTGTCGCCGACTTCTTCCACCTTGACCCACCGCAACATCTGCCGGATGATGATCTCGATATGCTTGTCGTTAATCGTCACGCCCTGAAGACGGTAAACCGACTGGACTTCGCGCACCAGATACTCCGCCAGTTCCTTTTCCCCGAGGACGCGGAGGATATCATGAGGGTTGACCGGACCTTCCATCAAGGGTGTGCCGGCCCGGACGCGTTCCCCTTCTCCGACGCTGAGGTGGGCGCCCTTGGGGATCAGATATTCTTTTTCTCTCCCCTTGTCGCTGGTCACGGTGAGCTTTCTATAGCCTCGAACCAGGCCGCCGAACTGCACGACGCCGTCGATTTCGGAGATGATCGCCGGGTTTTTCGGCCGGCGGGCCTCAAACAGCTCTTCCGCCCTCGGCAGCCCGCCGGTGATGTCCTTGGTCCTGGCAACTTCGCGCGGGATTTTGGCCAGAACATCGCCGGCCGATACCTCGTCTCCATCCTTGATTTCGAGGTGGGCGCCCGAAGGAAGATAGTGTCGCCGCAAGAGCAACCGTTTTCCGTTTTTGTCCTTTTTCGTCGGATGAACGATCTCGATCCGGGGCTGCATCTTCTCGTCTTTGGGCTCGATCACGACTTGAGTAATGAGTCCCGTGAACTCGTCCTGGACTTCTTCCATCGTCACATTGAGCTCGACATCATGGAGCTCGGCAATCCCGGAATCCTCCGTCAAAATAAACATATTGAAGGGATCCCATTCGGCAAAGGCCTGCCGGGCTTTGACGGACTCGCCGTCTTTGACAAAAACGCTGGCCCCGTAAGGAACCTGATAATGCTCGATTTCCCGGCCGCGGTGATCGAGGACGGCGATATTCGCGTTCCGGTTGACGACGACAAGAACGCCCTCTTTGTTCAAAACCCCCTTCAAGTTGTTGAACTTGATCAGGCCGTCGTTCTTGGCTTCGAGTTTCGACCGTTCTTCGCCGCGCATGGCGATTCCGCCGACATGGAAAGTCCTCATGGTCAGCTGGGTTCCCGGTTCACCGATCGACTGGGCGGCGATGATCCCGACCGCTTCCCCAAGCTCAACCAGCGAGCCGGTCGACAGGTTCCGCCCATAGCATAGCTGGCAGACGCCGCGCTTGGCTTCGCAGGTTAGGACGGAGCGAATCTTGACCTTCTCGATTCCGAGATTCTGGAACTGTTGAGCGATGGCCTCGGTGATCTCCTGATTGGGTTCGACAATGACTTCATTCGTATCCGGGTTGACGACCTTCTCCAGAGCCATTCGTCCGACAATCCGGTCAAAGAACGGCTCGATGATTTCGCCGTTCTCCACAATGGCTGTGATATTGACTCCCTTGAGCGTGCCGCAGTCATGCTCATCGACGATGACTTCCTGAGCCACATCCACGAGCTTGCGCGTCAGGTAGCCGGAATTCGCCGTTTTCAGAGCCGTGTCCGCCAGACCTTTGCGGGCGCCGTGGGTGGAGATAAAGTATTGCATGACGTTGAGGCCCTCCCGGAGGTTGGAGACGATCGGGGTCTCCAGGATTTCGCCGGAAGGCTTGGACATCAGGCCTCTCATCCCAGCGAGCTGGCGGATCTGCTGTTTGTTTCCCCGCGACCCGGAATCGGCCATGATAAAAAGAGGATTGAGCTGATTCCCTTCGAAACTAATTCTTTTCATTTCGGCGATCATCGCGTTAGAGACCTTGTCGGTGACGGTCCCCCAGATTTCGACCACGCGGTTGAACCGCTCGCCCGAGGAAATCGTTCCATCCAGATACTGCCGCTCGACTTCTTGAACTTCTTTCTGGGCTTTTTCCACCAGCTCAGTCTTTTCCTTGGGAACAACGAAATCATCGATCCCCAGGGAGAAGCCGGCCAGGGTGGCCTGGACAAATCCCGTCTCTTTCATTTTGTCGAGCATCTCGATGGTCGGATCGAGGCCGACCTTAAGATAAGTGTAGGTTACGAGACTCTCCAGGCCTTTTTTCCTCAGCATCCCGTTGATGAAGGGAATTCCCGGCGGAAGGATCGAATTGAAAATCACCCGACCCGGGGTCGTATCGATCAGAGCATTTTTGACCTCTTTGACCGGGCAGGTCATCACGGCCTGATCGTCGTAATAAGTCGACAGGTTCATGAACGGTCCGCTGTATCGCATCTTGATTCTCGCCTGGAGGCTGACATCCTTGTTTTCTAATGCCAGAAGGGTTTCTTCCGCCGAGCCGAAAATCCGCCCCTCGCCTTTAAGGCCCTTTTTTTCCAAGGTCAAATAATAACAGCCCAGGACCATGTCCTGGCTCGGGATGGTCAACGGGCGGCCGTGCGCCGGAGAAAGGATGTTCTGGGTGGAAAGCATCAAGGTCTGAGCTTCGATTTGGGCTTCGACGGACAAAGGAATATGCACCGCCATCTGATCGCCGTCAAAATCGGCGTTGAAGGCCGCGCAGACCAGCGGATGAATCTGGATGGCCTTTCCTTCGATCAGAATCGGCTCAAAGGCCTGGATGCCAAGCCGGTGAAGAGTGGGCGCGCGGTTGAGAAGGATCGGATGCTCGCGGACGACTTCCTCGAGATAATCCCAGACTTCCGGCCGCTCCGCTTCGTGCCACTCCCTTGCGATCTTAACGCTCGGAACAAGCCCCTCTTTCTCCAACTTATGAAATATAAAAGGCTTAAACAGTTCCAAGGCCATTTTTTTGGGCAGGCCGCATTGATTGAGTTTGAGCTCCGGCCCGACGACGATGACCGAACGGCCGGAATAATCAACCCTCTTGCCAAGGAGGTTCTGTCGGAACCGCCCCTGTTTTCCCCGCAGTGCCTCGCTCAGCGACTTGAGCGGCCGACGGTTCGCCCCAAGATGGACTCGGCCTCTTTTTCCGTTATCAAAGAGGGCGTCCACCGCCTCCTGAAGCATTCTTTTCTCGTTGCGGATGATGAGTTCCGGCGCTTTGAGTTCGATGAGTTTTTTCAGGCGATTATTCCGGTTGATCACCCGGCGATAAAGATCGTTGAGGTCCGAGGTGGCGAATCGGCCTCCATCGAGCCGGACGAGGG
>CAZNVB010000016.1:0-9217 GCA_964576265.1 uncultured Eubacteriales bacterium | reverse complement strand
GAGAGGCTCTATGCAACCGCTGCGGATGGGGTCAAGGTTCCGATTTCTCTCGTCTCCAGGGTCGGCCTTCCAAAGAACGGCCAGAATCCTCTTCTTCTCTATGGATACGGCTCCTACGGCGCGACGACCGATCCCCGGTTCAATTCGAGCATCCTCAGTCTCCTCGACCGCGGCTTTGTCTACGCCATTGCCCATATCCGGGGAGGACAAGAAATGGGCCGGGCATGGTATGAAGACGGGAAACTCCTCAAGAAAAAAAATACCTTCACCGATTTTATCGCCTGCGCCGAGCACCTGATCGCCGCGGGATACACGACGCCGGCCAGGCTCTTCGCCCGGGGCGGCAGCGCCGGCGGGCTGCTCATGGGCGCCGTCCTGAATATGAGACCGGATCTTTTTAAAGGCATCATCGCCGAAGTCCCCTTCGTCGACGTCGTGACGACGATGCTCGACCCGAGCATCCCTCTGACGGCGAACGAATACGACGAATGGGGGAATCCCGAGAACAAGGAATTCTACAACTACATGCTCTCCTATTCGCCCTATGACCAAGTGGAAGCCAAGGATTATCCCGCTTTGCTCGTGACCACCGGACTTCACGATTCCCAGGTCCAGTACTGGGAGCCGGCCAAATGGGTGGCCAAGCTCCGGGCGATGAAGACGGACCGGAATCCGCTTCTTCTTTATACGAATATGGAAGCCGGTCACGGCGGTGCCTCGGGCCGGTTCCGGCGTCAGCGGGAAACGGCGATGATCTACGCGTTCCTCCTTGATCTTGCTGGGATCAAAAAATAAAGAGGGATCGGGAAAGCGGCATCGGCTTCCCCGAGGGAAATTGAACCAGAGGTTTTCGTCCGGCCTTACCGGTTCGGAATCTCCTCCGCCGTGCCCAGAAAAATCCCGTTAAAGAACATCTTGAATGTCCCGTGCGGCTGGCCGCGGAAAAGGATTTCCGGGCCGATCAGAAACAGGCGCCCTTTTCCAACACTGGCTTCTAAGGCCGCAACGGTGCGCTGGAGATACCCTTGCCCCCAAGCCCAGCCGCTGCGCAGGGGCTCGGGGCTGTCGAACCAGGCGACCGGCCGAATTCCTTTGGCGGCAGCGTCGGGATGAGGCAAAAAGACGGGGCTGTTGTTGAAATAGAAATCCGTCCGCTCGTTCATCCCGTAGCCGAGAGGCGAAGAGATGTCGACGAAAGCCTGAAGGATGGATCCGGGAATGTAATACTTTTCACGCGGCAGGCGCATCTCTTTGCCGTCAGGATAGCGCTCGACCAGGGGATCGGCAATCGGAAGCCCCAGATGGTAGGCAAGCGACGTCGAACTTCCCAGGGCGAGAATCGTTCCGCCTTCTTCGAGAAAGCGACGGAGATGAGGAAGCGTCTTGGCCGCGGTGACCGAACCGAGTCTGGCTCGGTATTCTTCAGGAATTTCATTCGGGTCGGGGGGAGAAAAAAATCGCGGCTCTTCCGGTCCCCGAAGGTCAGCCCGGGGAATGGCTCCCGCTGGAAAAACAAGAACATCAAAGCGCGACTTGAGGTTTCCGACGTCGAGCTCCGGAGGATAGACCACGGCAAAATGAAATTCGAACTGCTCGAGCAGCCAGCGCGTCCATCCCGATGTCATCGACCCACCGTACTGATCCCACAGCCCGATTCGCACGGGTCGCAGCCTGAGCGCTTCCCCGCGGGGAAGGGAGTCGGCACCGATGACGTTAATTCCGAGGCTTGAAGCCGCACTTTTCAAAATTCCCGTCGCCTCGGGATTTGCCGGAACCGCGATCGTTCCGGGGGGGAGCGTCTTACCGGCCACCTGGAGGGGAAACTTCAGCCAACCGACTTCGAACCCCTGTTTGAGGAGGCGATTCGTCACGATCGCGGCGTCGTTGATCCGGTGATCGATCAGGTAGACGGCCGGATTCTCCGGACCCTCCAGGGTCCCCGGCCTCAGAGGAGCAGGGCCTTCGATCTTTTCGAAGGGGCCGTCGAAAGCGTCCAAAATTCGCTCAAATTCGATCCCCATCTGAAAGGCGAGCGTCCAGCCGGCACTGTCATAGGGAGCGATCGGCGGGCCGCCCTCATAAACAACATCATGGGGATGGTCCTGAGGCTCGAACATCGCCCGAATATGTGGCCGGAACGCCTGGGCGCATTGGACGACAAAAGATCCGGCGGGAAATTTTTTTCCGGCCGCTTCGAACGGCCGGGTCGCCCGGTGGACGACAATTCCGCTCTTCAGGAGCGCGTTGACGAATTTCGCCGCGGTCGGAAAATCAGGCTGGTCGGACGGGATGATGTAGCCGCGCGGGTCGCGGGCCGCCGGGTCACGAAGGAAGTCGTAATATTTGACCGGGTAGCCCCGGCCGGGCCCGGCCGGTTTCACTTTGTCCTTTTCTATGGCCTCTTCCACGGCCCGAATCCTTCGCGGCGTGATCGTCCAGTGGTCCCGGCTGCCTTTGTCGATCGAGTTTCTCCCCATCCGGTAGATATTGAGGAGAAAATCCTGCCTCATCTTGGCCGCAAGATCAAGGATGGCAAGGTCGGCGGTGATCGAATACTCGATAGACTGGCGGAAGTGCCACTTTTGCGGCGCCACAGGATAGGGGAGGTCGTTTTTTGGCAGCTGTTTGTCCGGTAGAAAAGGGATCTCGATAGGCGTCGGATTGCCGATCGCCTCGGTCAGGATTCCGATCATGTTGTGAAAATAGGAGGTCGACCGCAGGCCGCCGCTCCACCAGGTGGAATAACCGGCTCCGGAGCGCATCGTCGCTCCCGGCTTTCCCTCGGCGGCAAACCGGCCGTGCATCGCCGAGCCGACGAGGTCGATGCCCAGAGGAATGAGGGGGTCGAATTCATAATTGAAAGGGTCGCGGAAAGGAGAGCAGAAGAGAACCGTTCCCGCCGGGCCGGTCTGATGATGGTTGTAAACGATCTGGGGAAACCATTCCCTGTACATGACGCGGGAGATGGCCTCGGTTTCGGGCTGAGTGATCATGTAGAAATCCCGGTTGTTATCGTGGCCGATATACTTCTGATAGAGCCTCGGCAGCCATCGGAGATTCCGTTTTTGAGGATCTTTTTCCCTCATATACCAATCGGCCACCAGCTCCATTCCGTCCGGGTTCGAGGGGATGGCGAGAAGAATCACGTTGTCGAGGATCCGTTTTATTTCGGAATCATTCCGCTTTAGCATTCGATAGACGAGCTCGATGAGTTGCTGACTTCCCAGGACTTCGGTGCCGTGGAGCCCGCCGTCGATTTGAACCACAGCCCGGCCTTCCCGGGCCAGCTCCTGAGCTTGGGCGTCGGTCAGACCTTCGGCCAGGGCAAGCCTGCGGGAGATGTCCTTGAACCGCTTCAGTTTGCGCTGATTCTCGGGAGAAGTCACGATCGCCATGATCATCGTCCGGCCCTCGGCCGTTTTTCCGATGTCGACCAAGGCGAGCCGGTCGGACTGCCGGTCGAGCTTCTCCCAATAGGATTTCAGCCCGGTATAATTCACCAAGACATAGTCAGCCCCGATGTCGAACCCGAACTCTTCCTTAGGGCTGCGAATGCCCTCGTCACCGAAAGAAAAGACAGCCGCAAAAAATAAGAGTCCGCTGAAGATGCCGAAGAACCTTTGAGGCCTCATTGTCTTGCCCTTAATTCCAGTTTCAAATCCGGCCCTCATTTTCTCATCGCTCGTACGAGCGGTCTTCCAGGATCGAAGCCATCGCACTTGCGGTGAGAGAGCCGGACCGAAGGACGAACCGGTATTCACCGGCAGGAGCAGGACGCGATTCAAAATTCGGATCCATCCCGGCGCGGAAATCGAAGCCCTCCAACTCGCGTTGCCGGATTCTCTCCTCGATGGCTTTCTTTTCCTCCGGGCTGCGCTCCCTCCGAATCGTCATGTTCCAGAGGACGCTATGCAGGCCGGGTTCATTGACAGCCGCAATTTCGTTGATCGCCATTTCCCCTTTGAACACCGTCAATTTCAGCGGCTCCTTAAGTTTGGACCTGAGATAATAATAAATGACGATTCCATTCGGCTCGCTCGGGCCGGCATAGTTCAGCGAGGCGGAATGGGGAGTTCGGCCGCCGACCCATCGGACCTTCGACTCGATCGAAAATAAATGGAGATCTTTGGCCAGGACCGAGGCGGAAAGTTCACGCAGGGGGGTGATATCGGTGATAAAAATGCCCCGGCCGTGCGTGGCCACGACGAGGTCGTTTTCCCGCGGATGGATCTGCAGGTCGTGGACGGGCTGAGTCGGCATGTTGCCTTTCATCCGGCTCCAGTTCGTCCCGCCGTCGATCGAAACATAGACGGCAAACTCCGTCCCGACAAAAAGAAGATTCGGGTTTTTCCAGTCTTCGCGGACGACATTCACGGGTTCGTTCGGCAAGGTCGCCGCGATCGAGGACCATGTTTGTCCGTAGTCGGCCGTTTTAAACAGAAACGGCCGGAAATCATCCTCCCGGTAGCCGGTATAAGAAACATAAGCCGTTCCCGGCCTGTTCGGCGACGCCGCCACTCGGCTGACCCAATAACCGGGGTTGCCGGCGATTCGGTCGTTGAGTTTTGTCCAGTTTTTTCCTCCGTCCCTGGTCAGCCAGACATTTCCGTCGTCGGTTCCGACCCAGATGACACCCGGCTCAAGCGGCGATTCGTCGATCGTCGTGATGGTGCAGTATTGGATATTCCCGTCGCCGCCCTTGCCCGTGGCGAGTTTCGATGCGTCGTTGGTCGTCAGGTCCGGGCTGATTTCTTCCCAGGCTTCACCCCGGTAGCTCGATTTCACCAGAAGATTCGCCCCGTGGTAGATGACGTCGCTGTCATGGGGTGAAACAAGGATTGGAGCACACCAGTTCCAGCGCAGGTCCCGGCGCTTATTCTGGTAAGCAATGCTCTTGCGCTCTCCGGTCAAGAGGTCGATCCGCTGGAGCGGGCCGAACTGCGATTCATTATACAGATAGCGGTTGGTTTTCTGGTCGAAGACGTTGTACATCCCGTCGCCCCCGCCCACAGTCTCCCAGTCCTCGAGCTGGATGGGGCCGCCGCCCCGCTTCGTGCTCGGCCCGAGCACCGAGCCGTTGTCCTGAAGTCCGCCAGCAATTCGATAGGGAGAAGAAAGATCCAACCCGATAGCGTAGAACTGAGCCAGGGGCAGGTTGTCGGGATGAAACCAGTTCTTGCCGCCGTCGTAGGTCACTCCCATGCCGTGGTCATACCCGAGGAGCATATGGTTTGAATCATTAGGGTCAATCCATAAGGCGTGGTCGTCGCCCCCGAAATTTAGCGGCCGAGATTGCCAGGTTTTCCCGCCGTCTCTTGTTCCCCAGGAACGAGCACTCAGAACATGAACGACGTCCGGGTCGTTGGGGTCGATGATGATTCGCCCGTAATAATATCCTGGCGCTCCGCCGATGCTCTGTTTCTCCGGACTGACTTTCCGCCAGGTCTCACCCGCGTCGTCCGAACGGTAAACCTCGCCGTCGATCATTCCCCGGCTCGATTTTCCGGCCAGGATTTCCTGCCAGCGTTCTTCCTCCGTCATTCCGGGCTTGTTGGCGTTTTCTATGGAGGCATAAAGGATCTTGCCGTTTTTCGCATAGACAGCGATCCCGATCCGGCCGAGGATGCCGGTCGGCAGGCCGCCGCCGAGCTTTTTCCATGTCGAGCCCCCATCAGTCGTTTTAAAAATGCCGCTTCCCGGCCCGCCGATCATGTACGTCCAAGGACGCCGCAGCCGATCATAGCTCGCCGCATAAAGGACATTCGGATCAGCGGGGTCCATGGCCACATCGACGACGCCGATCGACCTTCCCTGAGCGACAACGGCCAGCGATTTGCGCCAGGTTTTCCCGCCGTCCGCTGTCTGATAGAGTCCGCGCTCCTCGTTTTCCGAATAGAGATGTCCAAGGGCAGCGACATAGACGATGTTCGGATTCGTCGGGTGAATGACGATGCGCCCGATATGATGGGAATCCTTCAATCCCATATTCGACCATGTTTTTCCTGCGTCCTGAGATCGATAAACGCCGTCGCCCCAGTAGGTGCTGCGGGAGTTGTTGGCTTCCCCCGTGCCGACCCAGAGAACGTTGGGATCGGAGGGAGCCACGGCGATCGCGCCGATGGAAAAGACGTTTTCATGATCGAAGATCGGTTCGAAGCTGATTCCATTGTTCTTCGTTTTCCAGAGACCGCCGCTTCCGGTGGCGGCGTAAAATGTGTACGGTTCTTGCAATGGGACGGCAAAATCGACGAACCGACCGCTCTGCCTGGTCGGACCGATGGACCGGTAGCGGAAAGACTTCAGCAAGCTCTGATCGAGAGCTTGGGGGGAAGCTTGACCGATGGAGAATATAAATTCGGCCAAAAAAAGGAAGGCTGTAGCGAGCCTGGAAATGGGGCGGGCTGTGTTCATGATTTCCTCCTTTTTCATTGATTCTGCGGCAGAGACACGGGAAGGCAAAAATTAGCGCATTCCTGAGGCGAAGTCAACGCTCCTCCAGAAGGAGAGCGGAGTTGACACCGGAGGCGATTTTTTCTATATTCAGTCCTTATTTTTCCGGGAATGAAAAATCCGCCGATAGATTAAGAGATCGAAAGGAAGGGAAAACCAATGAAATTAAGCGGCAAGGCCGGACTTTTTTTCCTGCTTTCTTTTTTCGGCCTCGGACTTTTCGGCCAGGAATTTCCCGCCTTCCAGGACAAGCCGCTCGATGTGCCTTACGTCCCCTCCAAGCCAGAGGTCGTGGCCGAGATGCTGCGGATGGCCAGGGTGGACAAAGACGATCTTCTCTATGACCTCGGCTGCGGCGACGGCCGGATCGTCATCACGGCCGCGCAGCTTTACGGGACCCGGGGTGTCGGTATCGATATCGACCCCGAGAGAATTGCGGAAAGTAAAGAAAACGCCGCCAAGGCCAAGGTCGGCCACCTGGTCAAGTTCATTGAACAGGATCTTTTTGAGGCCGATTTTCACGAAGCGACCGTCGTTTCGCTCTATCTTCTCACCTCCGTCAACCTAAGACTCCGTCCGCGCCTCCTTCAGCAACTCAGGCCGGGGACGCGGGTCGTCTCCCATAATTATGGAATGGACACATGGAAGCCGGACGATTCCTCGATCGTCATGGTCAACGATACCTCTCACAACGTCTATCTCTGGATCATTCCGGCCAATGTCTCCGGGACGTGGGAATGGGTCCAGACGGAGGGGGGCCAAAAAACCGTTTACCGACTCGAGATGGAACAGCACTTCCAGTGGCCGGCCGGCAAAGTCAAAGTCCGGGGAATGGAGTTGCCGATACAGGGCGTTACCCTTACGGGAGATAAAATCGGGTTCAAAATCGAGCTGGAGGAGGCAGGGAAAATAAAGACGCTCATTTTTGACGGCCGGGTGAACGGCCAGACGATCGAAGGGTTCGTTCAGGTTCAAGGAGAGTCGCCGGCCAACAAAAAGCCTTGGAAGGCGAAGCGCGATCCTCTGACCGTCAAGCCGTTGGATTCGGAAGTCTGAAACCGGCGACATTTCCCGGATGGTCGCTCTGATAAAAAGGGAAACGGATGGGTCCTGTCAGATGATGAAAAAGCGGCGGCGACGGCTTCTTTCGGCAGGCGCAGCTGTCCTCGGCGTTCTTTTTTTGGCCGCCGCAACAGAAAAAGATTTTTATTTTCCGCAAGTCAAGATCGAGATCGCCATCGAGCCCGACGGATCCTTTCTGGTCGACGAATTCCGGACTTACGATTTTCAAGGCCAATTTTCCTGGGCCTCGCTCTGGATGCCTTTGAAGATCAACCGTCAGGGCTATCACTACGAGATTTCGATCGAGGATTTCGAGATTCTGGCTGAAGATGGGATGCGGCTGAAGACAGAGCTGGTCACCGCCAGCGCAAGATTTCAGGCGAAATGGTTCTACCGGGCGAAGAATGAACGCCGGACTTTTCACATCCGCTATCGAGTTCGGGGAGGAATCATCAGCTACCCGGAGATCTCCGAGCTCTACTGGCAGGCCATTGGAGACGGGTGGGATCGGCCGACGTCTCGAGCCGAAGTCCTCGTCAAGCTTCCTGCGCAAGTAGAGAAAAAAGACGACATCCTGGTGTATGGCCACGGACCTCTTTCGGGCTGGGCGGAAATCGTTGATCTCGCCACAGCCCGATTTACGGCCACGAACCTTCCGCCCGGACAGGCTCTCGAGATCCGGATGATCTGGCCGGCCGGAATGGTGACCGGCGTTTCTTCCTCACGTCACACGCGAGAATCTATCCGCCGGGAAGAAAAAGCGTTTGTCGAGGAGACGATCCGCCGCGCTGAAGCGGAGAGAGCCAGAAGCGAGAGAAACCGAAAACTCCTCTTCACCATTCTCTCCGGATGGGCGATCTGGCTTGTCCTCGGGACCCTTCTCTGGCTTGTTGTTTACTTGAGAGTATGGAATAAAATCGGCCGCGATTACCGATTCGACGACCTTCCCGATTATTCCAGGGAGCCTCCGTCCGACCTTCAGCCTGCTTTTGTGGAGATCCTGATGCGAGAAGGAAGCTCGGTGACGCCTCGCTCCTTCACCGCCACTCTCTTCGATCTGGCCCGGAGGGGATTCATCGAATTCGACGACCGGACAAGAGAAAAAAGAGGCCTCCTCGGAAACAAAATCATCTCCCAAAGTGTCATGAAATTGAAGAAGAATCCCCAAAAGAACCCCGATCTCCTCGCTTACGAAAAGGAAATTCTCGACTTTATCTTCGGCACGGTCGTCGGAGGTCGTTTTGAGGTTGGCACAGAGCTCGAGCTGGAGAAGCTGAAAAAATTCCTCAAGGATCATCCGGCTAAATTCCAGACCTGGTATCAGAAATGGTCAAAAGCCGTCTCGGCTGAAGCGAAGGGGCTTCAGTTTATCGAGCCGGCGAGCTTGAAAGCCCGGAATCTTTTTCTCGCCGTGACCATTCCGCTTTCTGTTTTAACTCTGAACCCGCTGTTGTTCATTCTCGGTTTGATTTTGATTCCCAAGATCAAGAGAAGAACTTCGGCTTGGGCGAGGGAAAACGAGCTCTGGAGAAGACTGGACCACTTCCTCGATGACTTCTCGACTTTTCAAGATGTCCCCCCCGAGGCCTATAAACTCTGGGAAAGGTATCTTGTTTTCGCCGTTCTTTTCGGAAACGCCAAGAAAATCCTGAAACAGCTTCCCATCATCCTCAAAGATGAGCGGGCTGTTTCACCGGCCTGGTAT
>CAZNVB010000015.1:0-2901 GCA_964576265.1 uncultured Eubacteriales bacterium | reverse complement strand
AGAGGAACGTCGCCGAAGTCATCCAGGGCCACGGACAGTCCCTTGACAAGATCCGGAGGGAAAGTGGAATTCTTAAAAACCTGGATGAGATGGGGATACTCTTGACGGATTTCGGTTAGGTCCTTGTATTTTTGCTCGATGACTTCCTCCAGGTTGTTGTACTTGACAAAAGCCATGAGGGCGTCTGACGTGACGTACCAGGTCTTGGGTTTAATGACGTTGCCGATAGCCTTGACCCTCCGGGCGGCCTTCTTGAGAATCCGGCTGGCGATGAAAAGCCCGGCGCTTTTCCCGCCCAATTTTCCGTGGCTGTCGGGAAGAAAAACAATCCGCTCGCTCAAATCGAAGAAGTCCTCGAGGTCCACATATTTTTTGGCAATGTTGATATATTCGAGTTGCTCGGTGAAAAATCGGCGAATCAGAGCGACACGGACGCTGTCGGCCCTGGATCTCGAAAGCTCCAGCCCTTCCGGCATGAGGTTTTTGTAGCGGCGCATGGTGTTCAGGACATCGCTGAGGGAGGCATAGGCATTCTCCAGCGTTTTCACGGCCGATCCGGACCGATCTTCGTTGATCCATTTCTGGATCCGACTCAGGATTTCTTCATTGGTCAGTTTGACCGAAGCGATCTTGAAAGCCTCCTCGCTCAGCTGGAATAATCGGTCAAGGGATTCCTTACTCTGCGGCCAATTGGCCTCCCCGAATAGCCCCTCCTCCCGGCCCTCTCCATGCCGTTGAATCAGGTCCCTCGCTTCCGTGACCCCGCGCCAGCCCAGATAGTTGAGCATCTTTCGGGAAATGCGAAGGAACAGATTCTGGTCAGTGTTGCGGAGGAGATCCAGAGCGATTCGCCAGCTTTCTTTGGCTTCTTTGACTCGACTTCGTTCCTCACTCAGCTCTTCGAACATCTGCCGCAGCCTTTGATGGAGGATGAAATGGCCCAGACGCTCGCCGATGGTCTGGATCAGCTTGACCTCCCCATTGAGAAACGGGCCGCTGTCCGCTTCAGGCGTTGGCTTTTTATAGGACACCGAAATCCGGCCCAGCACCGTGTCCTGGACACGGATATCGGCGCATTGGACGTAAGGAGTTTCTTCGAAATCGGGCGTGGCATAAACTTCTGAGCCATAGGTTATCTTGGCCTGGCAGATTTCGGGAAACTGCCATCCCGGTGGGATCGCCTTGATGATCCGGCGGAAGACCTCATCCAGGCAGAGGTTGAAGTTGCTGAGGATTTCTTCAACGTTATAAAGGCAGCTCAGTTCCTTGGCGCGCTCATGCAGCGTCGAGAACAGCGCCGTCGCTGATTTCGAACCCTGAAACTCATTCATGACCGCAGACCATCCTTCTGTCTTCGGCCCGACGATGTCGCCGGCCGAGCCTCAAAAAAAATCGCCGAAGCTTATTCGCTCTTGAATCTTTAAACCCAGCCTCGGTCCTTGCAGGCGCTGGCCACCCGGCTGACGGCGATGACATAGGCGGCGTCGCGCATGAAGAGCTTCTTTGACCGGGCGAGTTCGCTCACCGACAGGAAGGCGGACGTCATTTTCTCGTCGAGCCTTCTCAGGACCTCGTCCTTGGGCCAGAAGTAGTTCTGGTTGCCCTGAACCTGCTCGAAATAGCTGCAGGTGACTCCGCCCGCGTTGGCCAGGAAATCGGGGATGACAAAAATGCCGCGATCCTTTATGACGGCGTCCGCCTCCGGGGTGGTGGGGCCGTTGGCGCCCTCCGCGATCACCTTGACCCGGGGCTTGATCTTGGTCACGGATTCGGCGTTGATCTGGTTTTCGAGAGCCGCCGGGATGAGGATATCGACATCCTGCTCGATCCAGGCCTCACCCGGAAGTCGTTCATATTCCATCGCCTCTGCCTTGGTCTTATCGATGCCGCCGAACCGGTCGGTGATCGCCAGAAGCTCTTCCAGGTTGATGCCGGTTATTTTGCGGTAAGTGTAGGACGTCCGGTCGCCCTGGTCCCAGCAGGAAACACAGATGACTTTTCCGCCGAGCCTGGAGATCAGCTGAACGGCATATTGAGCGACATTTCCGAATCCCTGGACGGCGGAGACGGTGTCCTCGATCCGGATACCCATTTCTTTGAGAGCCTCGCGGAGCGTGAAGACGAGCCCGTATCCCGTCGCTTCGGTCCTTCCGAGAGAGCCGCCCATCCCCACCGGCTTGCCGGTGATGAAGCCGGGGTACTTGGCTCCGTAGATCGCCTCAAATTCATCGAGCATCCAGAGCATGTGCTGGGGATTGGTCATGACGTCGGGCGCCGGGACATCCCGGAGCGGACCGACATCCTGGGCAATCGCCCGGACCCAGCCCCGGCAGAGCCGTTCCTGCTCTCTTGGACTCAGGTCGTGAGGATCACAAACGACGCCGCCCTTGCCCCCGCCGAGAGGAATGTCCACGACGGCGCATTTCCAGGTCATCCACATGGATAAGGCGCGGACCGTGTCGATCGTTTCCTGAGGATGAAAGCGAATCCCCCCCTTACACGGACCGCGAGCGTCGTTGTGCTGACAGCGGAAGCCGCGGAAGACGCGCACGCTCCCGTCGTCCATGCGGACCGGGATGCTGAAATGGTACTCCCTCATCGGCTGGCGCAAAAGATCCCTGGTCGGCTGATCGAGCTCGAGGAGGTCGGCCACCCGGTCGAACTGCTTCTGAGCCATCTCAAAAGGGTTAAAACCCTTAACAGCCATATCATTTCTCCCTTACCTGTTTATGATTCATAATTGCGCACCGACCCCTCCGGGCGGTGCCCAAAGATGATAGAAAATGATAGCCCATGGGGACCGAAATATCAAGCTGGCGCATTCAACCCAAAATTGCCATTAGAGATTTTTAGAGCCCTCCATTTTGCGGTCAGAGAGCAACGATCTACTGAGATTGTGCT
>CAZNVB010000014.1:0-15952 GCA_964576265.1 uncultured Eubacteriales bacterium | reverse complement strand
ATTTGTGGGGCGAGCTCGGGGACGGCGGGATTTAAGGGCGCTCGCAAAGGGACGCCGTTTGCCGCCCAAATGGCGGCCAAGGAGGCGGCGGTAAAAGCCCGGGATCTCGGGGTGAAATACGTCGATGTCAGGATCAGCGGCCCGGGGTCGGGCCGCGAATCGGCGATCCGAGCGCTCCAGGCTTCCGGACTGGAAATCAAGTCCATCCGGGATGTGACACCGATTCCCCATAACGGCTGCCGGGTGCCGCGGCGGAGACGGGTCTGAGGGGAGGAGGGAAGTCCAATGTCGCGATATCACGAACCGCTGTGCCGGCAGTGCCGGGTGGAAAAGACTAAGCTGTTTCTCAAGGGGGAGAAGTGCCTTTCGGAGAAGTGCCCTGTGGAGCGGCGCTCGTATGCGCCGGGCCAGCATGGGCGGGCCAGAAAACGGATTCTTGGCTACGGCATCCAGCTTCGAGAAAAGCAGAAGCTGAAAAGATATTACGGCATGACCGAGCGACAGTTCCGGCTCTTTTTCAAGCGAGCCGAAAGGATGAAGGGCGTCACGGGTGAAAACCTGCTGACCATGCTCGAGCGGCGGCTGGATAATGTCGTCTATCTTGCCGGCCTGGCTCGTTCTCGAAGGCACAGCCGCCTGCTGATCACTCACGGTCATTTTCGGGTGAATGACAGGAAAGTCACGATTCCCTCGTTTTTGGTCCATCAGGGCGACCTGATCGAGATCGGTCCGCGATCATCTCAGGCGGAGGATTTCAAGCAGCTCATCGAGTTGAACCGGAACAAGACGCTTCCGGGCTGGATCGAGGTGGATTGGGACGCGAAGCGGGTCAAAATTGCCGCTTTGCCGACCCGTCAGGATGTCACCTTGCCGGTTGAGGAGCATTATATCGTTGAGCTTTACTCCAAATGACGTTTTCGGAGTGAGGCTCGCAAGGAGGGAGAATGATGGAATCAGGTTTCCAGAGGCCGAAATATCTGGAGTGCGATTACGAAACCCTTACCGATCGCTATGGCCGGTTTTGGGCACAGCCTTTTGAGCGCGGATACGGGATCACCATCGGAAACGCTTTGCGGCGAGTCCTCCTCTCTTCAGTGAAGGGCGCCGCCGTCACCGCCGTCCGAATCCAGGGAGTGCTGCATGAGTTTTCCGCCATTCCCGGGGTGGTCGAGGATGTCACCGATATCATTCTCAACCTGAAGAGCATTCCGCTCAAACTCAAGGGGGAGGCGTCAAAAAAGATGACCCTCAAGATGGAAGGCCCGGCGGAAGCCAAGTCTTCGGACATTGTCTGTGATTCCGATATCGAGATTCTGGATCGGGACATCCACATCGCTTCCCTTGACCGGGACGGTAAGATCGATATCGAAATGATCGTCAAAAACAATCGGGGCTATATCACCGCCGATCAGAATTTCGATGAGACCCTGAGCGTGGATTATATTCCCCTCGACTCTTCCCATTCTCCGATCAAGAAAGTGAACTACCGGGTCGAACCGGCACGAGTCGGAAAAAGGATCGATTACGAAAGCCTGACCCTGGAAATCTGGACGACGGGAGCGATTTCGCCTCAAGAAGCCCTGTCCCAATCCGCTCATCTTTTGCGCGATCATCTGGCCATTTTCCTGAATATCGTGGACGAACCCCTGGAGAAAGAACCGACCATTGCCAAAAAAGAGATTCCCTATCTCAACCAGCTGGATGTCCTGCTCAAGCCGATCGAGCACCTCGAGCTTTCCGTGCGCTCGTCCAACTGTCTAAAAGCGGCGGGGATCGAACGAATCTATGAGCTCGTTCAAAAGTCGGAGGAAGCGCTGCTCAAAACAAAAAATTTCGGCCGCAAATCTCTGGCCGAAATCAAGGAGACTCTGACCAATCTCAACCTTGGATTGAGCATCGATCTTCATCCGAAACTCTTGGAAAGGATCCAGGCCGAAGTTCAGGCGGATAAAAAACGAAAGGAGATCAGCGAATGAGGCACCGGGTCAAGAGCGGAAAACTGGGTCGGCCGACCGCTCATCGCTGGGCCCTCCTGCGCAGCCTGGTGACGTCTTTCCTGGAAAAAGAACGAGTCAAGACGACACTGGCCAAAGCCAGGGAGGCGCGTCCTCTGGCCGAGAAAATGATCACCCTGGGGAAAAGGGGGTCACTCCACGCCCGACGTCAGGCCTTGGCTTTTATCCGCAAAGAAGCGGTGGTCACGAAACTCTTTGCTGAGCTTGGACCTCGGTTCGCCGAGAGGCCCGGCGGTTATTCGAGGATCGTCAAACTCGGACCTCGTTCCGGCGACGGCGCTCCGATGGCCATCCTGGAGCTTGTCGGCACGGAATTTAAAAAGAGAGAGAAAAAGAAAAAAGAGAAGGGCAAGCCGGCCAAGAAAGGCTAGCTTTTGGGGATGATCCGGACTTCCTGTCCGGGGTAGATTTTTGCTTCTTCCGTTAAGCCGTTCATGCGGAGGAAGTGATTCAAGTTCATGGCGAATCGGCGGGCGATGCCATAAGCCGTATCTCCCTCCTGAACCCGATAAACCAGAGCCTTTCCCTGTTCGGATTCCCTTTCTGAGATGGCCGGCGGTCGATCCGAAGGCAGGGTCGAAGCCGTTCTTACGCCTCGGCCGGGAATTTTCAGCCTTTGTCCCGGCCGGATGAGATGGACACTCCGCAGCCCGTTCAGGCGGGCGATCGCCGCCACGGTCGTCCGGTAGCGCTCGGCAATCGAGGACATCGTTTCCCCTTTCTTTACGTAATGCCAAACGTACTCGGCTTCGGGAGGGATCCAGCGGGGAAGGTTATTCACGGCCAACAGCGCTTTTTCTCCCATTCCCTCCGGGACCTTAAGTTCATACTCGTAGGCGGGAGTCGATTCCTGACGCAATTCGGGATTGAGCGAAGCGAGTTCTGAAACCTCCATTCCGATAGCGGAAGCCAGCGAGGCGAGCTTAAACGGCTGGTTGATCCGGATCGTCTCGAAACGCTGGGGAGGAAGCGGCTCGGGCAGGGTGAAACCGTATTTCGCCGGAGACTTGATGATCAGGAGAGCGGCGATAAAACGCGGGACATAGCGGGCGGTTTCGACGGGCAGCTGTCGGTAGAGGTCCCAGAAATTATCCAAGTAATCAATCCGTTGCGACCGGATGACATTCTGGACGCGAATTTCTCCGCAGTTGTAGGCGGCCAGAGCCGTGGTCCAATCGCCGAAGAAGGAGTGGAGTTCGACGAGATAGCGAATGGCCGCCCGGGTGGACTTGAGGGGATCCATGCGTTCATCGACCCAGCGGTCACGCTTGAGGCCGAAACGGTATCCCGTCGAGGAGATAAACTGCCACATGCCCAGAGCCCGTGCTCTGGAGAGGGCTTTGACTTTGAACCAGCTTTCGATCATCGGCATCCAGGAGAGCTCCTCGGGCAACCCTTCCTTCTTCAGCTCTTCCACGATCATCTCGCGGTAGAGGCCGGACCGAGCGTACGCTTCCTCGAATTGTTTACGTTCCTTTGTCTGAAACGAAACGATTTCTTCATGGACGTCTTTATTTTCTTCGAGGGGGATGGTCCGGTGGTTATCGCCGATGATGACAAGCCGGGAGGCATAAATCTGCTGGATCCGCTGGGCAATCAGCAAACGGAGATCGTTTTTCTCCTGGCAAAGGTTTGAATCGGGAGGAAGATTCACTTTCAGGATCAGGGCGTAAGCATCGTCAAGGATTTGGAGCGCTGTGTCCGATTCGCCACGTTCCCATGTGGTCAGGGCTTCCTGGTAGGTATTAAATGCTTCTTCGAGCAGAACCGACGGATCTTCTTTTCCATTGAGGAGGGCCTTTTCCTGTCCGGGAAGATCATCGGTCGTTTCTTCTTTGAGAAGGTCTTTATTTTCTGTTGCGGGGAGAGGTTCGATAACGGCCGCTTGCTCCGGCGGAGGATAAGCTGGGGGAGGGGTTTTAACTACGGTCGCAGGCTGAGCTTGAATCGGCGGCGTTTTGGCCGAACCGCAGCTGCCGGCAAAAAAAGCAACGGCAAGAAGGACAATCAGCCACGGGATGTTGAGGCGCATCATTCTCATGAACGCATTTTATAGCATTTTGGCCGACCGTCGTCAATCCTCCTCAGAGGTGATTCTGCTTCACCGCGAAGTTTTTTCCTCGAGCGCAGTCCGTTTGTGCCATCTCCAGGCGGTTTCGACGATTTCCTCAAGACGCGAGTGGCGAGTCTTCCATCCCAGCAACTTCTCCGCTTTTTCTTTTGAAGCCAGAAGAATCGGAACATCGCCCTTCCGGCGCGGCCTGGGCTGGAGGTTGACGCGAAGCCCCGTGACGGCCTCGACCGCCCGGATCACCTCGAGGACAGAATAGCCTCGGTTCGTTCCCAGGTTGATGAACCCGGACTCTTCGTCCTCGAGAAGTTTTTCGAGGGCCAGGACATGGCCGAGCGCAAGATCGGTCACGTGGACATAATCCCGGACGGCTGTTCCGTCCGGCGTCGGGAAGTCCGTTCCGTAGAGCTCGAAGGCTTTCTTCTTCCCGAGAAGAAAGAGAAGGATATTCGGGATAAGATGGGTTTCGGGCTCATGCCACTCGCCGATCTCGCCTTCCGGGTCGGCGCCGGCGGCGTTGAAATAGCGGAGCGAGACGAATTTAAGGCCGTGAGCTTCGGCTGCGTCCTCGAGAATTCTCTCGATCATGAGCTTGGAGCGGCCGTAGGGATTGGCCGGGTTGAGCGGGTGTTCTTCGGTGATCGGGATGGACTCCGGTAGGCCGTAGACCGCCGCGCTCGAAGAAAATATGATTTTATTGATCCCCGCCTCGAGCATGGACTCCATGAGGTTGAGACTGGTCGTCAAGTTGTGCGAATAGTAACGGAGCGGCTGGAGATAAGATTCTCCGACCTGGATCAGCGAGGCGAAATGAAGCACGGCCTCGAATCGCCCGCTGCGGAAAGCCTGGCGCAGTTCTTCCTTGTGGCGAAGATCTGCGGGGATGGCCTCCGCACCGGTAAGAAGTTCCCGGTGTCCGGAGGAAAAGTTGTCGAGGACGACGGGTTCGAACCCCTCGCGGCGCAGTTCTTTGACCGTGTGGGAGCCGATATAGCCCGCCCCGCCGCAGACGAGGATTCTCATTCTTTCATTCTCCGGATGAGCTTTTTGGCCGTCTCGAGACCTTGGGCTTTCGTTTCAAAGACGCTGTCAAGCTGAAGGGCATACAGGCGCTTGAGGATTTTGCCCATCCCTGGGCCCGGCGCGACTCCGAGCTTGATCAGGTCGCGGCCGAGAATCAAAGGGGCGATCGTTTCGCGGCTGACGTTCAGCTCGGCGAACTTGCGGAGAAGCCACTTCCCCTGACGGTCAAGGGACTTCACCAGTTTCTCCTGACGGCCTGCCCGGTCGGCGGAATCCAGGTAAATTAAGAGCTCGATTTCCCCGTTGACCGCAGCGGCCAGCCGGCTGAAGGCCTTGCGAGTGACCGATTCTCTGTTTTGCCAGAGCTCGGACAGGCGATGGTGGGATCGGATGAGACGGGGAACCATTTTTCTCAGGTTGAAACCGCACCAGGAGAAAATCCGATAACGGGACAGGATCTTCCTGACGATCCGCTCGCTGGCAAGATCATGGGCGTTATTGGTGATGACCATCCGTCCCTTTTTATATTCCCATTGGGCGGTGGCCGGCTTTCCGACATCGTGATAGAGGGCCGAAAGAAGGAGACCGAGCCTTTTTTCTTGCTTCCAGGAGGTCTGGTCCGCTAACGCTTTGGCTTGATCGACGGCGAGGAGGGTGTGACGCCAGACGCTGTGGTGGCCGTAGGCGTCTTTCTCCGGATGAAAGAAGGCGTCTTGGATGGCCAGGGTGAGTTTATAGAGCTCAGGGAAGAGTTGCTTCAGCGCTCCGAGCTTGAAGAGTTCTTCCAGGCCGCGCGATGGACGGGGGGAGAGGAGAAGGATTTTAAACAGCTCCTCGTTGATCCGTTCAACGCTCAGGCCGCGGAGGTCGATCTCCTTCGCCAGGGAGTAGATCTCAGGATCGATGGAAAAGCGGAGCACGGAGGCAAATCGGGCGGCCCGGAGGACGCGCAGCGGGTCTTCAGGGAATGCCGCCGGGTTGGTCAGGCGGATGATTTTCGCCCGCAGATCTTTTATCCCGTCGAACGGGTCGATGACAGCTCCGTCGAGGAGGCGAATGGCCATGCTGTTGACCCGGAAGTCCCGGCGTTCAAGGTCCCTTTCGATCGGCAGATCCGGGTCGGCCGAAATCAGAAAATCTCGATGACGCCGGGCCCGCGTTTCTTTGGGGATATCTTTTCTGGGCAAGGCAATATCGTAACTCTTCTTCCGGGTTGTAAACTTGATGATGCCGAAGCTCCGGCCGACGAGGTCCACTTTTCCGTGAGGAGCGATCTTGGCGATGATGGCGTCGAGAGGACGGCGGATGATCAAGAGATCGACTTCTTCGGCCGGACGGCCTGTCAGAAGATCTCGGACATAGCCACCCACCGCATAGACGTCGCCGTCGAAAAGACGGACGAAAAGATCCTTGTCCGGGAATTCGACGTTCCGCTTTTCCATGCCCGGCCTGTTCAACCGGTTATTGTATCACAACTCCCTCACTCCAACGAATTTCAGAAAGCAAGAAGCCGATAACGATTGGCGTCGCGGTCAAAAAAGATTTCGGGGGCTTGTCCTTTAGGGTGCGTTCGTGTATCCTTAGAAACCTGCGATGAAGATGGATCGGCTGAAAAAATTCGCTGCCGCCGGATTGCCGATTTGCCTGGCCGCCGGGTTGCTGGCCGCTGCCAGGAAGCCCGTTTCGGTCAGCCTGAGCAAGAAAGAAATTCGAGAACTGGACGGATCCGGTTTGATCCTCGCCTTTCTGGTCAGGGTGGAGAACTCCTCCTCTTCCCGGTATGATTTGACCCGCTATGACTACCGCGTGGTCATTCAGGGCACGGACTATTTTTCGCTCAGGACATCGCTCGATGAGCCGATTGCCGTCCCCGAGAAAGGAGAGACTCTTATCTCGCTGCCAGTGAAAATCAGCTACTCGCTTCTGTTCGATGCGCTGCCGAGCGCAAGAGATGAGACTTCAATCCCCTGTTATGTAAGCGGTCTCTTTATCTTCATCGATACGAAAAGAAAAGAGCAGAAAGTTCCCTTTGCCTTTTCAGCGGAGTTTCCTCTTTATAAGGAGATCGGCGTCGAGGTCCTTCCTCTCGAGATGAAGGCTCTGACCATCGGGGGGGCGGAATTCGTTTTCTCTTTTTCCTGCCAGAACAGCAACGCCTTTGAGGTCGTCCTGAGCGACATCGATTATCGTCTCCTTATGGGAGGAAGAGAGATCTCGGCCGGCCTCATCCCCGGGCCGACTCGTCTTGCCGCAGGAGCCGAACATGTTTTTCCGGTGCCCTTGATTCTGGACTTCTTTGAGCTGGGGAAAGAATGGCACGAAATCCTCGATCAGCCGTCGGTCGGTTGCGAGCTCCAAGGAAAGGCAAGAGGCAGTTCGGTCTGGGGAGACCTGAAGATTACGATTTCGAAGCAGCAGGATATTGCCGTCATCAGAAAATAACCAGCCGACGGTTTCCGTCATCATCCCGACGTTCAATCGGAAGGATTTTCTCGCCGAGGCGATCGTTTCGGTCTTCCATCAGGAATACTTTCAGAGGCCGGGTGGCGATCGAGTCTTTGAACTTCTGGTCATTGACGACGGCTCGGAAGATCGAACGCGAAGCCTTGTCGAATCGTTCGGCGGCAGGGTGAAGTATCTTTACCAGCCTCATCGGGGCGTCAGCGCGGCGCGCAACCTTGGCCTCCGGCGGGCGGAGGGGGAATTCATCGCTTTTCTGGATTCCGACGATCTCTGGAAAAAGGAGAAGATCGGAACCCAAATCGCCTTCTTCAAGGCGTTTCCGGCTTCGATGGTCTGTTACACGGACGAAGTCTGGATCCGCCGCGGGGTTCGTGTCAATCCTCACCGGAAGCACGGCAAGCCGTCAGGCTGGATCTTTGATCAGGTTCTTGCGCGCTGCCTTTTGAGTCTGTCCTCGTGCCTGTTCCGGCGCGAAGTTTTTTCCGAGGTGGGCTGGTTTGACGATAATCTTCCGGTTTGCGAGGATTACGACTTCTTCATCCGGCTGGCGGCCAGATATCCGGTCCGTCTTATTCCCAGGCCGCTGATCATCAAGCGGGGCGGACATCCCGACCAGCTTTCCCGTAAATACTGGGGAATGGACAGATTCCGGATCGAGGCTCTGGAAAAGGCGCTGGAATTGAATCTTGACCCGGGGCAGAGAGCGCTGGTCAGAAAAGAAATTGTCCGCAAATGCCGGATCTTGATCTCCGGTTACGAGAAAAGAGGGAACCTGGCTGAGGCCGAAAAATACCGAGAACTCTTCCGACGATACGAGGCGCCGGGCCTCGATTAAAAGTTTTGTTCGTTAAGCCTCAGGCCGAAAAAGGTTAGAACCAGTAGTTGATCCCCAGGGAGATTTGAAAACCACTCAAGTCGAAATCATTGAATCCCTTGAAGGCCTCGTCGAGCCGTCCTTTGCCGAAGTTGTATTTGAATTCGGCCTCGAAGGCCAGCCGTCGAGCGAAGGGAATCATCAACCCGGCAAAGGCGTGATAGCCGAGCGAGAATTGCGTCTCCTCGCGGGCATTGGTTTGAGTAATCGGATAGATCTGGATATCGCCGTAGTCGGGATCTTCATAAACCCAGCTGTCATCGGCAAAGTCGATCATATCGCCCTGGAGTTTGACTCCCCAAATATAGAGCGAAACTCCGCCTCCAACATAAGGAATGAGGCCTGACCTTCGGCCGAGCGGGGCGATTTTGACCGAGGCCTGGATGGGCGTGATGGAGACGCTGAACGCATGGCCGACCAAAAAATCTCCCTCGTAGTCACTAGGGAAGGCGAAGTCTCCCTCAAAAAAGCTGTAGCCGACATAATCCCGGTAATAACCATACCGGGCCTGACTGAAGCCGTCAAACCCGAAGACCAGGCTGAGTTCCCGGGTGAGAAAGTGCTCATAGGAAAATCCGAGAACCGAGTTCTGGAAGTTCGTTTTCGTGAAGTCCATGTTGTCGAACTCGATGGTCCAGAGCTCGCTGTCCGTGCTCGCCCGGGGGACGAAATAACCGAGGCGAAAGGAAACGGCATGGGAAAAACCGAGATAGGGAAGAACAAGGATCAAAAGGGCCGCCAGGCCGATCGTCTTTTTCATCTTTTTTCTCCTTCGCCTTCTTTATAGCAAATTCTATGCCAACCCTGGGAAATCAGGCTTTTCGAGAAGGGCGTCTGTCGGCTGTGCAAAAAAATGGTCAACTGTCTCTTTTTGAGGTATCATCGTCGGCCCCTAAGTCTATCTTGATACGACTTTTATGTCAATTTTTGTCCAGGTTTGATCAGCGGCTTTTTCATAATTCTCGCGGGCTCCAGCGATATTCCCCGAGCCGTGCCCCGGGAACCGCTCAAAGAGGGTTCCAAGGGGGAGTCGCCACGAGCGCGAATATTTCCGGCGCCGGGGAGTTGGATTCGGCCGAGGAGGTCATTCGTCAGTTTGCAAGAGGCGTCGACCTGATCGTTGTCGCCGGCAGGACACCGGGCGGCCGACCGTCTACCGTCGTGGATCTGACGGGCGGGAAGCCGGTCGTCCTCCGCGAAGGCGCCATTCCTAAGGAAGAGATCCACCGCCTTTTTTCTGACTGATCTTTGGACCAGATCAACGATATTTGGGGGGTGACGAATCAAGTGAGAGTCGAGCCCGACGCGATGGCCCGAAAAGATGAATTTTCTCTTCGAACTCAGCGGCTTGAGATTCGTTTTGAAGAGAGAGGCTGATCTTACCGAACCTTGGTGCCCGCCGGGACATCGCGGTCAAAAAACGGGATGATGGCCTTGCCGCCGATCTCGGCCGCAAGAAGCATGGCCTGCGATTCGATCCCCCTGATCACCGCCGGTTTGAGGTTGACGATGACGATGAGTTTTTTCCCGACAAGTTCTTCCGGGCCATAAGTGTCGGCGACTCCCGCGACCATCTGCCTTTTTTCCGTTCCGATGTCGACTTCGATCTTGAGCAGTTTGTCGGTTCCGGGAACCTTCTCTGCTTTGAGGATTTCTCCCACTCTTAAATCCAGGCGCTTGAATTCATCGAACGAGATGATGTCCATTTCTCTCTCCTTTTTTGCTTGTCCCGTCGGCAGCGTCGTTTCTTCCTTCAGGAAATCTTCCAGATTTACCCGAGGGAAGAGCGGCTTGGATCGCTCGATTTTTCGGCCGGGAACAAGATCTTCAAAACGGAAATTCTCGAAAGTGACTTCCGGGATGCTTTGCGTTTCCCCCAGGGAATCCCAGATCTTCTGGGCGCTTTCCGGCATGACGGAAAAGACGAGGTAGGCGATGCCGCGGATCGCCGCGGCCGTTTGATAGAGAATCCGGGCCAACCGTTTTCTCTGCGTCTCGTCATCCGCCAGTTTCCAGGGTTCGTGATCGGCCAGATAGCGGTTGACGGAGCCGACATACCCCCAGATGTCTTCGAGAGCCCGGCTTACGGCGTAATCCTCGAAGAGGTCGGCCACGCGCTCCTTGAGGGCTTCAAACGCCCGTCGAACTTCTTGATCCTCATCCATCTCTTCGCCCGGCTCTTCGAGTCTACCGTGAAAATATCCCTGGATCATCGTCAGCGTGCGGTGGACGAGGTTGCCCAGGTCGTTGGCCAGGTCGGAGTTCACTCGATGGAGGAAGCCTTCGTGAGAAAAATTTCCGTCAAGCCCGACGGGAATTTCCCGGAGCAGGAAATAGCGAAGCGGGTCGGCGCCGAAGACGTTCAAAATGAGATAGGGATCAAGGACATTGCCCCTGGATTTCGACATTTTGGCGTCGTCGCGGAGCCACCAGCCGTGGCCGAAGACGGTGCGCGGAAGGGAAAAACCCGCGGCCATGAGAAAAGCCGGCCAGAAGACGGCATGAAAGCGCAAGATATCTTTGCCGATCAGATGGATCGTCGCCGGCCAGAATTTCTCGAACCTTTCCTTGTTCCAGTCGAACCCAAGGCCGGTGACGTAATTGTGGAGTGCGTCGAACCAGACGTAGATCGTATGCCGGGGATCGCCGGGCACAGGGATCCCCCATTTCACTGTCGTTCGGGTGATGCTGAGGTCTTTCAGACCCGCCCGGACAAAGCTCACGACCTCGTTCATCCGGCTGGGCGGACGGACGAAATCCGGGTTCCGGGCGTAGAAATCGAGCAGCGGTTGCTGATAGCGGGAGAGTTTGAAGAAGTAGCACTCCTCCGAAACGAGGACGGCCCGCTTGCCGCAATCCGGGCAGACTTTGTCTCCCTCAGCCTCGAAAGGGACATCCTCGGCCAGGAAATTCTCGTCCGAAACACAGTACCAGCCCTGATAGATTCCCTTCTCGATATCGCCTTTTTCGCGCATTCGCTCGAAGATTTTTTGCACTCCCCGCTCGTGAAACGGCTCGGTCGTGCGGATAAAAAAGTCGTAAGAGATATGGAGCGCCTTCCAGAGCTCCTTGCTGTGATGGACGACTTGGTTGGCCAGCTCGAGGGGAGTCAGTCCCTTCTCCGCCGCCGCTTTTTCGATTTTCTGGCCGTGCTCGTCCGTGCCGGTGAGGAAAAAAACGTCTTTTCCGAGCAGCCGGTTGAAGCGGGCCAGGGCGTCGGCGATGATCGTCGTGTAGGCGTGGCCGATGTGAAGAACATCGTTGACGTAATAAATCGGCGTGGTGACGTAAAACGTCCTATCCGACGTCTTGGACATTGCTCGGCCCTCCTTTGATCAGCATCATGGCTTCGGCGCGGGTGGCGCTGTGGGTGCGGAAGGAGCCGCGGACCGCCGATGTCACCGTCCACGATTTCGGCTTCTTGGCTCCCCGCATGGACATGCACATGTGCTCGGCCTCGATGACGACCATGACGCCCAAGGGCTTGAGGTGGGAGTCGATCAAGTCGGCGACCTGCTTGGTCAGCCGCTCCTGGACCTGAAGACGGCGGGCGAAGATATCGATGACCCGGGCGATCTTCGACAGCCCGACGATCCGGCCGCCCTTGGGGATATAGGCGACATGGGCGACGCCGGCGAAGGGCAGAAGATGATGCTCGCACATTGAATAAAGAGGGATGTTCTTGATGATGACCATTTCGTCGTGCCGTTCTTCCTGAATCGGCCGGAGGTGCTTGGCCGGGTCTTCGCCCGTTCCGCCCAGGATTTCGGCGAACATCCTGGCCACCCGGGCGGGCGTCGCCCTGAGCCCGGCGCGGTCGGGATCCTCGTCTACGCCCTGGAGGATGAGTCGGACGCCTTTCTCGATTCTCTTCAGGTCCATGGCGTTATTCTCTTCTTATGCCGTATCTTTTTTCTGTCTTT
The DNA here is from genome assembly GCA_964576265.1 of uncultured Eubacteriales bacterium. Classification (GTDB taxonomy): domain Bacteria; phylum Acidobacteriota; class Aminicenantia; order Aminicenantales; family UBA8522; genus CAZNVB01. The sequence goes on along the minus strand of CAZNVB010000014.1, from coordinate 3,583 downwards.
TTTTATGATATTGCTCGAGCGCCAATCGCTGCACTTCCTTCAGGGGAAGATTTTTTTCCCTGGCGGCTTTCAGACAGTCCGCAAATTCCGGCTGGACGTTGACTTCGGCTCCGTCCGCGGTGGCGACCTTGATCCGGATGTTCTGTCCCAGAACTTTGATCTGTTCGACGTCTCTCTGGAGGACCCGCCTCGAAACCGGGAAATATCTCAGGCCGATGGTGTGTGTATCGCGAAAAACAGCCTCGATGAGCGGCTCCATTTTAGCAGCTTCGACGAGCAGGGTCAATTTGGTCGCCAGCCGGCCTTTCTTCATCACGATCGGTGTCAGGAAGGCATCCTGGGCGCCGATCCGGAAAGCCTGCTCCGTGAAGGCAGCCAGAAGCTGAGGGCTCGAATCGTCGATATTGGTTTCGACCTGGAAGATCGCCTTCTCGGACTGAAAATTTTTCTCTTCGCCGTAGAAAACTCGCAGGATATTGGGAAAGCCCTGCAGGTCCCGGCTTCCCGCCCCGCTGCCGACCCGCTCATAGTTCATTTCCGGAAAGGGTAAAAACTTGTCTGTCCAGGTCGCCAGAATCGCCGCGCCGGTCGGGGTCACAAGCTCCTTCTTGATTGAGCCCGAATAAACGGGCACTCCGCGAAGGATTTCCGCCACGGCGGGGGGCGGAACGGGAAGAAGCCCGTGCGAAGTCTTGATCGTTCCCTGCCCGACATTGAGAGGCGAGCAATAGACCTTTCCGATCTCGAGAGACTCCGCCAGGAACGAGCTGCCCACGATGTCGAAGATCGCGTCGTCGGCTCCCGCTTCGTGGAGATGAACTCGGCTGAACGGCTCGCCGTGGGCTCTGGCCTCGGCTTCAAAGAGCGTCCTGAAGATGCGGAGAGACATCGCTTTGACTCGCGGCGAAAACTCGCTCTCTTTGATCACCTTTGCCACTTCCCCGTAGCGCCGGGGCGGGGACTTCTTCCCTTTTTTCGACCGGACTTCGACCTGGAGCCCGCGCAATCCGGCCCGTCGAACCTCCCTGATCTCCGCTTGAACCGGAAGGCGCAATCCGGCCATTTTATGACGAAAGGTCGACGGCGAGACTCCGAGGTCGAGAAGCGCGCCGAGGATCATATCGCCGCTCGCTCCGGAAAAAGCGTCGAAGAAGACGTATTTCATCGGACTTTTCCCTCTTTTATCCAAGGCCGAACCTGCCGATCGCTCGGTCGATCTCAGGAAGCGCCTCGCCGGCCGCTGCTTGAAAGGCGAAGTCGGCCGAAGCGCTGAGCGGAGTCGGCTCGGGATTGATCTCGATAATCTTTGCCCCGTTTTGCGCGGCGAGGAGCGGCAGGGAAGCAGCCGGCTGGACATAGGCTGATGTTCCGATGACGAACATGAGATCGCAACTCGAGCTGGCTGCAGTGGCCTGCTCGAGAGTTTCCGCGGGAAGCGCTTCCCCGAACCAGACGACGTTCGGCCGGAGCAATGCGCCGCAGGCCGAACAGCGAGGGGGGATCTCCGGCAGAGGCGTCTGTCGATTTTCTAAGATCGTGCCTTCTCGCGTGCAGCGCATTTCCCAGATATTGCCGTGCAACTCGAGGATATTGCCGGAGCCGGCTTTCCTGTGCAGGCCGTCGACATTTTGCGTGATCAGAATAAAATCGGGAAAAATTTTTTCCCAGTTGGCCAGGACATAATGCCCCGGGTGCGGATTTTTCGAGCCGATGATGCCGCGCCGCCAATCGTACCATTCCCAGACCAGCCGGGGGTCGCGGAAAAACGCCTCGGGCGTGGCCAGCTCCTCCGCCCGGAACTCTTTCCAGAGGCCGTCTTTTCCTCTGAAGGTCGGGATTCCGGACTCGGCTGAAATCCCGGCCCCGGTGAGGACGGCAATCCGCGGTTTCAAGCGGAGAAGGCCCGCCAGTTCCTCGAGCTCGTCCTTGATTTTCGTCATGCCGATATCAAATAAATCAAACTCTCAATGCGCTCGCCTCTCCCGGTGGGCCGGAAATTTTCGGCCCGCCCTTCCGGTTCATCTCAGATAGCATAGCGCGGCGGAGGCGAAAATGCAAAGCCGAAGAGTCGATGCTCGGAGCGTTTTCCCCTCCAAGTTGACTTGTTGAGGCATAAATTATATATCAAGGAATCCCCTTGAGGAGGAACGATCATGGAAACGAGCCGACGGGAATGGCCGCGAGCTTCGATTGGCATTATTGGCGGCACAGGGCTTTACGAAATCGAGGGCATCCGCAATCTCGCCGAACTCGAGCTGGAGACGCCCTTCGGCCGGCCCTCCGACGCCTATATGGTGGGAATCCTCGAAGGGAAGCCCGTCGCCTTCCTGAGCCGCCACGGTCGGGGCCACCGGTTTCTTCCTTCGGACATCAATTTCCGGGCGAATATTTACGGTTTCAAAATGCTGGGCGTCGAGCGCTTGATCTCGGTCAACTCTTGCGGCTCGCTCAAAGAGAAGATCCGGCCGCGCGATATCGTTTTTTCCGACCAATTTTTCGACCGGACCAGGCGGCCGAACACGTTCTTCGGCGGCGGACTGGCCGCTCACATCAGTTTTGCCGACCCGGTTTGCCAGGAACTTTCCGCCAGCCTGTTTTCTGCCGGCTTGGGCCTGGGATTTCGAGTTCATCAGGGCGGCACCTATCTTTGCATTGAAGGGCCGGCGTTCTCCACCAAAGCCGAGTCCCGAATCTACCGCCAGTGGGGCTGCGACGTCATCGGCATGACGGCTGCCACCGAGGCCAAACTCGCGCGCGAGGCCGAGATGTGCTTCGCCACGATGAATCTGGTCACGGATTACGATGTCTGGCATGAGGAAGAGGAAACCGTTTCGGTGGAATTGATTCTCGAGAACCTCCGGCTCAACATTGAAAATGCCAAAGCGATCATTAAAGGTGCCCTCGCCGCCCTGCCCGAGGGAAGAAGCGATGAATGCCGCTGCGGCCGAGCGCTCGAAAACTCCATCGTCACCCGGGAGTCGCTCATTCCCGCCGAGATCAAAGAAAGACTGCATCATTTGATCGCCAAGTATATCCGAGGATGAGGTCGGCGGCATGAGCTTGGTCATCGTCGGATCGGTCGCTTTCGACACCATCGAAACGCCTTTCGGCCGAAGGGAAAAAATCATCGGCGGATCGGGAACCTATTGTTCGCTCGCGGCAAGTTTTTTCACCCGGCCGATGATCGTCGGTGTCGTCGGCGATGACTTTCCTGCCTCGGTCATCCGGCTCTTCAAGAAAAAGGGAATCGACACCATAGGACTGGAGATCCGTCCAGGAAAGACATTCCACTGGGAGGGGCACTATGGATACGACCCCAACCAGCGTGAGACCATCCGGACGGAGCTCAATGTCTTTCAGGATTTCCGGCCGGAGCTCCCGCCGTCCTACCGGACAGCCGACATCGTTTTTCTGGCCAATATCGACCCGGATCTTCAGGATCGGATTCTGGCTCAAGCCGAAAAGCCCCGGCTGGTGGCCATGGATACGATCAACCTCTGGATTGCCGCCAAACCGGAAGGGATCTGGCGCGTCCTCAGGAAGGTCGATCTTTTCTTCGCCAACGAGGAAGAGGTCCGGATGT
>CAZNVB010000013.1:0-7235 GCA_964576265.1 uncultured Eubacteriales bacterium | reverse complement strand
CCCCTAAGAGTGTTGATTTGGTGGTGAGTCATCATGGTTAGATTTTTAGATGACAAGATGATAGATGCTTCGGTTAGATTATCAGATGACTTGACAGGTTGACTTGACATCTTTTTCTGCTCAAAATGATTCCATGGCGGGCATGGAAAATCTGAGGAAAGAGGGATGAAAACCAAACTCACGTGTTTGGCTGTTTTTATTTTGTTCTCTGTCGGCCATGCCCGGACCGAGACGCTCTGTCTCTCCCATATTTTTTCTGCCGGAAAGGGGCTCCTGGACAAGGACGGGGACGGCTGGCCGGAAACCGTCGGTTGGACGATCGTCCTTCCCGATCGCCCGACGGCCGCCCAAGCCGCCCTTGCCGCCGACATCGCCGCTCGAGCAAACTTTGAGTGCCTGGCCCAGGAGATGAACCTGGTTCGGTCGGAATCGGAGATGGCACAATTTCCGGTCGGACAACGCTTCGTCTTTATCGGCTCGAATCTGAAGCCGGTTCAAGATTGGATCCGGGAGCATCGCCCGGATTTTCCCCCGCTCGACGCAAATCAGGGGGCGGTTGCCCTGCTCGGCCCCAAGGACGAGAGCCTGGCGGTCATCGCCGGATCGGACACGGCCCTGCTCAAATCCGGGCGGGCGTTTTTCCTCCGCTGGCCTTATTTCTGGGAGGTCTGGGGGCGCGAGGACGGCTTGACGTATTTCACCCTGGAAAGGGATCTCGCCTCTTTCCTCGGGGCCGAAGGCGCGCCGCCCGACAAAATCCTGTTTCGGGCCGCCTTCTATGATTTTCCTCCCCTCGCTTCGTCGAAGGACGCCGTTCGGCGCCTCAAATTCGACAGCGGAGAAATCCGCGATCTCTGGGTTGAACTATATTATTCCGATCGGAATAATAAAAATAAGGCCGAGCGGGCTCTCCGATCGCTCGAAAACGAGCAGCGCCGCGGCTCGAGGACGACTCTTCTTAACTATCCGGGCATCGGCCGGTTGACCTGGATTCTCCGCCATGCCGGCCTCGAATCGCGTCTCTCTCTCCCCCGAGTGGGCTATCCGAAAAGAATGCTGACTCCGGGTTACAAAGACGGGGAAAGGCGGCTTCCCCCGGAGAAAAACTTCGATCTGACGACCATGTTCTCCAGCCAGGGCTTTTACACCGACACCAACCAAGACGGACTCGCCGACGGTCTCGAATCTCAGGTCATCATCCCCCAGAATCTGGGCGCTCGGGCCCTCTCCGTTCTCGCTTCGAAGCTCGTCCTCGAGACCGCCGGAGCGGCGTTCCCGATCGTTCGGCTCGAGGACGAGGTCGAAGAGGCAAAACTCCTCTCCGCGCCCCTTTTCGTCGGGGAAAGCGCCTTTGTTCGGGAGCTGATCAAGACGGGCAAACTCAAGGTTCCCGTCTTACGGCCAGGCTTCGGAGCGGCGGTCGTCGTTCCCAAAGCGTTCAACAAATCGAACGCTTTGACTTTGCTCGGTGCCGATGAAGCCGGTCTGGTCAGCCTCCTCGACTACCTCGGCTTGATCTTTCCCAACTTCAAAGATTTTGGCGAGGGTCATCCCCGACTTAGCGATGTTTCCGGGGATTTGGAAAAATTCCTTGGCGGAGAAAAAGCGAGCCCCGAGGCTTTTCTCTGGTCGAGCGCCGAGAAGGTCATCCGCGAACTCGGTCACAAGGAGTTCGACTCGGTGGCGGTGGAAGCCTTCCTGCCCGAGCCGTCTCCCGAATTTGATTCGCTGCTCAAAACCGAGATCGAAAAGAAGTTGAGGCCGGAGAGACTCGAATTCAAAGTCCTGGATCTGAAAAAACCGCAGCTCGTTTTCGCCAAAGAAAAGAATCTTCGCTGGGAAGCCGACGAAGCGCTCTCCCTTCTCGAGAAGAACCTGCCGACGTTTTCCCCCTCATCCGGCAGACTCGAAGTGAGTCTCGGATTGAGCGAATCGCCGGCCGTCAGGGTGGCCCTCAAGAAGGAGATTGAGACCCGTCTTCGCCAGGCGGGTTTTCCCGATTTCGACGTTCACGTCGCCTGCGCTTATAAGCAGGGATTTTTCTGGCTGACCGAGACGGTTCTGCCCCGGCTGCGCGAACTTCCTGTTTCGCGCCTGGAAATCCGATTTGGCGAGGAAATGGAGGATTTTTCCCGGCCCAAGCGATTCTACTCCGAGCCGCTGCGCTGGCTCCAGGAACTCTATCCGGCGGATGAAATCCTGGCCGCCGAACTCGGTCTGCCGCTCGAAGAAATTCAGCTGGAAAAAAACCGCGACTCGAGCGCCATCTATGAAGTCATCGCTCTGGATAAGGAAAACAGAATCCTTCTGAGCGACACATTTTCTCCTCGAACGAGACAACTTCTCTTCCTCGAGCTTTTGCCCGAATGGGGAGAGGTGAAAGTGACGACGGGATGGTTGACCATCCGGAGCGACGACGGCCGGACCTTCGACGCTTCCCTCCCCACGGATTTGGAAAATTTCTGGGAATTCTACCAGGAGGAAGTCCTGTCTTCTCTTTACGCCCATGTCATGAAAAAAACGGACCATGAGCCCAGCTCGACCAAGCAGCCCTATTTCAAGCGTCTCAAGATCGAATTGAAGCTTAGCGAGCCGGATTATCGCCTCGGATTGGACGAGGAAATGGTCAGCAGCCTGGAGGCGATTCATGATGAAATCTACTTCGATACCCTGGACTTTCTCCGCGGCATCACGAAAATCGAGCTCGAGAATCTTGAGCTTCCGGCGGACACGTCCCGTCTCTCTGCTCCTGGAAATGTCTTTCCCCTCATCCACCCTTCGTCGGAAGGGAAAGGGGGAAGTGTAAAGGTTGAGCTCGAGGACTGGCCAGCCCCTTCGCCCCAGCTGATCGTGCGGCTCAAAGAAAAAGGACGAGCCGAGGAGGTGATCAGGAAATTCGTCTTTCCTGTCCTAAGACCGAAAGCCGTCCGGTTTCCTTCTTTTATTTTTGACGGAAATAGCGGCCGAATTGCCAATCTCGGGGTCGTCGTCGAATTCGATAAGGAAGAGGAATATCTCGCCCTGCTTGAAATCCTTCAGACCAGGGCAGAGCTTCAAAAAGCCGGCCTCCCTCCCCGTTTCCCCTCCTATCCTGGACTGGAAAGCATGAATATTCAGGTCCGCTTTAAAGATTTGGAAAAGGCGGAAACTTTTATTGCGGAGAAGGCGGCTCCCTCTTCTCCTGAAGTGATCCCGCCTCAAGCCGGATCAACGATCGTGCCGACCGAAACCATTATTTCCCCCGAACAGGCTTTGGAGATCGTCCGTTCACTCGGGGAAAAAGCGCTCGCTCGAAGCTACATCGGCGGTCGATCTTATGAGGAAAGACCGGTCCCGGTAGTTGAGATCTTCACCCCCCAGGCAAAATTCGTCTCTCTGGCCAGGCTCGTCTCCACCAAACCGACGCTGTTCGTCTCGGCCCGGCAACATGCCAACGAAGTCTCATCCACAAACTACATCCTCAAATTCGCTGAGCTCCTCACCTCGCCTGGACGATTCAGCGATTTTGTGAAGAAAACGAACTTTGTCCTCCTCCCGATGGAGAATCCGGACGGCGCGGCCCTAGCTTTCGAGCTCCAGAAACTGACCCCTTTTCACAGCCTTCATGCTGGCAGGTACGGCTCTCTGGGAATCGACGTCGGCTACCAGTCTGCAGGCGCCAAACGGCCTTTTCTCCCTGAAGCCGCAGTCCGGAAAGGCCTTGAGGAGAAATGGCTTCCCGACATTCACTTGAACCTCCACGGCTATCCTTCTCATGAATGGGTTCAGCCGTTTTCCGGCTATTCGCCTTATCTTTTTCGGGACTACTGGATCCCCCGAGGATGGTTCGCCTACTACCGCGCTCTTCGCCTCCCTGTTTATGAGAAATGGAAGGAGGCAGGCGATGAGCTGCGTCGCCAAATCGCAGCCAAGCTTCAATCGAAGGAAGAATTCCGAACCTCAAACGAAAAATTCTACCGCCGCTACTGGCGCTGGGCTGGCCGCTGGCAGCCGCACCTCAACCCGCTGGAGCTTCATGATGGCCTGAGCCTCTTCGCCACCCGCCGGAGTCCCGTCGAAACCAAACTCAGCCCGCGGAGCCAAATCACCTATATCGAGGAGACTCCCGAGCTTATGGACGAGACGGCCAGTGGAAAATGGCTCGCCTTCCTTTCCGAGCAAGGACTGGCCTATCTTGAGGCCCACGCCGAATATCTTAGCCAAGCGGCTCATGAAGTGGGGAGAATCGAGGAGGAAACAGAGGACCGAATCCGTCTCCAATTCATCCGCGCCCGTCCGGGCAAGGTCGAAAAAAGATGAATCTCCTTCTGGTCAACGGCTTCCCTTGGCTTGAGCGATCATTGAGCGAACACTATGGAGAATCCGGACAGGAGCAAAGAAAAGAGCGGCTGATCGGAGCAGCTGAATTTATTCTCGCGCCCACACTCCGGGACAAGGCCAAAAATCGGTTGTAAAAAAGGACGGGATTCATTATCATGTTCACCTTGATCGTCCGGAACGAAAAAACGGAGATCATCGAGACAGGCCGGAACATCTGAGCGTCCGGCTGATGAAATAAAAAAAGGAGGAATCAATGAAAAAAGTTTTTTCGTCGGCGCTTGGTTTCAGCCTTCTCCTTGCCCTCTCCTCGACGCCGGCCCTCAGCCAGACAAGCAAGGACATCTTGGCCAAAATGATCGAGGCCCAAGGGGGAGCCAAAGCCATTCAAGCGACCAGAGATACGACGCTCACGGGAACGATCGATCTTGTTCAATACGGGATGAGCGGAGCCATCACGATGTACCAGAAAGAACCCGATAAGATCAGGATGGACATCGAAGTCATGGGGATGGTCATCACTCAGGCCTATGACGGCGAAATCGGCTGGTGGGTCAATCCCCAGACGGGGACGGCCGAGCAGATGCCCGACAACATGGCTCAGGCGATCAAACGCCAGGCTTTGGGAAACGACGCTCTTCTCAACCCGGAGAAAGTCGGGGTAACTTATGAATTCAAGGGCAAGGAAAAAGTCGGGGACAAGGAGTATCTTCTCCTCGAGCAGACTTTGTCCGACGGCCATAAGACGACGATGTACATCGACCCGGAAAGCTATCTGATTTATATGACAAAAGGAAAGACTCTCGGCCAGGCCGGAGTCGAAGTCATGGCCGAAACGGTTTTCGGAGACTATAAAAAAGTCGGAGACCTCGTCGTGGCCCATTCCATCACCTCCTCCCAGGACGGCCAGGAATTCATGCGGATGAACATCACCAAGGTGACGTTCAACTCCAAACTGGAGGATTCGTTTTTTAAAATGAGCAAATAGGCTGCCCGAAAAAGACCGGGGCCAGCCAGCCGGGGATCCGGCCAGGAAAAAAACTTCTCAGAGGCCTGAAGATGAAGAGATCGATCAAAAGGGGAGGGATTTTTCTTCTGCTCCTGAGTCTCCTCGGGTGCGCCGTCAACCCCGTAACCGGAAAAAAGGAGCTCAGCCTGATCTCGGAAGCGGAAGAGGTCAATCTTGGAAAACAGACCGACGTCGAGATCGGCCAGCAGTTCGGTTTCTACGGCGACTCCGCCCTAAACCTCTACGTGGAAAATATCGGGAAAGCTCTTGTCCCTCATACCCATCGACCAAACTTGCCCTACCGCTTCGCCGTCCTTGACACCCCGGTCATCAACGCTTTTGCCGTCCCCGGAGGGTATATATATTTGACCCGGGGAATTCTCGCTCTGATGAATTCCGAAGCCGAGATGGCCGTCGTCTTGGGGCACGAGCTCGGCCACGTCAACGCCCGGCACAGCGTCCGCCGGATGAGCGAGCTGATGCTCGTCCAGGTGGGTCTGGCCCTGGGCAGCGCGTTGAACGAAACTTTCGCCAAAATTTCTGGCCTGGCCAGCGTCGGCATTCAGCTTCTCTTTCTCAAGTTCAGCCGGGACGACGAGTATCAGGCCGACCTGCTGGGAGTCGAGTACTCGAGGAAAGGCGGGTATAACCCCGGGGAAATGATCGGCTTTTTCGCCTCACTTGAAAAATTGGGAGATCTTTCGGGCGGACAGACTCTCCCCGGCTTCCTCTCCACCCACCCCTTAACCAAAAACCGAATCGAAAAGGTTCGATCCATGCTCCAGGAGAGCGATCAGACGCTCGCCCGCAAGGATCAGCTTTATCTGAGAAAAATCAACGGGCTGATCTACGGCGACGACCCCCGGCAGGGCTATGTCGAGGGACAGGCGTTCTACCATCCCGAGCTGAAATTCACTTTTTTGATCCCCGAAGGCTGGAAGGTCCAAAACACTCCGGCCAAACTCGTTCTGCAATCCAAGGACGAGAAAGCGGCCCTGGTTGTCCAGGCGGAAAAAAACACCGCCTCCCTGCCCGATTACGCGAAGAAAAGGGCCGAAGCCTTCCAGGGCGGGAGCTTCCTGGGAGTAGACCAGTTGGCCGTCTTCGGCTTCCTCTCTTACCATCCGGTCTACAGCATCAGCCAGCAGAATGGCATTCCCCTTCGTCTCCGCCTCTCCTTGATTCAAAAAGGAGATCTGACCTACTCGTTTATCGCCTTATCCTCGGAGGAGGATTTCCGGAACTACGATGCCGTTTTCCGCCGCACCGTCCAATCGTTCGCCGAGCTCCGCGAGGCCAGATATCTCAACCGCCAGCCGCAGCGTCTTAAGCTCATCGAGGCCGATGGAACCTTGACCCTCGAGGAAATGTTTATTCGTCAGGGAATGAAAAAAGAGCTCTGGCCGAAATTTGCCATTCTCAATGGAATGGAGCTTAAAGCCAACCCCCCGGCCGGAAGGCTGGTGAAAATCGTTTCTTAAGCGGCGGCTTCCTTGAGAACCCCATAGGCGAGCCGCAGGGCTCGAAGGCCCTCTTCCCCGCTGACTTTCGACGTTTTGCCGAGACGGATGCAATCGAGGAAGTTCTTCAGCTCGCGTTTGAGCGGCTCATCTTTCTGGATCCGCAGGGTCTTGACATCGGTCTGGCTCCGGTCGAGAGGAAAAACCTTGACTTCCTGGTCGATGTAATCGATCGAGTAGTAGACTGTCGGTTCGAAAATCCGCAGCTTGCGGACCTTCCCCTGGTGGACCCGGGAGGCTGTCAAGTTGGCGACACAGCCCGATTTGAACTCGAGACGGGCGTTGGCGATATCGATCTTCTCGGAGAGAACGTGAATTCCGGAAGCCCGGATGGCGTTAACCTCGTCTTTGATCATGGCCATGATGATATCGAGGTCGTGGATCATCAG
>CAZNVB010000012.1:0-6976 GCA_964576265.1 uncultured Eubacteriales bacterium | reverse complement strand
AGGCATCCCTGGAAGCCGCGGTCTTGGGTATCGAGCTCGAGAATCCCGTCGCTGCCGACGACGCGCAGGCCCTGGTTGACGAGCGCTTCGAAATCTTCGGGCAGAATCCAGGAGATATCCACGGTAAACGCGGCGCCGTTCGCAAAATCGAGCTGAGCGTGGATCGAATCATAAGTGGAAATCCCGAGAGAATCGAGCTTGCCCCGGAAACCGCGCGCCTTGACCCGGACGACTTCGGAACCCAGGCTCCAGCGCAACACGTCGACCTGATGAACGCCGATGAACCAGAAGGGAGAGCTGTTTCCGGCCCACTTCGGAAACCAATCGCGGGGCACGACGATCTTATCCTCCATGTAAGCGTAGCCGTACTGGATCCGGCCGAGCTTTCCCTGGAGGATGAGCTGGCGGGCTTTTTGATGGACAGGATCGTAGCGTTTGTGGAAATTGACGAACAGGAGCACCCTGTTCCGGCGGGCCGCTCGAATCATCTCTTCACACCCGCCGACGGTGAGATCCATCGGCTTCTCGACCAGAACATGCTTTCCGGCCTCCATGGCCGCAATCGCCATCTCGCGATGGAGATGGTCGGGGGTCACGATGCTGACCGCGTCGACGTCGTCCCGGCCGAGAAGCTCAAGGTAATTCGTCGTTCCGAAGATGTGAAATTTGGCCGTCACGCGGTCGCGAGTCGCCTCCGTCTTCGAGGCCATCCCGATGAGCCGGGCTCTGCCCTCCCCTTCAAGATCGCGGGCGGCGTTCATGTGGTGCTCGGCCCAGATTCCCCCGCCGATGACCGCCAGACCGGGGATTTTCATCGTCGCCATGTTTGTTCTCCGTACATTTGCCTCTCTCAATCGGAATCCTTCCGATTGAGTTTTGATCGCCTATTTGAAATCGACGCTTTTCTCGCTCGATTCAGGGTCAGGGTGAAAATGAAGCCGATGAGAGGCAGGGCGGCGGCGCTCAGGAAAACCGGCCGGTATCCCAGGCCGAAGTGATCGAGGGCATAGCCGATAAACCAGGTAAAAATCATCGTTCCCGCGTACTGCCCCAGGCCCGTCCAGCTCATGACCGTCCCGATTTGGGCCGGAGCGAAAGAATCGCCGACCAGGCCGAGCATATTGGAAACCCAGATTCCCCAGGCCAGAGTCAGAAGGCTGATCAAGGAAAGAGCGACAAGCGGCGTCCGGGCAAGGGCGGTGAACCCGCAGGTCGTCATCAGGATGACGCCGACTCCCATCATGAATTTTCGCGCCCCGGCAGGAGCTTTTCCCAGAGCGATAAGCTTGCCCGAGAGATAACCTCCCAGGATATTGCCGACGTCCGCTACGGCGAAAGGAATCCAGGCGACGGCGGCCATCTTGGCAAGGTGGAAACCGAATTCTTTATTTAAATAATTGAAAATCCAGTAGGAAATAAAAAACCAGACCGGGCTGGTGATCATCCGCGCACCGAAGATTCCCCAGAAGGGCCGCATTTTTAGAACTTGGTAAGGACGCCGCCCCTTAACACTCACCCGATCGCGGCTGACGAGCTCGAGCTCTTCGGCGCTGACCCGGGGATGCTTGGAGATGGGGTAGTACAGTCGGCGCCAGAAATAAACCCAGGGAACGGCCAGAGAGGCCGTGATCACAAAGGCCCAGCGCCAGCTCCCCGTAAGCCAGACTACAAAAGGGACGATGAAAGGCGCTAGTATCGCCCCGACCGAAACCCCGCCGTTGAAAAAACCCATGGCCAGCGCCCGCTCTTTGGCCGGAAACCACTCGGCGACAGACTTGCTCGCCGCCGGCCAGTTGCCGGATTCGCCGAGCCCGAGAAAGAAGCGGCAGGCGGCGATGGCGAAAAGGCTCGGCGCCAGAGCCGTGGCTCCTCCGGCAATCGACCAGACGACAATGGCCACGGTGAAGCCCAGCCGGCTTCCGAACCGGTCCATGAAGGGCCCGGAAAAAACGAGGCCCAGGATCGTCCCGATATTGAACATATTGATGACCAGAGCGTATCCGCTGTCGGTGAGCGAAAGAGCTTGTTTGATCTCCGGCGCGAGCACGGAGAAGACCTGTCGGTCGAGATAATTGATGACCGTGGAAAAGAAAAGGAGGAGAAGAATGCCCCAGCGGATGTGACCCTTTTTCAGGCCGTCCAGAACCGCCGCGACCTTGCCTTGAACCATCCGTTCCGACTTCGAAAAGCCGCCCTATTTATAACCGAAATGACGCCCGGCGGCAAGAAATTCCGGGGCGCAATCGAAGCGGGCGAAGTTCGTCTCGGCAATCCATGGCCGCGAGCGAAGGGATGCGGACCCACCTGGATATCCAGCTTGGAGAGATCGCGAACCGCGCGGCTCAGTGCCACGACGTCCTTTACCGGATCCGGCTCTCGAGCCGCATAAAATTAAACATGCCCTCACCTCTTTACCTCAGAATTGAACCTTTCTCTCGGGCCGAGAATTGAACTTATTCTCATTGATCCACATCCTTGGTCAAGGATTTTTGAAACCTTATTCTTCAGGGCGACATTGAAGAAGGACTCAAGCTCAGACGCCGAGTGTCTCCGAGCCGGCTGATATGATTATCGCTCCTCATCAATAGTGCCGGGAGGGACGCAAGTGGAGTGGGACATAGAGGACCTCCAGGACGCTCTCGCTTCCAACGACATAAAATTTTTTCCCCTGGCCGGAATTTCCGGAAGGGTAGATGCCGAGGATCGGACCCAACCCTATCTGGAGGGAAGCCCGGAGCTGGAGCCGGCTGTCTAGGACGGCGATGCGGCCTTCCGCCGTGGCCAGGACAATCTCTTCCCCTCCCTCGCTCCCGCCGGGGATGATTTCCATCCCCGTGATGCCGCTTTCCAGAGAAATCATCCTCAGTCTCCTGCCCTGGTGCCGATCGAGGAGATAAATCTCGCCAGCCTCGGTGGCCGCAAGAATTCTCTCTTCCCCGGCGACCTCGCTCCGAAGCAGTCGCACGGCGCTGACTTTGTCCCCGAGCTGAGCTTTCCACTTGATCTTCCCGTCGGCGGCGTTAAGCGCATAAACTGAATGATATTCGTTGCCGAAGATAATCTCCTTTTCTCCGTCGCCGTCCGTATCCGTAAAGACCATGTCCCGAAGATGCTTGCCGCAGTAATCGGTCGTCGACATGGTTTCGCTTCCCGTTTGCTCCCAGGTCTTCCAGAGGACCGTTCCCGTCTTCGGGTCGACGAGGTTGAACGGGGTTTGGTAAACAGTTCCGACCGCGATGAGCGGCCGTCCTTTGTTCTTCAGAACCCGAACCTTCGTCAATTGATGGTAGAAAATAAAGGTCTCCCAACGAACTGTGCCCTCCGGCCGCAAGGCATAAAGCTTCCAGCCGTTGGTGGCGGCAAGAATGGACAGCGCGCCGTTCCCGTCGATATCGTCGATCCAGATGTCAACAACATTTGCGTTCCGGCCGAAATATTTTTGCGTTTTAAATCGCCAGAGAAGTCCCCCCGCCTCATCATAACAGAACAGGTTCTCATCGACGTCGGAGCAAACGATCTCCTTCCTTCCGTCGCGGTCGAGGTCGGAAACTCTAACGGCGAGCACCGCCTTGCCGCCAGGAAGATCGAAGAGAGGCGTTTTTTTCTCGCCCTCGAGCGCGAACACCGATCCGCCTGCGCTTCCGCAGACAATCCTTTCGCCGTCCGGACAGGCAGCCGTCGTCGCTCCGGTCTCGACCCGGCCCTCGATCTCGAGCCCAAAATCGTTGGGAATGACATTTTCCTGTTCAGGAAAGACGGGCGAGCCGGAGATCAGGCGAAGCCCGCTTCGCATCCGATCGGAAGCCGGCCCGAGATCCAGCCGGAGCTCATGTTTCCCGGCCTGAAGGCGCATCGTTCTCTCTCCGGCATCCGAAGCCGCCTCAAATCCCCTGATCCTCACTCCGGCGGCGGAGAGTTCGGCGTCTTCGTCGAGAAGAAGGACCCCATATGGCCGGTCGAGGCTCGTCTCGAGGCTCATTTTTCTTTTCCCTCTCTTCGCCATGATGCTCCCTCCGGGCCAGGAAAGCCGGCTGAACCCGAAGAGAAGGAAACGATCCCCGCTCAGGGCGAAAAAGGCACCATCGCTTGAAAGTCCGAACCTGGCAAGGCCCGCCGACCCCAGCCCAAAGATCTCCCGGCTTCCGCCTTCATCGACGAGATAGAGACCTTCGTTTTCCCCTGTCAACTCTTTGGCCTGCCTTGGAGTGTCTTCCGTCGCATAGAGGAGATTGGCGAAAACCCAGCTTGAGCCTGGTCCGAGCGCGATTTTCTTCCTGGCCAGACAGACGACGGTCTCGTCGGATCCGTAAGGATAATCCCAGTCCCCATTATGCTCATCAGGCACAACCACCAACTGCCGACCGGCGGAATCGGCGCTCTTGATAAAGAACGTTGCCGCTCCCTGCCGGACGGTGGTCGTATTTCCCTCGAGCTTGACCTCGCCTCGGGTCCGCCACCGATTTTCCAACCGGTAACCCCCCGGCTCCCTGGCGGTGATACGGTCGAGGAATAGAAAATACCGCCCTTTCTTCCAGAAAATGTGACGCTGCCAGTCGGCGCCGTTCCAATCCCGGGCGGTGGTCAGGGTAAACCCCGCATCTTCAAATTGC
The DNA here is from genome assembly GCA_964576265.1 of uncultured Eubacteriales bacterium. Lineage (GTDB taxonomy): Bacteria > Acidobacteriota > Aminicenantia > Aminicenantales > UBA8522 > CAZNVB01. The sequence goes on along the minus strand of CAZNVB010000012.1, from coordinate 2,366 downwards.
CCGGCGCACTCGAGCTCATTCAGCGGAGGCGGCGGATCCTGTGTTCCGTTCCTCACGATCGAGACGCCGTTGTGCTCCTGAGGACCGGCTTTGATGTAATGAAGGTCGAAGAGCCAGATCCGGTCGAGCCAGGTGAGCCGGGTGACCGTATTGCCGTCCTCATGGCCGTGGGCAAAAGTCGAAGTCCCGTCGAGAAGCAAATATTCATCCCGCGGATCAAAACCGCCGCGGAAGGCGAGCTTGTCAAAATATGTTTTTCCCGCGATCGGCAGCTCGGAAAACTTCTGAGACCGCCGGGCGCTCCAGCGCAGCGAAGCATCATCGAGAAGAACAGGGAAAATGCCGATCCAGCGGGAGGGCGGAGCGGGCTCGATCTCGGTCGCATAAAGGCCGAGGCCGAAAGAAGACCAGGGGGTGAAGTCGATCTCGCTCCCCTTTCCCAGCCAATCATAGAGCCAGCGGTAGGCGCCGTCCTTATAGAACCAGGCGGCCAGCGAAAGGAATTGGAGCTCGGCCATCTGCGGCCTCCCGGGCCTGCGGTGCGAGTAAACCCCGATGTCGCCGAAGGTCACCGGATCGCCGCGGCTGTCGATGGTCGCCGTCATCAGGTCGACCAGTGTCCGCAGCTTTCCCGATTGGAGAAAAGAGAGGTCGTTGTTTTGAAGAGCGTAATAAAGATAATGCTTTGGCGCCAGAACCTGGTATCCGCTTCCTCCGTCGTCGTTCGGTCGATAGCTCGCCGCCTGTCCTAAGTCGAAGCAGCGCCGGACTTTGTCGGCCATCGAATCAAGCCCCGCCAGCCCGAATTTTTCCCTGTAATAGCGGTAGGCGCTGTCCAGGCTGAGGGCAAGAAAGGTGGAATGGTTCTGCCGCGGTTCGTAAAGCGGCAGTTTGTCTTGGTCAAGATACGGCCTTGCCTGGATATAACGCGTGTATCCCCAGAGGACGTCCTCGACCATCCGCCTGTCCTCCAGGCTGAAGATCGGGTCATCATCGATCAGTCGCCAGGACTCGAAGATATTCCAGAGAGCGAAATAGACGTTCGACCAGGGCTCGGTAATCCAACGGCCGGCCTTCTCGGCGCGCTCGTGAAGGACGGAAATCGCCTGGCGGAAAAGGTCCGCCCACTTCGGATCGCCGGTAAAAAAGTACATCCAGCCCCATTCGGCGAGAGTCCGGTAAGCCGGACGTTCTCTGAGATCCTTGCTCACCGCCCCGAAAACGGGTTCGGCACTCTCGGGCGGTTCGGGAAGGCGGTGTCCAGTCCTCAAAACCCGGATCGCGCCGAGCGATGGGGATCCGGCGCGGATCTCGTCGAGGAAAGCGGCAAAGCTCTGTCCCGCATCCTCTTCCCGGCTGTAACTCACGACAAGAACATTCCGCGACGGGTCCCAAACGGATTTCGCCGGATGAATGAACACGCCTCCTTCGCCTGGAAAAAAGGCGTCGGCAAAGGCCCGTCTTTTCATATAGAGATCAAGAAGCAAAGGGTTGTTCATGATGTTGCCGAGGAGAATCAGATGCTTTCCCTGAAGGTCCGAAGACTTGAGACCGACGGCGCTCCGGAAGACAAGACGGAGACCGGTTTTTTGAGTCAAGAGATTTTCGAAAACCGCCTGTTTCGACTCCAGACCGGACGGGATCACGACGATGAGGCTCGAAGGATCGAGGGGCATCTCAAAAACCCGATCGCTCACCCGGGCAGGAAAGCTTTGGGGATCATAGGCATTGAGATCCTCCTCGGTCTCTCTCGCGCAGGCGAACAAAAAGCACACCATAAGGCTACCCAGAATGATTTTAACGGTCGGAGATTGGTGATTGATCATGCGTTTTATATACAACAATTTCCCTCGGCCGAACAATCCTCTCTCTTTACCGACCGAACCGTGGGGCAATTGACAATTCGCCGTCGAGATGATAATAACCGAAGCCTAATAAAGGGAGTCGGACCGGTTTGTAGCGCCGCGTGGATGGCGCTGGTTTCCGACTCAACCTCACAGGGATAGGAGCGAAAGATCATGCTTCTCGACCCAGCGAGCAAAGAGAGAATCCTGGCCGAAATCTACCGCATCCTGGAGGAGATCGGACTCAAAGTCGAAACCGAAGAGATGCGGCAGGCGCTCACGGCCATCGGCTGCAAAGAAAAAAGCGGCCTCCGGGTCAGCATTCCCAAACGGCTCATCGACGAGATTGCCGCCCGGCAGAAAAAAGCCCAAGCGGACGACGCCGCCGTCCAGGAGCTCTATTACCGGTGCAATATCGACTGGACGCACGCGATTCTCTGGAGGCACCAGGTCGATGAGATCAGGCGGGCCCTCGAAGAAAAGCTTCTCGTCTCGGCCTTCGATTGCGGCCCGACCAAATAT
>CAZNVB010000011.1:0-23787 GCA_964576265.1 uncultured Eubacteriales bacterium | reverse complement strand
ATATAATCGAGGTCGACCGGATGGGACTCTTCGTCGCCCTTCTTCCGCTGTTCCGCCTGCTGTTCAAAACGGATCTGCTGCTCCCGTGGGTCGGAGAGCTCGCTGAAGGCGTTGGCGATTTCCATTCCGGCAACGATGAGCTCGAACCGTTCGGCTTCCTCCGGATTGTCGCGCGAAGCTTTGGCCAGAGGCGAGATCTCTTTGGGCGGATGAGTCACAAACGTCGGCTGGATGATGGACGGCTTGACGATTTTGTCAAAGATGACGTCAAGAGCTTTGGCTGGGGAGACCGGTCTTTCGCCTGCCAGGTTGGCCGCAAAGGAGATGACGGCCTCCGAATCGTCGATCCGGGCGGGAGCGAGTCCGCTGCGGGTGAGCAGGGCTTCGCGGTATTTCAGCCGGGCAAACGGCCTCTTGAACGAGATCGTGTGCTCCCCGTAGGGAATCTCATCCCTTTTCAGAAGCGTCAGACTCAGGGAATGAAGCAGATCCTCGGTCAGGTCCATCATGTCATAAAAATCACTGTAGGCTTCGTAGAACTCGAGCATGGTGAATTCGGGATTGTGCTCGGCGGAGATCCCCTCATTCCGGAAATTCCGGTTGATCTCATAAACCCGCTCCAGGCCGCCGACGACAAGGCGCTTCAAATAGAGCTCCGGCGCGATGCGGAGATAGAGGTCGATTCCCAGAGCGTTGTGGAAAGTCTTGAACGGCCTGGCCAGGGCGCCGCCGGGAATCGGCTGCATCATCGGAGTTTCGACTTCGATATATCCCCGCTCGTCGAAAAATTTTCGGATATAGGCGATCATCCGGCTTCGCAAGCGAAAGATCTCCCCGACTTCTGGACTCATGATCAGATCCAGGTAGCGGCGGCGGTAGCGGAGCTCGATATCCTGAAGACCATGCCATTTTTCAGGCAGCGGATGGAGACATTTCGCCAAAAGCTCGAACGATTTTGCCAGAACGGTCAGTTCCCCTGTCTTGGTTCTAAACAAAGTTCCTTGGACACTGATGAGATCGCCGATGTCCATCAGTCCGAAGAGTCGATAGGCTTTTTCGCCCAGGACATCCTCTCGCATATAGATCTGCAGCCTGGCGCGGCCGTCCGATATCGTGGCGAAGGTGGCCCGCCCCATTTTCCTGATGGAGAGGAGACGCCCGGGAACGATGATTCTCTTCTCCGGCAACAGTTCGGAGTCGAGAGAAGAAAAGTCCCTGACGACCTCAAAGACGGAGTGGCTTCGCTCGGCTCGGTAAGGATAGAGATTGACGCCTTCAGCCTTCAACCGGGCGACTTTTTCCTGGCGCGAGATTTCCTGATCAGTCTTTCTTTGCTCTTCTGCCCTGCTTCGATCTACCGACTTGTCTGATTTTTCGCACATGATGAACCTCACCTGCCTTTTTTTCGGTCGGCCTGACCTTCTTTCTCAAAGCATCGAGAATTCCATTGACAAAATCGGCCGCCTCCGGGCCGCTGAATTTTTTCGCCACTTCGATCGCCTCATTGATCACGATCGCCGGGGCGATATGAGGCGCGTTGAGCAACTCGTAGGCCGCCAGCCGAAGGATGTTGCGGTCGACCAAGGCCATCCGCTGGAGCCGCCAGTGCTCGGAAACCGACTGGATCGCCTCGTCGATTTCCTTCCGTCGAGCCAGGATGCCCTCGACCAGCCAGCGGCTATATTCTTTGATCTCCGCAGGAGCTCGCCTTTTCCTCCAGAAAACCTCGATGGCCTCTTTTCCCTCAGAACCGTCAAATTCCAGTTGGTAGAGGATCTGGAGGGCGCATTCGCGGGCTTTCCGTCTCTTGCCCATCGAGCGCCCCGAACCTAGCCGAGCTTGGCCGTTTTAATCAGGTTGAGCATTTCGACGACGGAGAAAGCGGCATCCCAACCTTTGTTTCCCGATTTGGTGCCGGCCCGCTCGATTCCCTGCTCAATCGTCTCGACGGTAAGGATACCGAAAGCGCAGGGAACCCCATGGTCGATGGAGATCTGGGCAATTCCCTTGGTGACTTCGGCACTCAGGTAATCGAAGTGGGGAGTATCTCCCCGGATGAGCGCTCCAAGACAAATAATCCCGTCGACTTTTCCCGAAGCCGCCAGCTTCTTGACCACGACAGGAATTTCAAATGACCCGGGGACCTTGTAAACGCTGAGATCGGTCTCCGCCGCTCCTAACTTGGTGAGCGCATCAAGGGCCCCCTCGAGGAGCCTCTCCGAAATAAACTGATTGAATCGACTGACGACAATGGCGATTTTGAATCCTTTAGCCTGAAGCTTGCCCTGATATGTTTCCATGTCATTCCTCCCTTACCGGCCGGAAAACGTCGGCTTTCTCTTTTCCAGGAAAGCCTTGGCACCTTCGACAAAATCCTGAGTGGCACAGGTCCGGCCGAAGATTTCGGCTTCGAGATCGAGCCCGTCATCGAGCGTCCGGTCGAGGCCTTTATTGATCGCTTCAATGGCCCAGGCGATAGCGAGCGGAGCATTCTTGATAATCTCCCTCGCCAGAGCCTCGGCTTCCTTGAGCAGCTCCGAGGGCGAGACGACTTTATTGACCAGCCCGATTTCGGCGGCTTCCCGGGCATCGATCATTTTTCCCGAGAGAATGAGCTCCATCGCCTTTCCTTTGCCGATAAGACGGCTCAGGCGCTGGGTCCCCCCATAGCCAGGAATAATCCCCAGTTTGACTTCGGGTTGTCCCATTTTGGCGTTCTCCGAAGCCAGGCGAATGTGGCAGGCCAGAGCAATCTCCGTGCCTCCCCCGAGGGCGTAGCCGTTAATGGCCGCGATCACCGGCTTGGTCGAATTCTCGATCTTCCGGAGCACGGCCTGACCCTTCCGGGCATACTCCCGGCCTTTCTCGGCGTCGAGTCCCAAGAATTCACTGATATCGGCGCCGGCAATAAAAGCTTTTTCCCCTGTTCCAGTCAGGATGATCGCCCGGACTTCCGGATCGCTCTCCATCTCGGCGCAGGCCGCTTCGATTTCCCCCATCGTCTTAATGTTTATCGCGTTGAGCTTCTCCGGCCGGTTGACGATCAGCCAGCCGATTCCTCCTTCCTTTCTGGTCAGTAGGTTCTTGAAATCCATCTTCTCGCCTCCTTTCGTTTCTCTTCTTCCGTTTCACTCTCCCCGTTGCTTCAACGGATCATTTTCTCATAAATTCGATAGGTTTTGTAAATTTTCGCCCCGAGCGAGAGACTGAACTTGATCACCGGCTCATTGTCTTCGAGAAGCCAGGACATTTCCCCCCACTGATAGCCGGCCCGGATGGCGTTTTTTTCGAGCTCCGAGTAAAGATAGTAGCTCAGGCCGGACCTCCGGTATTCTTGGACGATCCCGAAAACAACGGCTCTCATTCCCTGAATCCGTCTTCGATAAAACAAAAATTTCAACTGGCTGAGGGGAGTCAAGCGGCCGTTCATTTTCTTGAGGACCTCGTTGAAGTTCGGCAGCCCTAAGGCAAAACCGACAGGACGACCGTTCTCCTCTTCGGCCAAAAGGACGAGTCTCATGTCGGCAATCCGCTTGAGTTTGGCGATCATGAACTTGATCTCGTTCTCCGTCCAGGGGACGAAGCCCCAATTTTTTTCCCAGGCGCTGTTATAAATTTGGACAATCCTGTCGGCGTCCCGGTCGACGGTTTTCTTCTCCAACGCCCGGATTTGAATGTTCGTTTGGCGCCGAAATTCCTCGGCGATCGCGTTCGCTCGCTCGGCCGCTTCATGGTCGCGGGTCAGAAAAAAAGCCAGAAGATCTTTGGCCTTGGTCAGCCCGCATCCCTCCATCAACTTCGGATAATAGGGAGGATTATAGGGCATCATCACAACGGGCGGACGGTCAAAGCCATCAACCAAAAAAGCGCACTCGTCGTTCATCGACGGATTCATCGGCCCCCGGAGAGTATTCATGCCTCTGGCTTTTCCCCAGTCCGCCGCAGCCGCAAGAAGCGCTCGGGCCGTTTCCAGATCGTCCCGGCTTTCGTAAAAGCCGAAAAAAACGACCTTTTCCTGGTGAACCGAATTATGACGGTGGTCGATCAAGGCGGCGATGCGACCCATGATCTGGCCGTCCTTCCGGGCAAGGAAAAGCTGTCCTTCGGCGTGCTCGAAAAAAGGGTTCCTGGCCGGGTCGAGCTTTTCTTTTATTTCTGAGATCAAGGGGGGCACCCAGTTGGGGTTATGGCGATAGACAGACCAGGGAAAAAGAAGAAAATCCTTGAAGTCCATTTTTGTCTCGACCCGGTCGACCCGCAATGGACTCATGATCTCACTCTCAAATTGGCCTTATTCTATCAAAAGAAAGGCTTTTTTTCACCATTTTTAATCTCGCTTGTCTCGAGGGCTGTTTTGTGCTAAAAAACGGCCATGAAAGATTTATCGCCAACGCGAAAAGGAGTCCCCCGATGAACGAGGTCAGGCGGCCCCAGGAACTCACCTCCGATAAGCTCCGCTGGAGACTGGATCCGGAATCCATCCCCTTCGCCACGACGGAGGAATGCAAGCCCTGCGACGAAATCATCGGTCAGGAGCGGGCTCTTAAGGCGATCCAGACCGGCCTCGAAATCAAGAGTTTGGGCTACAACATTTTTATCACCGGCATGGTCGGCACCGGCCGGACGACGACGATCAAACAACTCCTCGAGAGGCTGGAAAAGGGGAAAGCGACTCCCGACGATATTCTTTATGTCCACAACTTCAAAAATCCCGACGAGCCCACCCTGATCATGCTCCCCGGCGGTCACGGCCGCGAGTTCAAAGAGACGATGGACCGCCTGATCGACATGCTCAAGGTCAATGTCCCGGAGCTGTTTAAGAGCAAATATTATTCCGACAAGAGAGAGGCCATCGTCGAAAACCAACAGAAAAAACAGAAGGAGATTCTCCGGAAATTCGAAGAGGATGTCGCCCAACAGGGATTCTCCGTCATCCAGGTTCAAATGGGGCTTTTCGTTCGGCCCGACCTCGTTCCCCTGATCGGCGATCAGCCGACGCCTTTTGCCAAGCTCGAGGCTCTGGTCAAAGAAAAAAAATTCGCCCAGAAAGATCTCGACGCCCTGCGCCAAAAATACGAAGAGCTTTCGTCCCAGCTCGAGGAAATCCTGGAAAAGCTGCGCGAGATCGATGAAGAGACCCGGACCCTGCTCAAGAATTGGGATGCCGAAGCGGTCACGCCGATCATCCGGGGCGCGATCGCCGAAATCCGGAACAGGTTCCCTCAGCCGTCAATTTCCGAGCACCTGGATCTCGTCGAGATCAACTTGATCCAAAATATCGATCTCTTCAAAAACCAGAAAAAAGATGAACGGGAAGAGCGCCCTCGAGAATCCGCCGACGCTTTTCTCGAGTTCCGCGTCAATCTCCTCGTTGACAACGCCGGCGTCAAGGGCGAGCCGGTCGTCATGGAGACCAACCCGACATACGTCAACCTTTTCGGGACGATCGAGTCTTCGGTCACCCGGTGGGGAACTCTGCAAACGGATTTCACCAAGATCAAGGCCGGTTCTTTCCTCAAGGCCAACGGTGGCTACCTGGTGATCAACGCTCTCGACGCCCTCAGCGAGCCCGGTGTCTGGGTCACACTGAAAAGGACCCTGCGCAATCAAATCTTCGAGATCCAGAACTACCTCGCCGCCTACCTGATCGCCGCCCCGCGGCTCAAACCTCAGCCCATCAAGTGCAACGTCAAGGTCGTAATGATCGGAGATGTTTATATCTATAACCTCCTCTTTTTTCTCGACGAGGATTTCAAGAAAATCTTCAAAATCAAGGCGGAGTTCGACTCGGAGATGAATCGGGATGACCGGGCCGTCCGCGACTATGCGAGCTTCGTCAAGAAAATCACCGAGGAAGACCGCCTCCTTCCGATGGACCGGGAGGGGATCGCTGCTCTCATCGAGTATGCCTCCCGCATCGCGGGCCGGCAGAAAAAGGTTTCCACGCGATTCCACATTCTGGCCGATGTCACCCGGGAAGCCGACTATTGGGCGAAAAAGGACGGGGCAAAGGTCATCAGCCGAGCCCAGGTGGAAAAGGCGATTGGCGAGCGATTCGAGCGGGTCAGCCTGATCGAGGATAAAATCCAGGAGCTGATCGAAGACGGGACCATCCTGATCGATACGGAAGGAGCGGAGGTCGGCCAGGTCAACGGGCTCTCGGTTTATGATATGGGCCAATTCTCCTTCGGCAAGCCGACGCGAATCACGGCCAAGACTTCGGTCGGCCGGGCCGGTGTCATCAACATCGAACGCGAAGCCGATTTGAGCGGACCGACTCACCACAAGGGCGTCCTTATCCTGGCCGGTTTCTTGCGAGGCAAGTACGCCCAGAACCGTCCCTTTTCGCTCACCGCCAGCCTGGCCTTTGAACAATCCTATTCCGGAGTGGAGGGCGACAGCGCTTCCTCGGCGGAGGTCTACGCCATCCTTTCCAGCTTATCAAAGATCCCCCTGCGTCAGGACATGGCCGTCACCGGCTCGATCAATCAGAAAGGAGAAATCCAGCCGATCGGAGGCGTCAACGAAAAGATCGAGGGATTTTTTGATGTCTGCCGGGCGAAAGGGCTGACTGGCAGCCAGGGCGTTATTATCCCTCATCAAAATGTCCAAAACCTGATGCTCCGCCAGGATGTCGTCGAAGCCGTGGCTCAAGGAAAATTTCATATCTATCCCATCCGGACGATCGACGAGGGGATCGAAATCCTGACCGGCTTGAAGGCAGGTGAGAAGAGAGAAGACGGGACATTCGAACCGGGGACGGTCAACGACCTCGTCGACCGGGAGCTCGCCAGGCTCGGTCGTGCCTGGAAGGAATTCGGCGGCGGACAGGAAAAGGAAACGTAGCCCCAATCAAGGAATCCTGCGATCTCCTGATTTCTCCGCCAGGAGGAGGAGCGAACTGCCGAAGGGCAGGCGCACATATCGGAGGAGGAAAGATTCCAGCCGGAAAATTCTCGCCATCCAGGCATTGATTTTGCGGTTGAGGGGCTTGAGGTTGGAGGAAGGGGGTTGATCATCCTGACTCTGGATTCGCTCCCAGATTCTTAAAACGACCAGGGGAAGAAAAAAGAAAAACTGGAAATAGCTCGTCTTACGCACGGTCAGGCCCGCTCGGATCGTTTTTTCTGCCAGCGTTCGACGCGTATATCTTTCCCGGACATGAAACGCCAAGTCATGGCGGCTCCAGAGAAAAGGAAAAGCGGAATCGGCGACCAAGAGAAAGCCGCCCTTTTTGAGAATCCGCCTGACCTCAAGCAGAACAGAAATATCCGAAGGAATGCTCCGATGGGAAAGGACATCGAGCAAGAGGACGAGATCGAAGCTCTGGTCAACGAACGGAAGATGATTGATATCGGCCCGGAGAAGACGGCGCAACCCTCTCCGCCGGCAGAACTGAAGGGCTTGCGGTTCGAAATCGCAGCCGACAGCCGTTCCCAGCGGCTGGGCCGCCTGAAGGTTGATCCCGGTTCCGCAGCCGGCATCAAGAAGAAGCGCCTTGCGGTCGAGGCCGAGGGTTCGGATCTGGTCAAAAACGATCGCCCTGCGACCGACAAACCACCAGTATTCCTGTTCGAGCTCAAAATGCTTGAGATATTCGGGCTTTTCCATCGACGGTCAGGAGACGGAAGTTTCGGCGATTTCTTTGACGGCAGAGCACACAACCTCAATCTGCTCCGCAGTGAGGGCCATCCCGGAAGGAAGATAAAGGCCCTTCGCCGCGAGCTCCTCCGAAACCGGAAAGGAGCGACCGGCCGACTCCTCCGCTCCCTCAAAAACCGGCTGACGGTGGACGGGAATGAAGAACGTCCGGGTATCCACTCCTTTTTCTTTCAACCGTTCCATGAATTCATCCCTCGTCAGGCCGAATTCCTCTTCCACCAGAACGGCGTACATCCAGTAGACCGAGCGCGCCCACGGCTTGACCCTCGGCAAGGTCAACCCCCTCACCCCGGCCAGGAGCCGGTTGTAGGAAGCAGCCATGCGCTGTTTGATGTCGATGAACCGGTCGATCTCCTCAAGCTGGGCCAGCCCGACCGCGGCCTGAAGATTGGTCATCCGGTAATTGAACCCGAGTTCCGTATGAAGGAACCGGCGCCGCGGGTCGTGGGCCAGATCCTTGAGCTTTCGAGCCCTTTGGGCCAGCTCGTCATCATCCGTCGCGACAAGGCCGCCCTCCCCCGTCGTAATGATCTTGTTGCCGTAAAAGCTGAAGCATCCGATATCGCCGATTGCTCCGGCCGGAATCGGATGGTCGGTCTCCCCCTGAGGATAATAAAGAGCGCCGTGAGCTTCGGCCGCATCCTCGATCACGGCCAGGTTGTACGTCCGAGCGATGTCCAGAATCTCGTCCATGGCACAGGGATGCCCGTAAAGATGGACCGGGACAATGGCTCGAACCGTCCTCCCGGTTCTGCGATCGACGAGCTTTTTCTCCGTCGCCTGAAAGAGGCAATCATGGGAAAGATATTCTCTAATCCTCTTGGGGTCGATGTTATAGATTTCGCGGTCGACATCGACAAAAACCGGCCGGGCACCCGTGTAAAGCACGGCATAAGGAACGGCGATCATCGTCAGATCCGGGATGATCACGGCATCGCCGGGCCCGATGCCCAAGCTTGCCATGGCCAGATGAAGCGCCGTCGTTCCGCTCGTTGTCGTGATGGCGTGCTTCACACCAAGGTGAGCGGCATAGGCCTCTTCAAACCTCCGAATAAATCTTCCGGCCGAAGAGATCCATCCTGTCTCGACGCATTCCGTCACATAGCGAAGGGTATTTTCGGCCAGGAGCGGTTCGTTGACCGGGATCATCGGCGGCGCTTCAGAAAAACTCCTTGTCGTCAAACCCGGCGTAAGGGCCCTGCTTGACCTCGATGACCTTCGCCCTCTCCAGGACTTTGACCCTGTGCCCGCCGGCAGCGAGAAGAATGGCATCTCCTCCTCTGAGAATCGCCGCTTTCAAAATTTTTCCGCCGTCGTCATAAATCTCGACGCGGATTCTGCCGCTGAGGACGACCAGAACCTCCTGGGTCCGGTGGATCTCGCGCCGGACATGCTTATGGCGGTGACGGTCGACGACCTTTCCTCTTTCATGAACGAGCATCCCGAGCTGCTGAGAGAAATCGCCGGGGGTGAAAAAATGCACTCCCGGAGCGCTGAAGTTCCGCCGCAGAATGATTGCGAACACCCGATCTTCTTGCTTGATTTCCTGGATGAATTTAGCCATGCTTTTCGAGCTCCTCTTTTTTATGCAGGGTCCGGTCAAACTTGAGCCGGAAAGCCAGCCAAACATACTTCCGACCTTTTTTCAAATAATCAAAAAGGTTGGCTCCGGTCTTGGATATCCCCATCCGGCGAGGGCGGGAGATGTAAGGGACTTCAAGAAGCCTGTAGCCTCTTTTCTTCGCCAGATAAGCGAGGGCGATAAAATACTCACCGTAATCCCCGCGCAGTCCGATCTCCTCGACGACCTTCTTGCGAACAGCGACAAAACCGCTCGTATAGTCTCGGATTCCGGGATCGAGCCAGGCTCGGACCCAGGCGTTGAGCGCTCGGCTGAGAAGATAGGCCAACACCGTATCCTTGCTGCCGGTGATGATCTCGACGCCGCCGCCTTCGACAAAACGGCTCCCGAAGACCATATCGTAGCCTTCGCCGATCTTTTCTGAAAACAGGCTAAAAAGCGCCGGAGGCATGGACAGATCGCAATCCATCCAAGCAACGATATCGGTTTGAGCCATGGTCACACCGGCGCGGAGAGCCGAGACCAGGCCTCTCTCTGCCGTCCGCCGGAGAAGCCGAAGTCGGGCATAAGACCGCGATAGGCCTTCTACGACTTTGGCTGTCCCATCCGGAGAATTGTCATCGACGACGATGACTTCGGCCGCATCTCCCAACGCCTGAAACGTCTTTTCGATTAACGGTTCGATATTGTCTTTTTCATTGTAAGTCGGCAAAATGACCGACATCGACGGAGACGGGGCACCGCAGGCGTTCATATCGCTCCCTTAGAGTTGAAAATCAACTCAGAATGATCGTTCTTTCATATCACAGAATCACTGGAGAAAGCAAATCGATATCAGACGGCGATGCCGGATCTCCCTTGGGGATGAAGACCGACCAGATTCTTGAGTTGGCGGACCTCCCGGGGCTCAAGATAACGCCACTGCCCCTTTTTCATCTTTTTGAGGGTCAAGCCGGCGAGCGCGACGCGCTTGAGCTCCTGGACCTCATGGCCGATCGCCCGGCACATCAGCCGAACCTCATGTTTGCGGCCTTCGTGAAGTTCGATCCGCAGCCAGCTTGATTTCGGGCTTCGAAAAAGGAGATCGATACGAGCCGGAGCCCGCTTCTTGCCTTCGATCCAGATTCCCTCCTTGATCTTGCCGATGGACTCAGCCGTGGGCTCTCCGCGAACTCTAGCCAGATAGGTTTTTTTGACCTCGTACCGCGGATGCGACAGCCGGTAAGCCAGCTCGCCGTCGGTCGTCAACAGAATCAGCCCTTCGCTCGCTAGGTCAAGACGGCCGACGGGAAACACCCGGCCGAGATCGGGAGGCACGAGGTCGAGGACGGTCCGGCGCCTGAACGGATCTTTTCGGGTGACAAGATAGCCGGGGGGCTTGTATAAAAGGATGTACACGGGCCTGCCCTTTTTTTGGATCCTTCTTCCGTCAACCTCAACGACATCTCTCTCGGGATCGACTTTCGTTCCGAGTTCAGCCGCCACTTGTCCGTTCACTTTGACCCGGCCCTCAAGAATCAGCCGGTCGGCCCCTCGTCGCGAGGCCACACCCGCTTCGGAGAGAAATTTATTGAGCCTGATTTCCAAGGGGGAAACGCCTGTCGTCAAAAATGGAAATTGAGACCGAGGTGGATATTGAGTCCGCCGAAATCCCAATCCCAGGCCTCGATGTCCAGGTCAAAATCGGCATAGCGGAGCTCGGCGAAGAGACCGATTTTCCCGAGCGTGATTTCCGCCCCGGCTCCAAGGCTGAAACTCGACGTCGAATCGTCCCCAACCTCGGCCAGGCTGACGGAACACGTTCCATAGCCGAGCAAGAGATAAGGATAGACGACGGCCAGAGGAATTCCCCATTTGCCTTTGACTCCAAGGTAGGAATAATCCATCTCTTGAGATGAAGCGGGAAAGCTCAGATCTTGGCTGATAAGATCGTGACCGGCGCGGAAATACTCCCCTTCTACGGCCAAAGACAAAAACCTAAATCCGATCTGCCCTCCGTAGAGAAACGAGGAATCTTTGACAAACGAGACCTTGCCGGCTTTGACATCCTGACGCGAACGGCCGGCCTGGAGGCCGACGTAGAACCCGGCCCGAGCCGGAATCCGAACGCATGTCCAAAGGAAAAGAAAACAGAGTCCGGCGATACATGTCTTTATTTTCACCTCGTTCTCCCCGAAGCACGATCCGAAAATTCCATGTTTTTTCTCATTTTCATCTCCGCTTCCGAAATTGTCAAGCTCCGCTTTCCGCGAGCTGTCAGAGCACCGGTCAAACCCGCCCTTCCTTCTTTCGTATAAGATCATGTACAATACCTAAGCCTTAGGCGAAGACGATGGCCCGCGTTCACATCTTGGAATCTCTTTCCATGTCCTTGGGCTCTCTCCTGGCCAACAAACTCCGGACCTTTCTGACCCTGCTCGGGATCATCATCGGCGTCTTGACGATTATCGCCGTCGTTTCGATCATCCAGGGGCTGAATCAATACGTCTACACCAAGATGTCTTTTTTCGGCGCCAACGACTTTTCCGTCTCCAAATTCTCCCTGATCGGGCTATCGCTCAAGGAATTCCGTGAACAGATGAAAAGGAGGGATCTGACGCTTGAGGAAATGATGCTGGTGCGCCGGGAATGCCGCTCCTGCGAACTCGTCGGGGCCAGTGTGCAAACCGGAAGAACCGTCAAGTTCAGCAATCAATCCTTGAAAGACGTCGAGATTCGCGGGGTCACCTATCTCGACCACCACATCGGTTCGGTCCTCGAGCTCGAAGGCGGGCGGCACATTCAGAGAGAGGACGAAAACCATTCCCGGTTAGTCTGCATCATCGGTGCCGACATCAAAGAGAAGCTCTTCCCCTACACGGATCCCCTGGGAAAATGGATCAAAGTCGGTTCCGATAATTTCCTGGTCATCGGATTGGGGAAAAAAAAGGGCAAGCTCCTGGGCTTCAGTCAGGACAACTATGTCCGGATACCGATATCGACTTTTCTCAAGCTTTACGGCTCCCGCCGAAGCATCAACATCAATATCCACACCGCCTCCCAGGAGCAGATGAAAGCGGCTCAGGAAGAGGTCCGAACCCTGCTCCGCTCGGCCCGCCATCGCTCCTTCAAAGATCCCGATGATTTTTCGTTTCAGACATCGGAGACTTTTATCCAATTCTACCGCACGGCCACCTCGAGCATTTATTTTGCCATGATCGCCATCTCCTCGATCGCCCTTCTCGTCGGAGGGATCGTCGTCATGAACATCATGCTCGTCTCGGTGACCGAACGGACCAAGGAGATCGGCATCCGGATGGCCGTCGGGGCCCGGCGCCAGGATATCCTCTTGCAGTTTCTGATTGAATCCTCGGCCATCGCCGCCAGCGGAGGCATCATCGGAATCCTCTTGGGCCTCGTTCTGGCAAAGGTTGTCTCCGCCGCGACCTCCCTGCCCTCGAGCGTGAATCCGATCTCGATTGTTCTGGCCGTTCTGATGTCCTCCTCGATCGGCTTGTTCTTCGGCATCTACCCGGCGAATAAGGCCGCCAAGCTCAATCCCATCGACGCCCTGAGGCTCGACCAATGAGAACCGGAATCCTCGGCGAAATTGTGGCCATGGCGTTCGATTCCCTGAAAAGTCACAAGATGCGGGCTTTTTTGACTGTCCTCGGAATCGTCATCGGCGTCATGACCGTGATCGGCATGGTCTCAATCATCCAGGGACTCAACCGTTCTTTCCTCAGCGAGCTCGAGTCGGTCGGCTCTGACCTGATTATCGTTACCAAATACGAACCCGGCATCCAGGTCGGCCGACGCTCAGAAGAAGAGAGGATAAGGAAAGATCTGACCTTCGAGGACGCGATGGCCCTCGAGCAGGAGGGAAAACTCGTCAAAGCCGTCGCCGTCGACATCGCCGTCAACATTTTCGAGGGTCTGGCGGTCAAGTATCAGAATTTGAAGAGCGAGGACACCATGATTCTCGGGATGAACGAAAAGTTCCCCCGCGTTCTTTCCGTCTATCTTCCCCAGAAGGGCCGCTTCCTGACCGAGTCCGACGTTCGGCACAACGCCAAAGTCGCCGTCCTCGGAGTCGAGGTGGCGGAAATTCTCTTTCCGCATACGGATCCGCTCGGAAAGAACATCCGCATCGGAGCCGAGGAATTCCAGGTCGTCGGTGTCCTCCAGAAACGAGGCAGCATGTTCGGCCAGAGCCGGGACAACTTCGTCGGCATCCCGATCACCACTTTGATGAAGTATTTCCCCTATGACCTGGGAAATCTCGAAATCATCGCCATTCCGAAGAGCCACGACCTGCTTTCTGAGACGATCGACGAGATCACCAACATCCTGCGCCAGAGACGGAAGGTCGGCTTCGGACGGCCCAACGATTTCGCCGTTTTCACCCAAGATACGATGGTCGATCTCTACAATCAGATCACTGGCGCCGCTTACATCGTCATGATCGCCATCTCTTCGATCGGTCTTCTCGTCGGCGGCATCGGCGTGATGAACATCATGCTCGTCTCGGTTAAAGAGAGGACGAGGGAAATCGGCATCCGCAAAGCCATCGGCGCCCGGTCCGAGGACATTCTGAAGCAATTCCTGTTTGAAGCCGTTTTCCTCACGGGAACCGGAGGGATCATCGGCATTCTCATCGGATTCGCCATCGCTTTCCTGGTCAAAAAAACGACCCCTCTTCCCGCCTCGGTGACTCCTTGGTCCGTCATCTTAGGCCTCGTCGTCTCCGTCTCTGTCGGGCTCTTTTTCGGCATTTTCCCCGCCCGCAAGGCCGCCCGGCTCGACCCGATCGTCTCCCTTCGTTACGAATAGGCTCAGAAAGACGCCTCGCTCAAGGAATCCTCCCCTCCAATGATCAAGCGAACGAATCCGTTCTCAGGAAGGCCTCGCCCGATTCAGGACGCCAGTTTGGCACGCAAAAAATCGGCGGCAGCGGCAAGGACCGCGTTGAGATCCGCGTTCTTCTCGACGACAAGCTCGACCAAAGTCGGACTTCCGCCTCCTTTCCCTTGAACCAAAGAAAGCACCACCGGGATGAGATCACGCATGTTCAGAGGGAGCTTCTCGGAAGTGGCAAAAATGAGATGACCCCTGTCTTCCCCGCTGACGCCGAAGAGGACGGCATAATCGCCGGCCCTGATGATATTGAGAGCCAAAGTTTTGGCCGCCTCGAAACTTTTCTCCCTCCAGATCTCGGTGATGATGAGTCCTTCGGACCTTTCAATAATCTCCCGGGCTTCAAATTCGGCAAGCTGTTCCTCGAGTCGTCTGAGCCTCTTCCTGGCTTCTTTGCTTTCCTGAAACATTTTCTCTATGGCGGCCCCGACGTCTTTCTCGCCGAGCGAAAGACGGGCGGCGAGATCCACAAGGATCCGGTTTTTCCAGGCATAATCCCGCCAGGCCCGGCCGCCGCAGAGGAATTCGAAGCGGACATTCCCCCTGATCCGTTCCCCCTTGATGATTTTGATCAGTCCGACCTCACCGGTTCGCCGGCAGTGCGTTCCTCCGCAAGCGGAATAATCGAAGCCGCTGATTTCAACGACCCGGATCACTCCGCTCTTTTTAGGCGGGCGTCGGAGGGGGATGGCCCCGATCTCGTCCGGAGGAACAAAATAGGTTTTAACTTCGAGGTCGGAAAAGACGATCTCGTTGGCCCGGTTTTCCACTCGTTCGATTTCGGCTTCCCCCGCCTCTCTGATTCCGATCTCCAGGGTCGAAACCGCCTCCCCTAAATGAAAGGATTTGGTCTCTCCCCCGAGAACCTCGATAAAACACTGGGAAAGAATATGCTGGCCGGTGTGCTGCTGCATATGATTGAAACGCCTGGCCCAGTCAATCCTTCCCTTGACCCAATCACTCTTGAGATGTTCGGCGAGCTGGTGAATGACTCGGTCCCCCTCTTCAACAACATAGACGACGGACAGGCCGTTCAGGACGCCTTGGTCCGCCGGCTGTCCACCGGATTCCGGATAAAAACAGGTTTGGTCAAGGACGACGGCAGGACGGCCTTGGCTTTCGAGTCGTTCGACGACCGCCGCCTCAAATTCTCTTCGGTAAGGATCTTCGAAATAGAGCCGCCGCGTTCCGACGGCGGGCTGCCGATTCTTGTCCTCAGCCATTTTCTCTCCCTTGCCGATGATGATTGCGTCCTAGTCGCCCGTTTTTTTCAGCCGATCGCGGCCAAGACGCGATCGGTAATTTTAAAATGCTTCTTGGCCACTCGATCCAGGATGGAGCTGCCGTGCTTTTTGAGAAGCGCGACGGCCGCTTCTTCCACTAGACCCGAAGCCCCCTTGGGAAGATCAAGCCCGACTTCCTGAGAGAGAAAATAGAGTCTCTTTAGGAACTCCGCCCGGGCCAGAATCGAAGCCGCCGCGACCGCCAAATCCTCCTCGGCTTTGGGTTTCTGGATCAGTTCGATCTTTTTTCCTTTTTTCATCAAGGCATGGAGAACATAGGATTTGTCTCCGAACTGGTCGGTAATGGCAATCCGACAGGGAATCTCTCCAAGAATATTCTCAATTGCCCGCGAGTGGCCCCAGGCCAGGATCCGGTTGAGGTTGCGGAGAGTCGAATAGAGTTCGTTGTAGCGCTCCGGACCGATGGCGACAATCGAGTGGATGTAGCCCTGTTTGAGAATCTCCGCCATTTCGCGGACCCGGTGGTCGGACGACCGCTTGCTGTCCTTCACTCCCAATTCCCGAAACACCGGCTCTTGTTCATCGGGAAGATAGACGGCGGCGATGACGAGGGGGCCGAAATAATCTCCCTTGCCCGATTCATCCGTTCCGATATGCCCTTTCTCGGGCGGGAAAAGATCCGCTTGCTCCATCAGAACGGGTCCAATTTACCGCAGCAGGTTACGGGATTTCGCCTCCCGGATGAGATCAGGGCGAAACCGGGGATGGGCGATGTTGATCAGCGCTTTGGTTCTCTCCTGAAGATTTTTTCCGTAGAGATAGGCCACTCCGAACTCGGTGACGACGTAACGGACGTCGGCCCTGGTGGTCACGACTCCCGCTCCTTTTTTCAGAAAAGGAACGATCCGGCTCATTTCGCCGTCTTTGGCTGTCGAGGGAAGGGCGATGATCGGCTTCCCGCCTTTCGAATGAGCGGCGCCCCGGATGAAATCGACCTGCCCTCCGAAACCACTGTAGATCAACGTGCCGATCGAATCCGAACAGACTTGGCCGGTGATATCGACCTCGATGGCCGAATTGATGGCCACCATGTTGTCGTTTCGAGCGACGTTAAAGGGATGATTGACATAATCGGTCGGATGCGCCTCGATGACCGGATTGTTGTCAATGAAATTGTACAGTCTTTCGCTTCCCAGGGCGAAGGTAATGACGACTTTGTAAGGATGGAACGTCTTCCGCGCACCGGTGACGATTCCGGCCTCGATGGCCTCCATGACGCCGTCCGAGACCATCTCGGTATGAATCCCCAGGTCACGCCGACCCGCAAGAGCCGCCAGGACGGCGTCGGGAATACCACCGATGCCCAGCTGCAGCGTCGACCCGTCTTCGATCAAGTCGGCGATCAGCTTGCCGATCCGGCGCTCGACGTCGCTGAACGGATTCTTTTCGAGCTGCGGCAAAGGCTCGGAGACTTCGACAAGCTTTTGAAAACGAGACACATGAAGGAACGAATCGCCGAGAACGCGCGGCATTCTCTCATTGACTTGGGCAATCACGACCTTGGCCCGTTCGGCGGCCGCCTTGGAGGCGAGGACTTCAACTCCGAGGCTCATGAAGCCATGCTCATCGGGCGGAGAGACATGAAGCATGGCGACATTAATCGGCATCTGACCGGAATAGAAGAGATCCGGAATCTGATGGAGAAAAATGGGAATGTAATCCGCCCGACCTTCATTGATGGCCTTGCGATCGGCAGGCCCGACAAAAAGCGAATTGTGCCGGAAATGTCCCTCCATTTCCGGCTTGGACAGCGGATCTTCCCCTAAAAGAAGAACATGAACGAGCTCCACATCTTTCAGTTCGTCCTTGCGGGCGGCCAGCGCATTCATCAAGACATAGGGAGTGGCGGCATTTCCGCTGATATAGACGCGGTCGCCGCTTTTGATCCCTGAAACCGCTTCTTCGGCCGTGACGAGTTTCTTTTTGTAATCATCGACCCAACTCATGTGATATCCTCCATATTTTCAAAGCCGGAGAAATGAACCCCGGCCGTCCTTCAAATACCTGTCGATCTCGCTCGCCGCCAGACGGCCGTCGCCCATCGCCAGGATGACCGTGGCTCCGCCGCGGACGATATCGCCGCCGGCAAAAACCCCGTCGAGGGTCGTGGCCATCGTCTTCCAGTCCACTTCGAGATTTCCCCACTTCCCCACTCGGAGTTCGGGAGTCGTCTGAGCTATCAGCGGGTTGGGGCTCTGACCGATGGCGACGACCGCCAGGTCGATCTCCATCATAAATTCCGAGCCGGCAATGGGAACCGGCTTGCGGCGGCCCGAGGCATCCGGCTCGCCGAGCTCCATGCGCAGGCATTCCATCGCCCTGACCCGACCGCGATCGTCGCCGAGGTAGCGAATCGGCGTCGTCAGAAAATGGAATTCGATCCCTTCCTCTTCGGCGTGCTTGACTTCTTCGACTCGAGCCGGCATTTCCTGGCGCGATCGGCGGTAGACGATCGCCGCCAGTTCCGCGCCGAGCCTCTTGGCCGTCCTGACCGAGTCCATGGCGACATTTCCGCCGCCGATGACGGCGACCCGCTTGCCTCTCATCACCGGAGTATCATAAACGGGGAACTCGTAGGCCCGCATCAGGTTGACACGGGTTAAATATTCATTGGCTGAATAAATCCCGACCAAATTTTCTCCCGGAATCCGCATGAAATTGGGCAGCCCAGCTCCGGTGCCGATGAAGAACGCCTGGTAGCCCTCCCTTCGCAAATCGGCGATCGTCGCCGTCTTGCCGACGACAAAATTCATCCTGAACTCGACGCCCAGCTTCTTCAAGTAATCGATTTCGCTTTTGAGGATGCTCTTGGGCAAGCGGAATTCAGGAATTCCATAGACCAGCACTCCGCCGGCGACGTGAAGGGCCTCAAACACGGTCACTTGATGGCCTTTCTTGGCCAGTTCTCCGGCCACCGTCAACCCGGCCGGACCGGCACCGATGACCGCCGCTTTTTTCCCTGTCGGAGGCTCGATCCGGGGAATGAAGACCTGGCCCTCGAGGCGCTCGATATCGGAGACAAATCTTTCCAGATTCCCGATGGCCACCGGCACGCCCGTCGCTTTCTTGAGGTTGCAGACGACTTCGCACTGGGTTTCCTGAGGACAGACACGGCCGCAGATCGCCGGCAGGCTGTTCGTTTCTTTGATTTTGCGGATGCTGCCGACAAAATCCCGTTTTTCGATCAGCTTGATGAAGCTCGGAATATCGATCGAAACGGGACAGCCGGAAACGCAGCCGGGGTTGGCGCAGTCCCAGCAGCGGCGGGCTTCCTGGCAGGCGGCTTCGGCATCCAGACCGAGGTTGACCTCGCGGAAATCCCGGTTCCTTTCTTCGGCTTCGCGCTCCGGCATCTTCTGACGAGGGATCTTCATCCTCTCCTTAATCGGCATCGCCTTGCGCAGCTCTTTGCGCCAGTCCCGCTCGTACTCTTCCTTGAGCCTGGCCTTGAGCTTGGGGTCAAGTTCAGTCTTTTCGCTCATCGCTCGTCTTCTTCGCGTCCCGATCAAATTTTCGCGGCGGGCGCTTTTCCCATTCGGAGAGAGAATGAATTTCGTGCTCGAAATAGAACTTGCGGCGGGAAAACAGTTCCGGCCAATCGATGAGATGACCGTCGAAATCGGGCCCGTCGACGCAGGCAAACCGGGTTTTGCCGTCCACGGTGACGCGACAGGAACCGCACATTCCCGTCCCATCCACCATAATGGGGTTCAGACTCACCAGGGTTTTGATTCCGGCCGGCCGGGTGGCCTCGGCGCAGGAAAACATCAGGTAGGTGCAACCGATGGCGATCACCCGGTCGATCGATTTCTCCTCCTCCAAAATGCCTTTCAAGAGATGAGGAATGTACCCCTGGCAATCAAAGCGGCTGTCGCGGGAAGAAACATCAAGCCGGTCACTGATTTTTCTGAACCTGTTCTCCCAATAAAAAAGGTAGCCGGCCTTCACATCGACGAGAACGATGACGCGGTTGCCGGCCTGCTTTAAGGCGCGGGCGATCGGGTAGATCGCTCCGATCCCGAAACATCCTCCGGCACAGAGGACCGTTCCGTAGTTTCGAATCTCGCTCGGACGGCCGAGCGGTCCGACATAGACGGGGACTTCATCTCCGGCCTTGAGCCGGGCCAACTTCGCCGTCGAAGTCCCGACGATCATGAAGACAGAACTCACCGTTCCTCTCTCCGGATTCCAATCGGCGATGGTCAGCGGGATTCGCTCGCCTTGTTCATCGGGCATCACGATGACGAACTGGCCGGGCAGGCACTTCCGGGCGACCTGCGGGGCGTAAACCTCTAAAAGGTGAATATTCGGGACAAGCCGTTTCTGCCTGACGACTTCAGCCATTCCGCTCCTCTCCCGTCTTGCGGCGTTTCTTCATGGCTCGAGCCGCCGCCTCTCTCAGGCTTCTCAATCCCCAGCTTTCGGCAGCAAGATCCAGACCCCGGTAGAAATCTTGAAGCCGTCCAGGATTTTCCGATGTCGCTCCCGAGCCTTCCTCAGCCGGACTGGGATCAACGGCGACAATCTCAGCCGGTTTCTTTTTCTCGACGGTTAAAAACACGGGTCGATTTTTTTTCTGCGGCCGGAGGGGAATCTCCCTGAAGACGGGATATCCTCTGGCCAGCTCGGCGGTGATATCGGTCGAGCTCTTCCAGTCAAATCCCGGAGCTCCCATCTTTTCGGCCAAACGGCAGAAAATCCACCAGTCCGGACGCGCCTCGCCCAGCGGCTCGATGATCCGGTTGGCATTCTGGATTCTTCCCTGGACGTTGACGTAATGGCCCTCGCTCTCGGCAAACGTCGTCGCCGGGAGAATGGCATCGGCCCCCTCCATCGGCTCGCTCCAAAAGCATCCCTGGACGACCTTGAATTTGAATTCCCGGGCAAAAATCTCGGGCAAAAATCCGGCGCAATACAGGGCATCCGCTCTCTCCCCCGGTTCAGGCAAAGAGGAACGGGCGGAATCCTTCCCCCCGGAGGGAGATCGGAAGAGCTCGAGCACGCCCCGCTCGTTATTGCTCAGGGCGACGGAAATCAACCTCGCCCCGCAAATAAGCGCGAGATTCCAGAGAGCTTGAAGGGCTGTCTTTCCCCCCGGTCTCGTCTCGATCTCAGGACCGGTCAAGAAGACAGCCGGCTTTCTTTCAGCCAAAAGAAGAGCCGCCTCTGTGAGTTCCCTCTCGATTTTCCGGCCGAAATTCGACTCCATGTAGGTTTTCACGCGGTCGAGCGACGCTTTCAACCGGGGGAGGCCGGAAATCCATGCTTCCTTGCCGGAATTCCTCTCCAGACATCGAAAAAGCAGGGCAAGCAAGATCGAACTTTTATTTTCTTGATCAGAGGACAACGAGACCGCGGCTCTTCGCTCGACCGCAGCTGAAAAACTGCCCACCGTGATGAGCCGTGCTCCGTTCCTTAAGGCCTTGAGCACTTCAACCCAGAGAACGGGTTGGAAAAGGCTTATGTCCGGACCGCCGAGAAGAATAAGCCCCGACTCCGAGATGAGATTGAATTCGAACGGAAGAGTTGACTCGGGCCACGGTTCTTCGAGCTCCCATTTTTGAAAAGAAAAAGCCGGCAGCGGAATAAAATCCGCCAAGGGGTTCGTGTGCAAAAGTCGGCGGGCGAATTTCAGTCCGACATACTGGTCTTCCAAGGAGCTTTGAGTCGAAATGACCAATTGAATTTTTCCCTCCCGATAGGGAGCCAATTTTTTAGCCACCTCTTCCAGGGCCTCATCCCAGCTGACTTCCCGAAGAGTCCCTCCCCAGCGGATCATCGGTTTGAGGATCCTCTTCGGGCTGTAAACGACCTCGCGGAGAAGAAAACGGCCCTTGACACAGGCCTGGCCGAGGTTGACGGAATCGCATTCTTTAGGCAAAGACCGGATCATTCTTCCCTGCCTCAGATCCACTTCGAGGGTGCAGCCGACGCTGCAAAACGGACAGATCGTCTCGCGCTTTTCATCAGGAAGAATTTCGCCGCGATTTTCCCGTTCGGTGAGGGCGCCGGTCGGGCAAACGTCGACACAAGCACCGCAAAACTGGCATCCTGATTCCAAGAGGGGCCGGTCGTAAGATGTCCCGACAACGGTTTTCGGCCCGCGGAAAATAAAGCTGACGGCGGCGGCTCCGCGGACTTCGCTGCAGACTCGGACACAGCGGCCGCAAAGGATGCAGAGATTGTAATTCCGATCGAAAAAGGGATCCTCGCGGCGGATCTCCAGGTTGTGGTAGGTGGCCGGAAAACGCACTCTCTCGATTCTTACCGCTTCCACGACCTTCTGGAGGTCGCAGCGGCCGTTTCTCGGACAGAGGACGCAGCCAGTGACTTCTCCGACCTTGCGGATGGTCGATTTGTATTCTTCGCAGTTTTTTTTCTCGCTGCAAATCAGGCAGGCGTGAGGATGTTCCGATAGAATCAGCTCCAGGTTCATCCGACGGAGGTGCTGAAGCTCGGGGGTATCGGAAAGGATTTCGAGCTCATTCTCCACCGGAGTGCAGCAGGCGGGGACAAATCCTTTTCTCCCTTTGATTTCGACAAGGCAGAGCCGACAACCTCCATACGGAGACAGACCCGGAAAAGCGCAGAGATTGGGGATATAGATGCCCTGAGTCCTAGCCGCATCAAGCACCGTCATCCCCGGCCTGGCCAGAACTTCTTTTCCGTCAATTTTCAGCTTCATCATCGTCCGACTGCAAAGCCTTTCGGCCCTCTTTTGTGCTCAATTCACATCTCAGGCAGCGGCCGGCTTCCGCCACCGCCTGGTCGATCAAATACGTCAGTTCGACTTCCCGACGGCCGGCCTTTCTTCTTCCCGCAGGTGTACAGGGAATGGGCAAACGATCGGTTCGCCGTTCCTCAAGAATCTTGGGCCCTGAAGGTTTCACATAAACCGAAGGCCGCACCGGCCGTGCCCGGCCCTCGGGATCCTGTCCTCTAAGATAGCGTTCAATCGCTTCGGCCGCTCTTTTCCCGGCCGCCAGCGCTTCAATCAGGGAGTTCTGTCCGGCGACCGCTCCGCCGGCAAAAACCCCTTTTCTCCCCGTGGCGCAACTCCGCTTGTCCGTAACCAGCGTTCCTTGTTCAGATAAGTTCAACCCGTCCTTTTTTTTCAAAAAGGAATGATCAGGTTTCATCCCGGCGCTGACGATGACCGAATCAAATTCCCGGCTGAATTCTGATCCTGGGACGGCATTCCGTCTGCGCCGACCGGCGGCGGTCGGCGGACCGACGCTGATCCTCCGGAAATCGACACCTCGAACCCGACCTCCTAATGTTCGAAACCGCACCGGTTCAGTCAGAAATTCGATTTGGACTCCCTCTTCGAGCGCAAACTGAACATCTTCTTTCCGCGCGCCAAGTTCACTTTTTTCGCCTGAGAAGAAAACAGTCACCTGTTCGCAGCTCTTTTCACGAACAGCCAGACGCGCCGCTTCGATCGCTGCCGCGTCTCCTCCAAGCACTCCGATTCTCCGACCCAGATCGGCAGCAGGATTTCCCCCCGGAGAATTCAGGTATTCAGAGACCGGGACGACTCCCTTTGAACCCTCTCCTGGAATCCCGAGCTTCATGGGCTTTCCGGCGCCGGTGGCGATGAAAATCGCCTTGAACCCGTCGTGGAAAAGGCTGTCGACCGAGAAATCTTTTCCCAGAGCGACGCCTGTCTTCAGGCTGACGATCGAGTCGAGGACAGCGTCGATGTCTCTTTTCAAAACTTCCTTGGGAAGGCGAATTCCGGAGACAGACGCCAATCTTCCCCCGGGTGTATTTCCGGCTTCAAAGATGGTCACGCCGAAGCCTTTTCGGCTGAGGACCTGGGCCGCGGCCAATCCGGCCGGCCCGGCCCCGATGACGGCGATCGGATCGGATGTTTCCTTAATGACGGGCGAAGGAACCCGCTGCCCTTCCCTCTCCGCCCAATCAAGGACAAAACGCTTCAGAGCTCGGATGGCGATCGGCTGCCCCATCTTGCCGGCCGTGCAGACATCCTCACAGGGATGCTCGCAGATCCGGCCGCAAACGCCGGGAAGGGGGTTATCCTTGAGGATGATCTCGAACGCCTCCCGGAGCCGCCCTTGGGCGACGAGCGCGACATAAACGGAAGCTTCCTGGCCGATCGGACAAGAATATTGACAGGGCGAAGAGACGATGTCCCGGCAGGTCAGGGTGGGACATCTCTTGAACCGAATATGCTCAACGTATTCATCGCGGAAATGTCGAATGGTCGAGAGAACGGGGTTCGGGGCGGTCTGACCGAGACCGCAGAGAGAAGCTTCTTGGATCGCGTTCCCGAGTTGCTCGAGCTTTTCCAGATCTCCCTCCTCGCCCAGTCCCTGAGTG
>CAZNVB010000010.1:0-15247 GCA_964576265.1 uncultured Eubacteriales bacterium | reverse complement strand
CATCCGACTGGAGCGGCTTGGACGAGCCGAGGCGATAGAATTCCCTGTCCTGAAGGAAGCGCAAGAGTTTGACTTGAACTGTGAACGGCAGGTCACCGATTTCATCGAGAAAAAGAGTCCCGCTGCCGGCGGCTTCGAATTTTCCGGTTTTTCTCTCGTGGGCTCCGGTGTAGGAGCCTTTTTCCGCCCCAAAAAGCTCGGCCTCGACGAGAGACTCCGGAAGCGACGGGATGTTCACAGCCAGATAAGGGCCGTCTTTTCGGCGGGAGGAATAATGGATCGTCTTGGCGACAAGATCCTTCCCCGTCCCTGTTTCTCCATCGATCAGCACCGTGGCGTCGCTTCCGGCAGCCTTCGCGACCAGGCGAGCGACCTCTTCCATCCCGGCCGAAGCAATGACCATGTTCTTGAAGCTGAATTTTTCCTCCAGCGAGGTCTTGAGGACGGTGATTTCGCGACGGAGATTTTGTCTTTCCAGCGCTCTTTCAATCGCCAGGAGAAATTTTTGGAAGTCGATCGGCTTGACGATGTAATCATAAGCGCCTTTCCTCATGGCCTCGACGGCCGTCTCGATGTTGGCGAAAGCGGTGACGATGATCGGCGTGACTTGGGGGCTCCGCCTCAGGATTTCCTGAATCACATCGATCCCCGTCTCGCCGTCCAGTTTATAATCCACGACGGCGATATCGACGGGGTATCGTTCGAGGATCTCCAGAGCCATCTTGCCCGAGGGAGCATCGAGGACGGCGTAACCCTCCTGCTCGAGATTCTGCCTGATCAATCGCCTCTGTAAAGGATCGTCCTCGACGACCAGAATGATGGCCTTATTCATGGCGCCCTCCGGGAAGCTGGATGATAAACGTCGTCCCCCGGCCGGGCTCGCTCCGGACATCGATCCGGCCGTTATGGGCTTCGATGATTTTCTTGGCCAGATAGAGGCCGATGCCCATTCCCCTATCTTTGGTCGAGAAGAAGGCGTCGAAGAGATGATCGAGTTCGTCCTGGCCCATCCCTTTTCCTGTGTCGGCGAGGCGGATCAGAACTTTCTTGCGCGTTGTTTCCACTTCTACCAGGACCGCCCCCTTGTCCATGGCCTCATAGGCATTCCGGAGCAGATTGGCCAGCGCCTGGATGAGGAGTTCCCTGTCGGCAAAAATCGTAATCGGTCTGGGTTCGCTGTAGCGGAAATTGACAGCCGGGTTGAGCCCGGTGGCGGCAAGCGAATCCCGGGCCGAAAGGACGGCTTCCTGCAGAGGAAATTCCTCCTTTTTTAAACGCAGCGGCTTGAGGGCGGAGGAAAAGCGGTCGATAATCTCGGAAATTTTGCCGACCTCGGCTTTGGCCTGGAGGGCTTCGGTTTTCGCTTCCGGCGGTCCCTTTCTCAGGATAAGTTCACAGAGGAGGGAAAGGCTGTTCAAAGGATTCTTGATTTCATGGGCGACGGCGGAAGTGAAAGCCGAGATTTCGCGAAACCGCTCCTTTTCTTTTCTTTCTTCTTCTGCTTCCCTGGTCTTGGCCAGGTAGTTCTTCTGCAACCCGAAGACGCCGAAAAAGAACAGGATCCCGGCGGCGAGGAGGAATTCGAAGATCAGAAGGAAATTCCGATCGAAGCGGGCGATTATCTCGTCCAGTCGGCTCAGGGAATAGCCGGCATAAAGGAAGTAGAGTTCGCCTGTTTTTAGAGAAAGAGGCTCGAGAAGGTTGAGAATCCGGCCAGCGGGCGAGATGATGGTCCAAGGCTCCGTCCGGGAGACGTCTTCTTTGGACAGCGGAAGATAACCTTCGTATCTGGACCTCCAGACGAGGATATTTTTTCGGCTGTCGAGCAAGGCAAGATAATAAATGTCTTCTTCCCCTGTAGAAAGGTCAAGAATTTTTTCCAGCGGGTATCTTTCTTCCAAGAAATGCAAGACGTTGACCTTGAGAATGGCCGCCGTTGCTTTGAGCTGCTCGCGAACAAGATCCGTGGTCTTTCTTTTGATATACACTCGATTGAGTGAGGAGAATAAGGAGAAAATGACGACAATCCCGGCAAAGGGAAGAAGAAAGAAGAGGAAGACGCTGGCTCGTTTCACATTCCCCGGCCCCGGCGCTGCATCTTTCCCTTTGTCGGACCGCCCCGCCAGTTGGGGAAACCGCGGCTGTCGCGCAGCCGGAAAGTTTCGCCGCCGACCTGGAGCTCGCGGGCGATGAGAAAATATTCATCGTCCTTGGCGTAAAAAGAGCCGATCATCTTGATGCGCTCGCCTTTATGGAGATCATGCTCGAAGAACCATGCGGGGCTGATCTCGGCCTTGTAGAGCTGACCGGTGTTTTTTTCCTCGAGGACGACGATGAGAAAAGGAGCGCGGTCTTCATAGCGGGGCTCAAAGAGGACCTCCCGGATGAGGCCCTCGACGCGGCGCTCGGTATCCACGTTGTAGAAATAGGAAGGTCTCTGGGGCGGCGTCGGGCCGGGCTGCTGGCCGAGGCTGAGTTCCGTGCCGACGGTCAAGAACAAAAGGACCGCAAAGATTTTCGGCCGAGTCATTTTGTCTCTCCCCAGTTGAGGTTCCAATCGATCCCCAAAGACAGGAAATGGCCGTCCCATTTGAATAGCGGATCGTTGGAATGGTTATCGACATAGGAATAAGAGAGAACGACCGAAAAAACGCGGAAATTTTTTTCTAGACGTGCATCCCACTGGTTTCTCCGATCCTGTCTCGACGGGCCGAGCGATGCTCCATCCAGGTCCATGGCTTCGATCCCAGGGAAATCTTTCTGCGACTTAGTATAGCCCAACTTTAGCTGTGTGTTCCAGGGCCCTTCGATGGTCAGGCCCCCGGACAGGGCGTAGCCGTTCCAGGAATACATGTCTGAAGAGGGATTTTCGACCATATAGAACTCCTCGATCGTGCTGAAGGGATTCTCTCCTGAAACCGTCCACTGGCGGACTCCCGAAAGCCTGATCCCGATCCTGTCGCTGACTCCCTGGGCGATGAGGCCGGAGAGGGAAGCGATTTGTATGCCTTGTCCGCGTCCCTGGCCCGAAGTGTCCGGCAGGAAGTAGCCGCCACGCCTGCCCGTCCTGCCTTTGCCATAGCCCATGCCGCTGCCAGCCCCGGCAGCGGACGCGTCCTTGCTTACCGTCTCCGAAGGCAGGAAGGGGTGGAGAAAATATTTATAGCCCCAGGCCGCCTCTCCTTTGAGAGTTGTTCTCGACTCGAAATAACGGTCAAGCGATAGATTGGTCAGGTGGCTGTAATGATCAAACAAAGAATTCCTGTAATTTTTATAATCGAAGCCGTAGTTCCACTTCATGATCGAGGCTGGAGTGAGGTAGGACTTGACGGCGGCGACGGCTCCAAAATTGAGAAAATTGAAATCGGAATAAACGGAGCGATAGAAAGCCCCCCCGGCTTTGGCAGAAATATAGAGGGCGGTTTTTTCGTTAAAAGCGTGGAGATAATCCAGTCCGAGATCCTGAGCGTAGTAGCTGACATCGGAATTTCTGTAGAGATAGGAATACTGGCCCTGCGTAAAGAAGGCGAAAGGACGGAAAGGTTTCTCGTAAGAAAAGGCGACGGCGGAAATCTGGTCCTTTTCGGGGAAGGTTGTCTGAAAAAGATTGTTCGTCGCGTTCTGAAAAAAGGAAAGGGTCAGGTGATCGGCCGCCGACGCTCCTGTTAGACCGATGATGAGCCCAACGATCACCGCCAACTTTTTCATTTGATTCTCTCCGAGAAGAGAGGAAGGGGCCGGGGCCCCTTCCTCCTGTCTTCTTGATCAGCTCCGGCCTTTCCGGGCGGACTTGCCCTTGGGGCCGGTCCCGTCGCAGATTCCGGCGCTGAGGCCGCCAAGCCCATGACGGAAAGAGGAATTGGACCATTCTTGGCCGCCGAATGAATTCCGGTGATTGCCGAACCGGGCTTCCTGGCCTTTTCGGCCGAATTGATTCTTATAGCCGGTTCCATCCTCGGGTCTGGTCCAGTCCGGGTCCTGACAGTTGGGAAGTCCGTCGTTGTCGTGATCCCGTTCGAAATCATTGATGCCGTCGCCGTTCTGGTCCATGAACATCGTCCGCACCCGGTTCTGGGCGGCGACTTTGGTTTGGACCTTGTTGGCCTCGTCGGCCTGAGCCTGATTCTGAGCCAGAGCCAGGCCCGCTCCCAGGAGAAGAATCAATCCTGCGAGAGCGATTGTTTTTTTTGCGCTCATGTTGAGCCTCCTTTTAGTTTAGCGTTCAGGCCATAAATAAAGCAAGGGCCGTGCCAAATCCTAATTTATTTAATTACAATAAGTTAAATATTCTCCTCCGTTTCGGTTTCAAACAAGAATGTCGCTTGAGCGACAAAATTGTCGGATTCACGCCTTCCATCCGGGTCTTTTTCTGAATTTGCCAGGGAAAAGCATTTTTTCGGGAAAGATTTAAGGCGCTTGGTCCAGTCCGCCGACTTTTTTCGGGAATTCCTTTCCTGTGGCGAAAAAAATCGGATCGCCGGATGGGGCCGAAATGAATGTCCGGAGAAGCGGAAAGAAAGACGCGAAAATTGGAAGAAAAAAGACTTTTAAATGTCTAAAAATAACGGAAGAGATGGGTGGAGCTGCCATGAAAATAAAGAATCGATTTCTTCCGTTTCTGATCCTTTTTGTATCCCTCTTCAATCTGAGCCCCGCCGCATCGCTGCAGGCGGAGGAAAAGAGCCGGATCGACCTCAAGGTCGAGGCGTTCCTGGAAAAAATGGCCGGCCGATGGTGGGACATGAATGTTCCCGAGGAGGACGGGGAAGCGCTTTACAGGATCGTTCTCGAGAACAAATACACGAAGGCGCTCGAGATCGGGACATCGACGGGTCGATCGGGAATTTATATCGCCTGGGCCCTGAGCAAAACCGGCGGAAAGCTCGTCACGATCGAAATCGACGAAGGCCGTTATCGAGAAGCCGTCGCCAATTTCAAGGAAGCCGGTCTCGGCAATTATATCGACGCGCGGCTGGCCGATGCCCATCAGCTGATCTGGGAGCTCCCGGGTCCGTTTGATTTTATCTTCATCGACGCGGATAAAGAATGGTACACGAACTACGCCAAAGCGCTCATCCCCAAGCTCGAACCCGGGGGCTGCATCGCCGCTCACAATGTCTATGAACGGGGCTGGGGCCGAAGGGGATACGGCGGCGGCACCGCAGGGTATTTCGACTATATGAAAAGCCTGCCTGAGTTCCAAAGCTCGATCCTTCCTTTGGGAAGCCGCAGCCTGGCCGTGAGCTACAAGAAAAAATAGAAAACAGCACTTCCCGCCCTTTCCCTCAGGGCGACCTCCTCTGGCCGAGATGATCGTTCAGAGCTTGCCGTCTTCTTTTTTGCCGACGATTGTGATAGGAAAATGGTGTTGACGGCTGCCGAAAATTTCGTGCCGGTGGAAATCGAAAACCGAGGACGGGCGGATGGAGAGAACAAAAAATATTTATCCCCCCGCGGTCCCCTGGCTTGAACAGGGGAAACCGCTGGCTCTGGCGACGATTGTTGAAACCAAGGGCTCGACGCCGCAGATTCCGGGCGCCTCGGCTCTCTTTTCGGAGCAGGGGCTTGTTCTCGGGACGCTGGGGGGAGGAATTCTTGAAGCCGGAGCGCAAGAAAAGGCCCTTCGCTGCCTCCGAAGCGGCCGGTCTTTATTTTATGAATTCCGGCTCCGGGGAGGAGCGATTGGAAGAGAAGAAGCTCTCTGCGGCGGCTCGGCTTCCATCCTGGTCGACGCTGTGCCCGGGGATCATTTGCGAATTTTTAAAAAATTGCGGGCGGCGATTCGAGGCCGTCGATCCGGTGTCCTTGTGACACGTATCCGATGTGGAAGGGGCAAAGATGCCAAAATTGAACGCGTCTGGCTCGAAGAAGGACGAAGAGAAACTTTCAGGTTAGGAGAACGATGGGCTTTGAGCCGAGCAGAAATTGACGAAGCCCGCCGGGAGGGCCGACCGAGACTTGTTGCTTATCGGAAGGGAGCCGACGAAGAGAAGACGTGCCAAGCCGAAGGAGGCGGGAAGTCAAAAAATTTAAAGACGGAAAACACAAAAACTCTCTTTTTCCTAGAACCCCTCTCTCCCCTTCCCCGTCTCGTGATTGCCGGCGCCGGACACATCGGGCGGGCGGTCGCCCACCTCGGACATCTCCTCGATTTTGAAGTCACCGTCATCGACGACCGGGCGGAGTTTGCCAATCGGGCCAGATTTCCCGAAGCCGATCAAATCATTGTCCGGGATGTCGGCCGGGCTTTAGCCGGATTCCCGATCTCCGACGAGACCTATATCGTCATCGTGACCAGGGGACATCAAAATGACGCCCGCGCTCTGCGTGCCTGCATCCGATCGCCGGCGGCTTATATCGGGTTGATCGGAAGTCGCCGCAAAATCGCTTTGATGAGAGAGGAGTTTATCGCCAGGGGATGGGCGACGGTCCAGGAGCTTGACCGCCTTCATGCGCCGATCGGCCTGCCGATCGGGTCAAAGACGGTCGAGGAGATCGCGGTGAGCATTGCCTCGGAACTAATCCAGGTCAGGAGCGGCCGGGCCGAAGATCGGGCAAGGAGGGAGGGATGATCTGGGCGGTTATTCTTGCCGCCGGAGAATCCAGGCGAATGGGCGGGCCGAAGCTCTCCCTCCCTTATGGCGGCAGGACGGTCATCGAAGAGGTCATAAAGAGAGTGACGGCCTCGCGGGTCGATGGGACTCTTGTCGTCCTGGGCTCACACTGGAGGACGCTCAAGGAGAGAACCAGAAAATACCGTGTTGCGACCGCCGTCAACCCGCGCTTCAGGCAGGGAATGCTGTCTTCCGTCCAGAGGGGAATTCGCGCCCTGCCCCGGAAATGCCTGGCGGCTGTCGTCGTCCTGGGAGACCAACCGGATATCAACCCGAAAGTGATCAATCTCCTGATCGATGCTTACCGTCGGGAGAGAAAAAGAATCATTATTCCCGTCTACGGGAAAAAACGAGGCCATCCCGTTCTTATCGACCTAGCATTCAGAAAGGAAATCGCGGTTCTTCATCCGGAGATCGGGTTGCGCGAGCTGATGCTCCGCCACCCGGAGGAGATTTTCGAGGTTCGGATGCCTCGTTCCTCCAGCCCGCCGGACCTCAACACTCCAGAGGATTATCAAAAAGCGCTGAGGCGCAAAGGAAAAGGGAAAGCCTCCAATTTTTCCTGAAGAGGGAAGATTTCGGGCTGTTTTGAGGTCTAATAAAAGTGTTGTATAATAATGGACAATTTTAGGAGGAAAGCAGCGATGCGCAAAACTCGGCTTCCCGTGTTCGGACTCTCTCTTTTAGCTTTTTTTGCGGTTTTTGCTCTTGCCCAGGAGACAAATGTGACGGGGGAATGGGATTTCACCATGCAGACTCCCCGCGGCGAGCGGACCATGGTCGTGAAATTCGCCCAGGAAGGCGAAAAGATCACCGTGACCATGCCGGGATTCAGGGGCGGCAATGAGGTTACGGGCGAAGGAACAGTGAAGGGTAAGGATATCCAGTGGTCGATCACCCGCACGACGCCGGACGGGAATCAGTTCACCATGACTTATAAGGGCACGGTCGAGGGAAATACGATGAGCGGAACGGCCGAAATGGGTCAGATGGGAACCATGGAGTGGAAAGCGACGAAGAAATAGCTTTTCCTTCCTTTCAGTGGTTGTTCCTTCAGCGGGGGGTCTGTCTATTTGGTGAAACTTTCCGGCGGCCTTGGAGTTTATAGGAAATAAAGAAGAATTGAGAGGGAAGATTGTGAGCGTGGCCTCCGTCTAAAGGATGGACGGAGGAAAAAAGACGTGTTGACCGATGGAAGACAGAGAACTCATCCGGCTTTCGCAGCAGCGGAACGGAGAAGCCTTCGGAGAATTGGTCAAGAGGTACAAGGGTAAAGTGTTCAGTCTGGCTTATGGAATCACCAGAGACAGGGCGGCGGCTGACGACCTGGCTCAAGAAGTCTTTATCAAAGCCTATTTTGCCCTGCCGAAATTCAAATTTCAATCGGAGTTCGGAACCTGGCTTTACCGGATATCGGTCAATCACATCAAGGATTATTTGAGGAAAAATAAAGCCCGGCACTTGGAGGTCCCTCTCGAGGAGCTCAGCGAGAAGGCGGTCGCTACGACGGACCCGAGCCATGAGGAAGTCTGGACGGCCGAGAAGCGCAGAGCTCTCGTTCAAGCCGCCCTCGCCCGGCTGCCCGAGAAGCACCGGATCATCCTGATCCTCCGGGACATCCAGGGGCTTTCTTATGAGGAGATTTCCCGGATCCTCGCCCTTTCGGCGGGGACGGTCGATTCCCGTCTGCACCGGGCGAGGAAGAAGCTGCGGAAGAAGATAGTCGCAGCCGAAGGCTGGAAAGGAGGAGAGCATGAACTGTAAACAGGCAGAAAAAAGTTTGCTCCGCTCCTTTGACGGGCGACTCGAGGCAGGCAAGGCCCGGCTTCTTCAGGCTCATCTTGAGGCTTGCTCCCGCTGCCGGGAGATGGGAAAAGAATATCGCCTGATCCTCGACGGACTCAAACCGGTTGCCGCTCCCGAACCTCTCCCCTATTTCGAGTCGCGCCTCCTGGCGAGGATTGGAGAGAAGGAAAAGGCCTCTCCGGCCGAGCTCTGGCTCAAATGGGCCCATCGGGCAGCGGCGGCATCGCTCGCCGCCTTCCTCCTTTTCGCGGCCGGAATCCTGTTGTTCCAGCCTCAGGAATCGGCTGAGCTCAGCCAAGCGGAAACGCTTCTTCTGCAGAACGAAAATCCCTTCAGCGAGGCGGCGACGATCCTCGAGCAGAAGAAGCCGGAGGAGAGGAACATGATGCTGATTT
This sequence comes from uncultured Eubacteriales bacterium, assembly GCA_964576265.1. Lineage (GTDB taxonomy): Bacteria > Acidobacteriota > Aminicenantia > Aminicenantales > UBA8522 > CAZNVB01. The sequence continues at coordinate 6,432 of CAZNVB010000010.1, read as the reverse complement.
TCGCCGCTTCCGAGTCCATGGATTTCTCCAGGAGATACAGGCCATGATGAATAAATATAAATTGTGGATTGCCCTGGCGCTTCTCGGCGCCGTGGCGGCCGGGTTCGTGGGGGGCATTTTTATCGAGAGGTATCTCGTTCACCCGCGGTGGCACGCCAGATTTCAAAGAAGCGAACGCCGGGCCCCCGATCTCGAACAGATGTCCCGGAACCTCGGACTTTCGGCCGAGCAGCGGGAGGCGATCAAGAAAATCTTCGAGAGCAACGATGCCCGGCTGAAAGAGCTGAGAACGGAAATGCACAGCCGGCTTGCCGCCATCCGGTCCGAAATCCAAGCCCAGATGGATGCCGTCCTCACGCCGGAGCAGAAAAGCAAGCTGGAATCGATCATCGCCAGCCATCGGGAGAAAGAGAAGAAACAATCGGAACAAAGAAAACGGGACTTCAGAAGGGAAGCGCCTCCGGAAAAGCCCAAAGGAGAAAAACCATGAAGAAAAAAGTCATCATCGGAATCGCCCTCTTGGCGGTCGTCGTCGGGGTTATCCTCGGCTGGACTCTGCTCAGGAACAATAAAGGCGGCGCCGTCAAGTATCGAACCGAGAAAATCACCCGCGGGGACATCGAGGCCGTCGTTACGACATCCGGGACCGTCAATCCCATTACCAAAGTCGAAGTGGGAAGCCAGGTGTCGGGCAAGATCGCCAAGCTTAATGTCGATTTCAACTCCCGGGTGAAAGAAGGCCAGGTCCTGGCCGAGCTCGACCTCTCGACCTTCCAGACCCGGGTCAGTCAGAACGAAGCAAATTACTCGAGCGCCCTGGCGGCGCTGGAGAAGGCGAAAGTGACGCTGGACAACCTGAAGAAGAAATACGAGCGATCCCTGAGCCTGTTTGAAAAGGAACTGATTTCTTTCGAAGAGAAAGAAGCGGCCGAGGCGAACTATCTCGGCGCCAAGACCGACCTCCAGAGGGCCGAGGCCGCCGTTGAGCAGGCAAAGTCGCAGCTCGAATCGAGCAAACTGGACCTCAGCTATGCGATCATCCGCTCGCCCATCGACGGCGTGGTGATCACGCGGAACATGAATGTCGGACAGACGGTCCAGGCGAGCTTCTCGGCGCCGAAAATTTTTGAAATCGCCAACGATCTCAGCAAGATGCAGGTTGAGTGCGATGTCGATGAAGCGGATGTCGGCAAGATCCAGGAAGGTCAGAAGGTTCGATTCACCGTCGACGCCTATCCGGACAGCAGCTTTACGGGCACGGTCAAACAGGTCCGCTATTCTCCCACCGTCACCCAGAACGTCGTCACTTATACAACGATCGTGGAAGTGGAAAACCCGGGGATGAAGCTCCTGCCGGGGATGACGGCCACGGTCAACATCATCACCGGCGAAGCGAAGGGGGTCCTACGCGTTCCCAACGCGGCACTCCGGTTCACCCCGCCCATTGCGGCTGAGGAAATCCAAAGGATCATGAAGGAGGCGGGCGAAAGAATGATGGCTAAGAGGAAAGCCGAGGCCGGCGAGGCCGAAAGCGGCCAGATCCCAGGTCAAAAAATCGAGGGCGGCCCGCGAATGATGTTCTCCCAGGGCGGATCTATGCCCCAGGGAATGCAGGGAGCGGGGGGCGGCCAGCGGAGTTCCCGCCGTCCTTCCATGGTCTGGTACCTTGATGAAAACGGCAAGCTCAACGTGGCCTTCATTCGACCCGGCGTGACCGATAATTCCTACACCGAAATCCTGCGCGGCGATCTGAAGGAAGGGCAGGAAGTCCTGATCGGCACCGAATCGTCGCCGGCCAACCGGGCGGCGACCACCCCCCAGCAAGGGCCGCAGCGAATGATGTTCATGCCGCGGTGACGCCATTAAGGTCGCCGTCCAGCGAGGTTCACATGTCCGCACCCATTATTCAATTGGAGAATCTGGTCAAGATTTATAAGATCGGCGACACGGAGGTTCATGCTTTGAGAGGGGTCACCTATCAGGTTCAGGCCGGAGAATTCCTGGCCATTATGGGTCCTTCCGGATCGGGGAAATCGACTTTGATGAACATCATCGGATGCCTGGATCGGCCGACTTCGGGCCGCTATTTTCTTGAGGGAGAAGAAGTTTCCACCTTCGATCGGGATAAGCTCGCCCGCATCCGGAATCAGAAAGTCGGGTTCGTTTTTCAGACCTTCAACCTCCTCCCTCGGACAACGGCGCTCGAAAACGTCGAGCTCCCCCTCCTCTATACCTCGCACATCAGTTCCAAACAGAGGACGGAAATGGCTTTTCGGGCCTTGGAATCGGTCGGACTCAAGGACCGGGCATATCACAAGACCAATCAGCTTTCCGGAGGAGAGCAGCAGAGGATCGCCATCGCCAGAGCCCTGTTGAACAATCCTTCGCTCATCCTCGCCGACGAGCCGACCGGAAACCTCGATACCAAGACGAGCACAGAGATTATGAACATCTTTACCCGTTTGAATAAAGAGAAAAAAATCACCCTGGTCATGGTCACCCATGAGCCGGACATCGCTTGCTACGCCAGGAAGAGGATTTATATCCGGGACGGGCAGATCATCAGGGAAGAGCAGAACGGCGAAGGGTGTGAGGAGTTTGAGGCAAAGGAGTCAAGGTTATGAATATTTTGCGCACGACCAAGGTCGCCCTCCGAGCGCTCGGCCGGAATAAAATGCGTTCCTTCCTCACGGCCCTGGGAATCATCATCGGGGTCGGAGCCGTCATCTCCATGGTCAGCATCGGCGAAGGAGCGAAAAAAGGCGTGGAAGATCGCTTTGCCTCCATGGGAACGAACCTCCTTTTCGTCTCGCCCGGAAGCCGTCAGAGAGGCGGCGTCCACACGGGTTTCGGAGGCTGGAATACCCTCAAACCGGAGGACGCGACGGCCATCGAAGAGCAGTGCGATTCGGTTCTTTATACCTCTCCGTCGGTCAGCACCCGGGCTCAGGTCGTCTACGGGAATAAAAACTGGAACACCTCGATCCAGGGAACGGGTCGTCGGTATCCGGAGGTCCGGAACTGGGAGATTGAGCAAGGAATCTATTTTGATGAAAGCCATGAGAGATCGGCGGCCAAGGTCGCCGTCCTCGGAAGCGCGGTCAAGGACAGCCTGTTTGAAAACGAGGACCCGATCGGCAAGGTCATCCGCATCAAGTCCATTCCCTTCCGGGTCATTGGGGTTCTCAAGTCCAAAGGGGAATCCGGAGGTTGGTTCAACCGGGACGACATGATCGCCGTTCCCTACACGACGGTCATGAAGAGGCTTACCGGACAGGAGTATATTTCCTCGATCGATGTCCAGGCCGTGTCGAGCGCGCGGACGAAAGAGGCCCAGACCCAGATCGAAGAGCTGCTCCGGATTCGTCACAAAATCGCCCCCGGAGCAGAGGACGATTTCCAGGTCCGGAACATGGCCGAAATCGCCGAGGGAGCGGCTGAGGCGACGAAAATCATGACCATTCTCCTGGGCAGCATCGCCTCGATTTCCCTGCTGGTCGGCGGGATCGGAATCATGAACATCATGCTCGTGTCCGTGACCGAGCGGATTCGGGAAATCGGGATTCGGATGGCGGTGGGAGCCAGGCAGAAGGATATCCTCCTTCAGTTCCTGACCGAGGCGATCGTGCTGAGCGTCCTGGGCGGGTTGATCGGCGTCTTTTTCGGTGTCGGGCTTTCGCGGTTGCTCAAGTATGTCGCCATTTTTTCCCAATTCCGGTCGGTCGTCTCGCCGCAGTCGATCATCCTGGCTTTTGTCTTTTCGGCCTCGGTCGGAATCTTTTTCGGGTTTTACCCCGCCCGCAAAGCCTCGCGGCTCGATCCGATTGAAGCCCTGAGATATGAATAGACGGCCGCGAAAAGCGAAATTCGGTTACGGGAGGTTTCCTATGGCTAAAAGAATATTCGGTTTGCTGGCGGCGATGCTCTTGATTCTGCCGGCCTTTAACGCGAGCCAGGAAAAGCAGGAGAACGTCCTCTCCTTGACTTTGGAAGAGGCGATTCTCAGGACCTTGAGAAATAATTATGGGGTGGCGATTCAGGTCCTCGCGCCCGAGATCGCCGCTCAGGCGGTTGCCAAAGCGAACGAAAAATTCCTGCCTTCGCTGGCCTTTAACGTCACCGATCGGAGCAATGAAAGCGCTTCTTATTCTTGGCTCGAATCGGCCGGGACGACGGTCACCGATTACTACAGCTACGACACATCGATCTCTCAGTTGATTCCTACGGGCGGGACTTTGACGGCCTCTCTGACCAACTATAAGAGCGACAGCAACAGCAAGTTCCAGACGATCAACCCCCGCTACGGAAGCACGCTGCGTTTCGATTTCCGGCAGCCGCTGCTCCGGGATTTCGGCCCGAAGATGACCCGCCGCGACATCATCATCAGCCAGAACAATTACGAGATCTCGGAGAACGACCTCGAAGCGACGGTGGCCGACGTTATCAACACCGTCACTCAGGCGTATTGGAATCTCGCCTACAGCATTGAAAACCTTAAAGTCCGGCAGCAATCTCTCGACCTGGCCAGAGATCTGCTGGCCAAGAACCAGCGGGCGGTCGAGGTCGGGACCATGGCGCCGATCGAAATCCTCAGCGCCCAGGCTGAAGTGGCGACCCGCGAGGCGGATATCCTGTCGGCGGAAGCCGAGGTCAAAAACAACGAGGATCGGCTGCGGACGATCATCAACCTCCCGGCCGCCGAGATGAAGCTTGCCCTGCCCATCCGACCGGCGGATGCGCCCAAATTCGTGGAGAAGCAGATCGATGTCGATCGCGCCTTAGCCGCGGCCATGGAGAACCGGCCGGAGCTCAAGTCGCTCAAAGTCAGCTTGCGAAACCAGGACCTGAATCTCAGCTACGCCAGGAACCAGCTTCTCCCAAGCCTCAACCTGAACGCCTCCTACTGGAGCCCCGGGATTTCCGGCGATCAGATCAAATATCTCAACGACAATCCTCTCACCGGCGTGGTTGTCGATCGCATCCCCGGTCCTGTATCGGACGCTCTCCGAGACGCTTTGAATTTCAAATACAAGAACTGGAGCCTCAGCCTTTCTCTGGACATCCCGTTGAACAGCATTTTTTCCCGAGCCGCCTATAACCAGGCGAAGCTCAATATGGAACAGGCCATGCTTCGTCTGAAGAACGAGGAGCAGGTCATCTATCTGGAGATCCGGAACGGCGTCCGGAATGTGGAAACAAATTATAAGAGAGTCCAGGCCTACCGGGCGGCCCGCGAGCTGGCCGAGAAAAAGCTACAGGCGGAAGAGGAAAAGCTGCGGGTCGGTTTGAGCACGAATTTCGTTGTCCTGACCTACCAGCGCGATCTGAGCACGGCCCGGAGCAATGAGTTGCGGGCGATCGTCGATTATACGATTTCCGTCGCCAATCTCGAAAAAGCTATGGGCGTAAGCCTGAAGAATATGAACATCAGCATCGACCAAATCATGGGGAGCGCGAGGGCAGGCGCCGTTCAGTAAAAAAATCCAGTCGAGCTTCCGGCCGGAGCGGTCGCGAACGAAGAAATTTGACCACCCTGCGGTGCTTGATGGATCCTTGAAAAAGCTTGCCATTATCCTCAGGACATGCTAAGATAAAATTAACGAAATTTCCGATAAAATCAGCCGGCGAGATGGAGAACTTTGATGAACAGGAGACTTATCCGACCGAATCTGGCGGAGATCCGGGAGAATAGAGAAAAGGAAGCCCGCGAGGCCGCCAAGAAGAAAATCCATCCTCCTTATGACACCCACGCGGAAAATTATTATTTTCTCAAGCAGATGAACAAGAAGACGCGCATGGCCGTCGTCTTCGCCGACGGCGAGGTCATCGAGGGCTATATCGAGTGGTACGACCGGAGATGTTTCAAGCTCAACCGCGAAGGGGCGCCCAATTTGCTCGTTTATAAGGACAATATCAAATATCTCCGCAAAGTGGAAGACGTCAGCGAAGGGGAAGAGAGCAAAAAGAAGCTCAAATGACTCTTCCCAGGGTCGGGATTACACCCGGAGATCCGGGAGGAATCGGCCCGGAAATCGTCCTCAAGTCCCTGGGCCGGATGTCCGACCTCCCGGAAGCGGAATATGTTCTATTCTGTTCCGCCGATTTTCTCAAACAAGAAGCCAAAAAACTCAAGCTCCCGTTTCCCCTTTCTGCGCCGGAGAAGGCTCGGGGAAGCCGGAATCGCTGTCTGACGATCAAAGAGATTCCCTTCCCCCCGGGGAGCGGCAGGAAGGGCCTGCCCTCAGGGGCCAATGGCCTCGCTTCCTTTCGCTGTTTTGAAACAGCTGTCCGGGAGGCCGGAGAAGGCTGGCTTCAGGCTCTGGTCACAGCGCCGATCTCCAAAGCTTCCTGGGCTCTGGCGGGAATCCGGTGGAAGGGACACACGGATTATCTCGAGAAGCTTTATCCAGGCGCCATCATGGCCTTCTGGTC
>CAZNVB010000009.1:0-4742 GCA_964576265.1 uncultured Eubacteriales bacterium | reverse complement strand
CTCCAAGGTCATCGTCGCGGTCAACAAGGATCCGGAAGCGCCGATTTTCAAGGTGGCGGATTTCGGCGTCGTCGGCGACCTCTTCCAGGTCATCCCGCCGCTTAAAGAAGAATTGAAAAAGCTCCGCGGGTGAGCCGGATTCTTCTTGACCTATCGTCCGATATCCTCTTCGGCAAGAACGTACCCTGAGAATTCCCATTTTTTGTTTTCTCTGGAGAAAGAGACGAAATTCAAAAGGCGTGCAGGGTTTGGAGAGGGGGCGATCGAAAAAAATTGACTTTTTCGGCTGATTCGGGAGAATAGGGGACAAAGATAAATCTTCAATGGCAGAAAAGGTCGATTGTCTCTCGATTGCCCTTTGAGGAGGGGCCATGATTCAGCACGCGTTGTCGCTTCGATCCCGGGTCGGACTTTGTGTTGTCCTTGGAGCAGCCCTGTTTTTCGGGCCTTGGCGGCGGGAGGGCTACGGCGCCTACCCGAAATTGTCGTTTGAAGAGGTCGCTCAGACGGCGGACCTGATTTTTATCGGCACGGTCGCAGGCAGGGATTGCGCCACGAACGGATCGGCAAAGATGATCTTCACCCACATCCACTTCGCCGACATTCGGGTGATTCACGCCACGAACCGTTCCCGGCAGATCGGCCTCGAATCGATCCGCCTCACCCATGCGGGGGGAAAGCTCCACGGCAGAGGCGTCTGGGTCAGCGTTGCGCCCCGCTTCGACCTCGGCCGCCGCTATCTTGTTTTCATGCTCGATGACGGACAGGTCTATGCCAACCCGGTCATCGGCGGGCCGCAGGGTCAGTTCGAGGTCATTCAGGATCCGGCGACGCGGCAAGATTACGTTCTGGATTCCGGGGGCAGAGCTGTGCTGGCCGTGGGGGCGGAAGGAATCGAGACCAGCCGGCGACCCATCGATTTCATTCAGAACGGAGTCCTTTATTACAGGGATCAGCCTGATTGGGAGAGGGAACGATTCCTCGCCCCGCTTCCCATTGCGACCGGCACGGATTCCGTTTCGCCGGCCACAAGAACCCAGGCGGCGATTGATGCGGCGGGGCCTCTTCCCCTGGAGGAATTCGTCGGGTATATCATCGATACGGCCCTCGTCGCGCCGCTTGTCGAACGGCGACTGAAACTGACGAACAGCGAGGGCAAATTCTATACGAGGGTGGATGGCCGGATCATCGAGCAGGACCTCGCGGGCCTTCCCGGGAAGAAACCGGAAAGTGCGACACAGGCGGAAGCCGACCCGCGGATCATCGTCCTCGGAGAGAGCATTGAGGAATGGTACGACTCCGATCTTTTTGCCTGCGGCTATCATGACCCGACCTTTGCCATGGAGCAGGTGGCCGTCGGGCGATGGGATTACGACGATAACGAAACGGCCATGGCCATCTGGAACTTCACCATCGACTTCTTTCGTTACCTCCCTGACGACGGTGATTACGGAAGCGATAACGGCGAGGACGAATTTGTCGGTTTCCTCAGCGATGCCGAAGCCTACGCGGAATACAATTTTCATTGGGGAAGCGCCTCCGGCATGACGATCAACTGGATCGATACGGGAGATCCGTGCGATGAAATCCAGGAGTCCGACGTCATGTTCAATGCCGCCCTCAGTTGGACCGATGATTTTCTCACTCATCTCGGCGGCGGGCCGAATTATTATCCCGGCGTCGTCCTCCACGAGACCGGGCATACCTGGGGCTACATGGTGTACCTCAAAGGCGAAACCTATGCCTACAATCATCCCTCGGTGATGAACAGCGCGACTTCCGACATCGTCGAGGATGCGATGCAGATCCACGTGCCGGACGCCTACCTGATGCGGCGGATTTACGATGGGCTGACCGGCGTTCCCCAGGTTAAAGATGTCGGAGTGGAGTCCTATTACGCTTCGCACGGCCTTTATAGGTCCGCAGCCACGGCGACGAATTACTATCCCGGGGACTCGATCACGATTGCCAACGTCACGGTTGAAAATTTGAGCCCGACGAATCAAGCGAATGTCAGGCTGAGGTTTTACCTTTCAACCGACCGGACGATCACGACTTCCGATCACTTAATGGGCTATTACTTTTATTGGCCGACATTCACCAAAGAATCCTATAATGTGGCGTCCTATACGACCACGGTGCCCTACATCGCCTCCGGGCAATACAATATCGGAGCGATTGTTACCGTTGACGGCTTTGGGGGAGATGGAGCGCCGCAGAACAATGCGACCTTTTTCTTTGATAAAATCACCCTCTATCCCATGCCTCCCTCCAATGTCCAGGCGACCGACGGCACGTACACCAATAGAATTCGGGTCACCTGGGATGCCGTTTCGGACCCGGCCGTCACGGCCTACCGCGTCTCCCGCTCGACCACGGAGACGGGGACGAAAACCGTTCTCGCCAATGTCGCTAATACATTTTATGATGACCTGTCCCCGGCGGGCGGCTGGAATTACTACTGGATCCAGTCGGTCGCGCCGTCCGGAACGAGCCTGTACAGTTCCTCTGACTCCGGCTATGTGGGAGTGACGGCGCCGACAGGGCTCTCGGCGACGGACGGAACCTATACCAGCCATGTCGCTCTCTCCTGGACGGCGGTGACAGGGGCATCCAGCTACGAGATCTGGCGGAACACGGAGATCAATACGGCGACGGCCACTCAAATCGCAACCAGCGCAGCGGCCTCGTATAATGACACCACGGCCGTCCCTGAGCTCATGTACTACTACTGGGTCAAGGCCAGCAACGGCATTTCGACGAGCGGCTTCAGCAACTATGATGCCGGCTGGCGGGCGCTGGCGGTTCCGACCAACGTCCAGGCGAGCGACGGGACATTCTCGGACAAGGTCCGGGTGAACTGGGACGTCGTTGCTTATGCCGGCTGGTATCAGGTCCGGCGGAATACGACGAACAACCTCTCGACGGCGACGATCATCGCCTCGACCGCCTACGGCACAAGCTATGATGATACCACAGCCCTGCCTATGCAAACGTACTATTACTGGGTGCGCGCCGAAAACGGGTTCGGCTACAGCCAGTTCAGCCCTCCCGACACCGGATATCGTTCCACGCCCGCACCCCAGAAGGCCGAGGTGGTGGGCGATTTCGGCGCTTTCGGCCTTTGGATGTTCCACAACAATGCCTGGACTCAGATGTCCGGGCTGAATCCCGACGGTTTTATCTTCGCCGACGTGGACGGCGACGGCGATGAAGAGCTCATCGGCGACTTCGGCATCTTCGGCCTGTGGCTGTGGGCGAGCGACACCTGGACTCATCTCACCTGGTATAATCCAGACTCCATCATCTCGGGAGATGTGGATAACGACCGGAAAGAAGAGCTCATCGGCGACTTCGGCGCCATCGGCCTGTGGGTCTGGAATAACGGCGACTGGATGCAGCTCACCGGCGTCAACCCGGAATCGATCGCCGCGGCGGACTTGGACGGCGACGGCGACAAGGACGTGGTGGGCGACTTCGGCTGGTTTGGGATCTGGGTTCATCTGAATTCCACCTGGTATTTCATTTCGCCCTTCGCCGCGGAATCGTTGCATAGCGGCGATCTGGACGGCGATCATCGGGACGAGATCCTCGGCGACTTCGGAGTGCACGGCGTCTGGCTCTATGACGAATATGCCTGGACGGCGCTTACGGATCTCAATCCCGACGGCCTTCTGGTCCTTGATTTTGACGGAGACGACATCGACGAGTTTGTCGGCGATTTCGGCATCCAGTGGGCCAAGCCCGAATTCAGCGGGCTCTGGCTCTGGGACGGCGGCGCGATCAGCCATCTGAACTGGAACAATGCGGTCACCCTGATCGCCGCCAACACAGACGGACATGCCGGCATGGAAATCGTCGGTTCCTACCTGGATGTTTTCGGGTCAGTTTTGGGACTGTGGATTTGTGACGGAACCGACTGGACCCAGCTCAATTCCATGAACCCCGAGGCGATCGCTGCCGGCGACATCGACGCCGACGGGATCGACGAGGTGATCGGCGATTTCGGCGGCCTGGGGCTGTGGTTTTGGGATGCCGGAACCTGGACGCTGCTGGCCGGCGTCAACGCCGAAACCGTCGGCTCGGCTGATATCAAGTAAAGAAGGAACAGATCAAGTTGTTTGATCAGGATTGAGATGGCCGGTCGGGGCGGCCATGCCCAGGACATTCCCTTCGAGATCCGGTCGGCCGGCGATTCCGCTGCTGCTGTTGACTTTTTTCGAATAAACGGCTAATTAGAAGGCGAGCCTTTTCATCGGGGTAAAAAATTGCTTCTTCAAACGGAGCAAGTTGGCGATCCCCGTGGTGTGTCGTTTATAATTTTTCTATCATCATGCGGTTCCGGCCGTATCCGCCGCCGGAACTGTCCCCTGGGAATTAAGGAGGATTTTTCATGAAAAAGCATCTGTTTTTGATGGTCTGCGTTTTGACTGCGCTTTTTCTGACTGAGGCTTCTCAGTTTCCAAACGGGGTCAAACGAACGGGAGCGGCGGGACTGATTACCCCATCGGGACCGGGTTTCCCGAAAGCGAATGCCGGGCTCAAAACAGATCTCGATTTCGGTCGGCTGCCGCTGTTTTTCATCGCCAATCAGGGGCAGATTGACGAGCGGGTGAATTACTATATTCAAGGCAGGGATAAGACGATCTACTTTTCGTCGGATGGGCTCACGATGGTCCTTTGGGGGAACAATGAGATGAAGGACCATGATGATCGGAGGGCATCATTCTCGGGGAGGGGGC
>CAZNVB010000008.1:0-20328 GCA_964576265.1 uncultured Eubacteriales bacterium | reverse complement strand
CTGCACAGCGCCGCGGAAGATGGACGGTCGGAGTATCGAGCCGGCCCGCATCCTGACTCACTTTGAATCCGATTACGGCGCCGCACCGAAAGTCGAGATGGGCAAGGGACAGGGCGTCACGAATATCATTCCCGATTTCGCTTCCAAGCGTTGGGTGGGATTGAGCGGGGAAATCGTCGACACGCCGTTTTTGCCCATCTGCCGGTCCCAAATCGATATCCGCTTTAACTGCGACAGCCTCACCCTGGCCGAGCGCATGCCCGGCTTCCACTGGATGACCTGCTACGGCGACTACCGTCGCGAGCTCGGCTACGCGTTGCGCCGGGTCGGCATTACCTGGGAAAGCCTCGGCTAGCGGATTTTTCGCTCAAGCGGAGTTTGCTCATCGCGCTAACGCTCAGGATTTTCGCCTGAGTGTATCGTAGACGAGGGGCAGGACGACCAGGGTTGCCAGAGTTGATGTTAAGAGCCCGCCCACGACGACCGTCGCCAGCGGACGCTGGATCTCCGCTCCCGGTCCCCTGGCCAGAAGCAGGGGGAGGATGCCGAGAATGGTGGTGAATGAGGTCATCAAGACCGGCCTCAATTTGGCGGCGATTCCCTGGTCAATGGCTTCGGCCAGACTTCGCCCTTCATTGAGGTTCCGACGGAAAGCGGACATCAGGACCAGTCCGTCCTCGAGAGCAATGCCAAAAATGGCGATAAATCCGATCGATGCCGGTACGCTCAAAGATTGCCCCGTGATCTTCAGGGCGATGATCCCTCCGGTCAGGGCGAGGGGGATGTTGATCAGGATGATGACGACTTCCCGGGGGGAACGGAAAGCAGTAAAAAGGAGAATCGCCACCAGGGCGAGCGTGAGAGGGGTGATCAGGTTCAATCGCCGAGAAGCTCGCTGCTGCAGCTCGAACTGGCCGCTCCACTTGATGAAATAGCCCGCCGGCGGTTTGACTTTTTCCCTCAGGGCACGTTGCGCTTCGGCGACAAAGCTCCCAATGTCCCGGCCCCGGATGTTGCCCTGGACAGTGATGAAGCGCTTGTTGCCTTCCCGGCTGATGGACCTGGGTCCGACCACTTCCTCAATCGCAGCTAGTTGGGCGAGGGGAACTTGTCCCCCTTCGGGAAGCGGGATGTAGAGGTTGCGGAGCTCATCGATGCCCTGGCGGGCTTCGGGGCGGTAACGAAGAAAAATGTCGAAGCGCTTCTGCTCCTCGTAGACCTGACCTAGGATGATTCCGCCGACGGCGGCTTCGACGGTATCCTGAATGTCGCCGATGTCAATGCCGTAGCGGGAAATCCTTTGTCGGTCGAGAGTGATGCGGAGGTGATTCTGGCCGGTGAACTGCTCGACTTGAACGTCCGCAGCGCCCCGGATGCCGCCGACGATATTCATGATCTCTCCGGCCAGCCGGCCGAGGACTTCGAAATCTTCCCCGTAGACTCGGACGGCCAGCTGGGCTTTGACGCCGGTCAGGAGCTCATCCAGGTTGTGGGCGATGGGTTGAGTCACAGTCAGCCGGATTCCCGGCAAATCTTCCAGGCGGTGTTCGATTTGGCGGACGAGCTCATTTTTGTTCCGAAAAGCTTTCCACTTTCGAGCCGGCTTTAGGCGGACGAGAATTTCGGCGTCATTGATGAAGTGGGCGTGACTTCCGACTTCGCCCCGCCCGATCCGGCTCAGCACGCCGGTCACTTCGGGGACTTCAAGAAGGATTTTTTCAATCTCCGTCGTTCGGGTAACGACCTCATTCAGGGCGATGTTGGGATCATAAGTCACCCGTAAATGAAGGGTTCCTTCTTCAAGATAGGGGATATATTCCCTCCCTGTGAACGGCAGGATGGCCAGGCCAGCGGCGATCAGGGCGAGAGTCACGGTCAGGACTTTTTTTCTCTGGCGGCGACAAAAAGCGAAGAAGGGGAGATAGGCGTTCTTGATCCGCCGGATGAGGGCAGGCTCTTCCAGGCAGGCTTCCGGATGGAACTTCATGAAAAAAAACGAGAGGGCGGGAGAGGCGATCAGCGCAAAAAGCAGCGAGCCGGCGAGAGCGAAGGAAATAACGAGACCCAGGGGCCGGAACATGATCCCTTCCATTCCGGTCAGGGTAAAAATCGGGAGGAAAACGAGGATGATGACCAAAATCGCAAAAAAAAGCGGCTGGCCCACTTCTTCAGCGGCAGTCACGATCGCTCGGGCTTTGTCTTCGCATTTTATTCGGAGATGGCGGTGGATGTTTTCGACGAGGATGATGGAGGCGTCGGCGATGAGCCCGATGGCGATGGCCAGGCCGCCGAACGAGATCAGGTCGGCCGCCAGCCCGGCCCGGTTCATCAGGAGGGATGAGAAAAGAATAGAAAAGGGAAGAGAAAGGACGGTGATCAGGGCAGAAGAAAAGTCCCCCATGAAGAGAAAGAGCACGAGAACGACCAGGCCGATGCCCAGGAGGAGATTGGTTGATACGGTGGAGAAGCACTGCCGGACGAGCGATGCCTGGTTGTAAAACGGAACAATTTGGACCCCAGGGGGGAGAGAGCGGTTGATCTCGGCGATCCTCTTTTCCAGATCGGAAATCACCTTGGCGGTGTTCGAGCCGAAGAGTTTGAGGACAATCCCCACGACCTTCTCCCCCTGTCCGTTGGCCAGGGCGGCGCCGCGCCGTACAGCCGGTGCAATTTTTACCTCGGCAACGTCCCTGAGCCTGATGGGTGTCCCTTGAGCCGTCGCCAGGACGATGGATTCGAGATCCTCGACCGTCCGGGCCAGTCCGATGCTGTGGACAATCCATTCCTCCGGCCCTCTGGTGATGAAGCTTGCCCCGGTGTTCTGGTTGTTTTGGCGGACTTTGACGATCAGCTCGGAGAGGGTCAGGCCGTATTTGAGGAGCGCTTGCGGATCGACGAGGATCTGGAATTGTTTGACCTCGCCGCCGATGCTCAGGACCTGAGAGACTTCAGGAACGGATTTGAGCTCATACTTGACGAGCCAATCCTGAAGCGTCCGGAGCTCCATGGGCGAATAGTTTTCGCCCTCCAGGAGGTAGAGATAAACCATCCCCAGTCCCGTCGCGATCGGCCCGAGAACGGGATTCGCCGCCTGCTCGGGGAGCTGGTCTCGGGCTTCTTGAAGTCTTTGATTGACCAGCTGGCGGGCCCAGTAGATATCGGTCTTGTCTTCGAAGTAGACGCTGACAATGGACAGAGCATAGGACGAAACGGACCGGATATTCTGGACGCGCGGCAGACCGAACATGGCCGACTCCAGGGGATAAGAAATGAGCCGCTCGACTTCTTCAGGAGCCATGCCGTGAGCTTCCGTATAGACCTGGACCAGGGGAGGAGAAGGATCGGGGAAGACGTCGATGACCAGGTTGCGGTAGGCGACATAACCCAAGCCGCCGAAAAGCACGGTCGCAAGAACGATGAAGATCCGCTGATTCAGGGAAAAACGGATCATTTTCCCGATCATGTGGGTCTCATGTCAGTGGACGTGGCCGCGTCCGAAGCTCGCTTTCGAAAGCTCTGTTTTAAGGCTGAAAGCCCCCTCGAGGACGATGACTTCGCCTTCGGCGAGGCCGTCCAGAATGATCCACCGATCGCCGACTCGGTCGCCGACTTGGACATGTCTGGCCGCAAAGATGTCTCCCTTCTTCCTGACAAAAACGATCTTTTCATTCTCCAGCGTCTGGACGGCCGCCTCGGGCACGGCGAGGACATCCTTCCATTCTGAGGCAGGATGTTCGATTATCCCCTGGATATACAAATTGGGCTTGAGAAGCCCTCGGCGGTTATCGACTTCAACCCGGATCTTCAGCGTCCGAAGTTTCTCGTCCACGACATCGCTGATATAGCTGATCCTTGCGGCGAAGTCCTGCCCGGGAAAAAGGGGGGACCGGATGAACACCCGATTTTCCGGCCCGACATGGGGTATATCCTTTTCCGGAACATCCAGGTGTGCCCACAGGGTTTTGAGGTCTGAGATGGTGAACAGGATCGTGTTCGGTTCGACGGGCGTGCCGAGGACCGCGGATCGGAAGATGACGGTTCCGGAAAGCGGCGAGAGGATGGCCAGATTCGGATCAGCCAGCTCGCACTTGTACTCCTGCGTTTCCACGAGCCGGCATTTCTCGATGAGCTTTTCGATATCCTCGTGAGTCAAGCCGAAAGAATGGAGCCGGGAGCCGAGAACTCCGTATTCCACAGCCAGCTTTTCGTTTTCCGCCCGGCGCCTGAGGTATTCCTTTTCTTCGATGGCTTTGGCCTGCCACAAAGCTTCCGCCCTCCGGAAATCGGCCTGCCCGAGGTTGTATCTTGCCCTGGCTTCGAGAAACTCGGCCTGGGTCCCGGCGAAATCGGGGGAGTTGATCGTCAAGAGAGGTTGGCCTTTCCGGACGCCGCTTCCCAGATCCACAAGAATAGAGGAAATTTGACCGTAAACGAAGGACGAGACGTGGGCGGTCCGGTTCTCGTTTAGAGCGATAATCCCCGGGACGGTGATGCGGCCGGAGAGACTTTCTTTTTTCGCCTCTCCGAGCCGCAGTCCCCAGGCCTTTTGTTTTTCGGCAGGGACCTCGATTTCCGGATGTTCGTGAACTTCAGCGGCGACGGCCGCGCTTTCCTGGTCGGGCTTCTCGGGAGGAGACGTCGTCCCGCCGCCGCAAAAAGCAAGACTCAAGACAACCGGCACCGAAGCGAGGAAAAGAAGACACTTTTTCATCCGTTTGGTCATTGGATCGTTTCTCCTGCCGCCTTTTCCAGACAGGCCATTTTTTTCTTATTATAGCGAATATCGGACTGCCCCGCCATTTTCAGATCCCTTAGGGAGACAAAGCGGCCCAGGGCTGAGCCGAGGGCTCGATCAATAGTTCCAAAGGTCGGGATTCTCCCCGGGCGGAGCGTTTTTCAAGATGTGTTCCTTGAAAAGCGGGTAGAGTTCGGCAGCCGAGGGACCCCAGCAGTGCGGCTTTCCATCTCCGTACTTGACGACACCCGCATAATAAGGATCTTTTGTGCTTTCCAGGAATTTTTCCATCAGGACGACGGCGTTGTTCAGGTAGAACGTGTCCATATCGCCGACATAGATATGGAGCTTCCCGACGAGCTTCGGGCCGAGCCAGGACCAGTTGGTTTCGAGATAGTGCCGGAGATCGAATTTCTTCCACTGTTCGGCGACTTCGTGGTCGATCTTGCCCGTTTTCCAGTTCCAGAGAGGCCTCGGGTATCCGTCCTCGCCGATCGGCGTAAAGGCGGCCTCCCAGATGGCCCACTGCCCCCCGCTACGGTGTTTGTCCCCGAGCGTCCATTCATAATAATAGGAATCACGGACGGTGTGCCAGACCTGGCCGTCCGGATCGCGGGCCTCGGGCCGCTCGGCCTGGATATGATTGTGAAGGCGGAAATAAGCGTTTTCGTCCTGGTAAATGTTGATGAGCTCGTAGTATCGGAAATCCACCGGGTCGGGGCAGAGAGACCAGGTGCCGCCGAAGAAATCCGGATGAAAAATCTGCATGGCCAGAGATATCCAACCGCCGGTTGAACCTCCCGTGAGCACTCGCGCATAAGGTTTCCGGATAATCCGAAAATGTTCCTCGACATAAGGAATGAGCTCCTGCATGATGGCGTCGTCGTAGGGCCCGAGGTTGGGCGAGTTGACGGCATAGGAATCGTCGTAATAGGGACAAGGGTGCTGAAAGGTGACGGCGATCATCCGAGGAAAATTCTCCCCTGTCCACAGCTTGTAAAAAGAATTCCCTTCGCTGAACCCATGCGGAGCTCGAAGGGAAAAATGGCCCTGGACGTAGCATACGGGGTAATAGACGTCGGGATGGGTGTCGTATCCTTCCGGCAGGAGAATCGTGGCTCCGAGATAGATCGGCTGCCCCCAAAACTTGGAGAGCATCTCACTCTTGAACTTGATCCTTTTGACGTAAGCGGTATCGGGCGGGATCTCGACAGGCGGGATCACCTTATCGCAGACCAGCCGAATGGTCTTCTTTTCGCCGGGGTCGATATCGACCTTGATCACGTCGCTGTACAGATTGCCCGGCGAGATATTCCACCGCTGGCCTTCCCATTGGTCGTTGTGCAGCCAGAGGATGTGCCCGTCCGATCGCCTGAATTCTGTGTAGATGTTGACGAATCCCTGGACATAATATTCTCCCGGGGGAATTTTCTTGATGGTGTCGAGGGGAAAACCGAAGATGTTCTCATCGATGAGGGCGGGCTCTCCCGGCCGGAGGGTCTGAACGTTTTTTCCCCAGATTGGGATGCCCGTGGCGATGTCGAACCCCGTTTGAAGACGCGGCTCCCTTTTTCCGTCTTTGGAGACGATGACGTAAACGCGGCCGGTTATCGGATCAGGGTGGACGGCGGAAGGAAAAGAAATCTCGAACTTGAATCGGCCGGACTTTTCCCGGGCCGAAGATCCCGGGCTTAAGATCGTCACGGCCACAACCCAACCGATGAGAACACACAACCGCCAGGACTTTTTTGTGATCATTCGATCATCCTTTCTTTTTTTCTGGAAGATGGTAATCAAGTCCGAGTCCGATGTCAAAGCGGCTCGGGAGCGGATGTCTAACCGCACTCGATCCCAGGCGCGGTGTTTCAGAGGAGAGTTCGGCGAAAAACTCGCCCCAGAAACGTCGCCGATGGATCGATTCGGCAACCATTGGAAGTCGCCGGGCACAGGTGATAAAATAGAGCGGAAATCCGGAAGGATTTTGTTTCTGCCGGGGTGGCGGAACAGGTAGACGCAAGGGACTTAAAATCCCTCGGAACGAAAGTTCCGTGCCGGTTCGAGTCCGGCCCTCGGCATTGTTTTGATTTTCTTTATCAGGAGATGGCGATGAAAACATCTTTCAAGCTCGCCTTGCTCGGCGTTCTCGCCTTTTCACTCCTCAGCGCTTGCAAGAAGAGCCCTCAACCTCCGGCGGATCGCGGCCGACCCGAGGCGTCGGCAGTTCGCTGGACGATCGGTATGAGCCAGTGCAACCTCGGTGAACCCTGGCGGGTCCAGATGAACCTGGACATCGAAAAGGCGGCCGGGGAACATCCCGAGATCAAAGTGATTTTCAAGGACGCCCAGAACGACTCTCTCAAACAGCGCTCGCAGATCGAGGAGTTCATCAATGCCGGCGTCGATTTGATCATCGTTTCGCCGAAAGAGGCGGCGCCGCTCACGCCTCCGATCGCTGCCGCCTACCAAAAAGGGATTCCGGTCATTGTCCTCGACCGCCGGGTGCTCGGCGACCAGTACACCTGTTTTATCGGCGCCGACAACAAGCGGATCGGTAGGGCGGCTGGGAAGTGGATCGTCGAAAAGCTCGGCGGTAAGGGGAACGTCGTCGAGCTCAAGGGGTTGATGACATCGACTCCCGGCCAGGATAGAAACTCCGGTTTTCGCGAGGGAATCCGAGGGAGCGACATTCAGATCATTTTTGAAGCCGACATGAAATGGCTCGAGCCCGCAGCCCGCCAGGAGATGGAATCGGCCCTGGCCCGATTCCAGAAGATCGATCTTGTCTATGCCCATAACGACCCCGGCGCTCACGGCGCTTATCTTGCGGCCAGGGCCGCCGGTCGGGAAAAGGACATCCTCTTTGTCGGTATCGATGCCCTTCCCCACGAAGGCCAGGTCTACGTTAAGCAGGGCGTCCTGGCGGCGAGCTTCGAATATCCGACCGGCGGACGCGAAGCGATCGAGACGGCAATGAAGATTCTTAACGGCGGCAAAGTGGATAAGGAAATCACCCTTTCTTCGCGGGTCTTCACGGCCGAAAATATCGACCGAGGAGGGGACTGGCTCGGGGAAGATTGATTCTCCGGCCGGGAATTCGCCGGCTTGCGGGCGTTCGGTTCGTTGACTTCGTTCGTCTCCCTGCGCTATGCTCGTTTTGAGGTTGATGAGCTGAAGAAAGGAGATTTCTGATGGCGGACACCGAAGACACCAAAGAAACGCAACGCTATTATCTCGACACCCCGCAAAAGACCGAGGGCTTTTTCCTCAAGGGATGCGGTGCCCTCGACTGGGGGATGAAAAACCGGCTGGCCCGGATCTTCAACCCGGTCACGGGTCGAACCGTGATGCTGGCCATCGACCACGGCTATTTCCAGGGACCGACCTCCGGCCTCGAGCGGATCGACATCCAGATCGTCCCTCTCATCCCCTATGCCGACAGCCTGATGCTTACGCGAGGGATCCTCCGCAGCCTGATTCCGGAAGCGACGCCGAAATCCGTTGTTCTCCGGGTATCTGGCGGAACGAGCATCCTCAAAGAGCTTTCGGATGAAGGTTTAGCGGTGGACATCGAAGACGCCGTTCGCCTGAATGTCTCGGCCATGGCCGTCCAGGTTTTCATCGGCGGCGAGCACGAACGGGAATCCATCCTCAACATGACCAGGACGGTCGACCTCGGGACGCGGTTCGGCATCCCGACGCTGGCGGTGACGGCGGTCGGCAAAGAGATGAAACGCGATGCCCGCTATTTCCGTCTGGCCGCCCGGATCTGCGCCGAGCTCGGAGCCCACTTCATCAAGACCTACTATGTCGAAGACGGATTCGAGACGGTGACGGCTTCCTGTCCCGTGCCCATTGTCATGGCGGGCGGAAAAAAGATCCCGGAAATCGACGCCCTGACCATGGCCTACCGCGCCTGCCAGGAAGGAGCGGCGGGCGTCGATATGGGGCGAAATATTTTCCAATCCGAGCATCCGATCGCCATGCTCAAGGCGGTCCGGGCGGTCGTTCATGATAACGAGACTCCGGAGAGAGCTTACCTTCTTTATAGCGAACTCGCTCGCAAGGATTGAGAGAGGGTTCAAGTCGTTCGGGTCGTCATGAGAGCCGCGGTTTGGTATAACAACAGGGACATTCGCCTCGAAGAACTTCCTTTGCGCCGGCCGAGTCCCGGAGAGATGTTGGTTAAGGTCCGCTCCTGCGGCATCTGCGGCAGCGATGTCGTCGAGTGGTACAGGCTTCCCCGTGCTCCTCTTGTCCCGGGCCATGAGATCGGCGCCGAGGTTGTCGAAGTCGGCGCCGGCGTCAGCCGGTTCCGACCGGGCGATCGGGTTTTCATCGCACCCAAAGTGCCCTGCGGCAAGTGCGCCTTGTGTCGGGAGGGACATTTTCCTCAGTGCTCCGAGATCGAAGAGCGCCTGCCCGGCGGCTTGGCCGAATACATTCTCGTTCCCGGAATTCTGGTGGAGAAGGGGGCTTATCTTCTTCCCGAGGCGATCTCTTATGATCAGAGCACGTTCATCGAGCCGCTGGCCTGCGTCGTGAGATCCCAGCGCTTGGCCGGGCTGAAAAAAGGCCAGTCGATCCTTGTCCAGGGATGCGGGATGTCCGGCCTTCTTCAGGTCCAGCTGGCCAAAGAAAAAGGGTGCATCGTCGTGGCGACCGATGTCGTGGAAAAGAAACTCGTCCTGGCGGCAAATTTGGGAGCTGAGGGGACGATTCCGGCGACCGGGGACGTCGCGAAGCGGGTGATCGAGATCCTGGGAAAAAAAGCGGATGTCGTGATGATGAGCACTTCGGCCCTCCCGGCGATCGAGCAGGCTTGGGCAAGCGTCGAAAAAGGCGGAGCCGTCGTCTTCTTCGCTGTTCCGGGGCCGGAGAAGCCGGTCGTCGTCCCGATCAATAACTTATGGACCAAGGAGATTCGAATTCTGACTTCTTATTACTGCGGGCCGCCCGATATCCAGGAAGCGATCGGCCTCCTGGCTGCGGGAAAGATCAACGTGAACAGTCTGATCACCCATCGGCTGCCGCTCGAAGAAATCGGCCGGGGATTTCAGCTGGTCATGGAGGGAAAAGAAGCGATCAAGGTCATCATCAAGCCTCATGGAATCGGCGGACTGGGCGAATAAATCAGATTTTGATCAGAATTTTTCTTCGATAGAGCCAGAAGCACATCGACCAGAGCATGGCCCAGACAGCGAGGCTGGTCGCGATCTCGGCCGGTAATCTTCCTGCCCAGGAAAACAGTCCGACGGTAAAAGGACGGGCGAGCCGGTCGAGCCATCTGGCGCCGCCCGTTTCGGTAAAAAGGTAAATGAAGATCGGGTTCATTCCGACGACGGCGAAAAACTTCGCGCCGCGGCGGAAGCAGCGGACATCGACGAGCCAGTAAAACATAGCCAGGGCAACAAGGCAGAAGCCGCCGCTGGCGATGACGAAGGAGCTCGTACAGATTCGTTTGACGATCGGCGTCACCGGATCAAGGGCCAAGCCGAGGGCGATTCCCGCCAGGCCGGCAAGAGCCAGAGTCCGGATTTTTTTGCCCGGAGGCCGGCCGCTTCTCAGAAGCTGGCCGGCCAGGACTCCCCACATCGTATGCGCCGTTGTCGGGACGGCGTTGAAGGCGACCCAGTGGCCTGCGGAGAGCTTTCCCATGAGTTTCATGTCCACCCAGGACCCGAAGTTGTGATCTGGAACAAAGGCCTGGTTGAATCCGGCCGCGGGCCAGGAACGATAGAGAATTTCGGTGAGAATGAGCAGGCCGAAAGTGAAAACGAGCTGCTGCCCGGCCGGCCGCCGCATCATCAGGAAGGCGACAAAATAAGTGAAAGAGAGTTGAGCCAGGACGTTCCAGAGTTCAAAGGTCAGCCTCCCGGGGCCGATGCAGTAGACGGCCCAGC
This sequence comes from uncultured Eubacteriales bacterium, assembly GCA_964576265.1. GTDB lineage: Bacteria > Acidobacteriota > Aminicenantia > Aminicenantales > UBA8522 > CAZNVB01. The sequence goes on along the minus strand of CAZNVB010000008.1, from coordinate 9,693 downwards.
CTAAAAATAAAAGGATCATGGACCGGCGCAGGGCCTGCCGGAATATCGCCTTCCCGCTGTCTCCCCGTTCCCACCGGCGCCCAAGGGAAAAAGGCATGGCCACGCCGACGATGAACATGAAGAAGGGCTGGATCAAATCCCAGAAGCGGAGGCCGTTCCATGGATGATGATGGAACTGAAGGCCGATCGCCCGAATCAACGGTCCAGGAAGGGAGGGGTCGACAAGGAGATGGTAGAGATGGGTCGCCTCGCCGATGAGGAGAAACATCGTCAGGCCGCGGAAAACGTCAAGGGACATCAGGCGGCCGGGGAACAAAAGTTGCGAGTCCGGTTGTTCTTGCATCGTCGAAGTTCCTTGAGGTTTGGCGAATACTTCATTATTTTATTCAAGAAAATCGAGACCGTCATTATCTTTTTTCTCGGGGCCGAATTTCGGTTTGACAGAGACAAAAGATCCGGCTATATTTCCAGATTGAATTTTTTCTCCGGCCTTGATGGGCCGAAAATCGCGGCGAGAAGACCGCCCTTGGCCGAAAGAAAACAAGCCCGCCTGGTTCTAATCCCCCTCGGAGCGTTCGTCTTCATTCTCGTTGCCTATGGGGTTTTTATCCGGCCCTGGATGCTGAACTGGGGAGCGACGGCCGCGGAAACGAGGTTGGCGCTTCCGGGCGACGAACTTGTTTCTGGGCCGGGCTTTCAGAGCACCAGGGCGATGACGATCGCCGCCCCGGCCGAAGAAGTCTGGGCCTGGCTTATTCAGCTCGGCCAGAACCGCGGCGGCTTTTACAGCTACAGCTGGCTCGAAAACCTCTTTTTTGTGGACATCCGCAACACAAACGATGTCCTTCCGGAATGGCAGAATGTCGAGCCCGGAGACCTCGTCGCCATGACCCCGCGGAACTGGCCGCTCGGTCTTATCAGGCGTGCGGAGCGCTCCATCGGAGTCCGAATCGAGAGAGCCGACCGGCCGGACCTCCTTGTCCTTCGCGGATGGGGAAGCTTTGTCCTCCGGAAAGAGGGGGAAAAGGCGACGCGGTTGATCATCCGCGGCCGCAGCGCTCGAATATCGTTACTTTCTCGAATTCTGATGTCTCTTTTTTTCGACCCGATTCATTTCGTGATGGAGCGCCAGATGATGAAGGGAATCCGGTTGCGGGCCGAGGGGGGCGTGGAGGCGGCGAGTTTCGGTGAGAGCGTCGCCACCGCCGGATTCTTGCAGGCCGCCCTGACGTCTTCCTTGCTCATCCTGTCGCAACGGCGAAAGCGACTCTGGGTGGTTCTGCCCCTGGCTTATGCGCTGGCCATCATTTTCTCGACCTCTGACTTGAAGGCAGCTCTGGTGGGATTTTCGGCCGTCAATTTAATGATCGGCGGCGGCCTCTTTCTCCGCCGCCTGCGCTGGGTTTACTTCCTGGGGATGTTCTTTTACATCCAGGCGGTTTTGTTCATCGCCCGGGATGCTTATGTCGTTTTCGGAGTGGTCTTTTTGCTTGTGCTTCCTTTTCTTTTTTATCCGCTCTACTACCGCAAAATCGTCGGTTTTCTCGAGGACTTGCCTTCCGACCGAAAGACCGCCGTCAGGAAACCTTGACGATCTCCAGCCGGTCGAGCCCGAATTCCTCGATTTCCGTCTCGTATTTTTTGACGAACGGCTCGATCTTTTCGCTGTATTCGTCCCATTCCATCCGCTTGACCGCCTCTTTCCCGTAGGTTTTGGTCAGATCTCTTTCCGCCAGGCCGTCGATTAGGGTGTTCCAGAAAATCGCATCTTCGTATTCCGTCAGGAGTTCCCTGGTTTCTTTCTCTAACTCGGCGGAAGGAAAGTACCGGCCCTCGAATTCGTCGAACTCCACCAAGCCCTTCAAACCCCTGGAGGGAGCAAGCGAGAGAATCTGCTCGGCCACGCGTTCGTAGTCTTCCAGGCGATCGTCGGTGCGAAAGGAATTGATCACCCATTCTCCGAGATGAACGAGATGGAGGAGCTTCCTCAGCTGGTCTTTTGTCAGGTTGATTTCCATGGAGGCCTCGCTTTCTCAAGTGCCGTTTGTCGGTCAGGGATTATAGTGCCTTTGGGCGGGAAGGTCAAACTCTCTTGTGCCGGAGTCGGGGATTCCGCCACAGCCGCCACGACTGCATCGCCTCCAATCCCTCACCATCTCGGACCGGAGAGATTGTCAAGCCGATCCTCATGCGCATGCATTGAGAATGGGTGAAAAATTCGATTGCCTGCGGGGGCGAATTTTCTTAGAATTCTTTCTTCCGGGACGAAGATGTCGCGATACGCCGTCGGCATTGACCTGGGCGGGACGAAAGTCGAAGTCTGCGTCGTCGACGAGAGGCGCCGACTCCTCGCCCGGAAGCGGATGCCGTCCGAGCCCGAGCGCGGCAGAGAACGCGTCGTCGAGAACATCCTTCGGCTCGTCTCCGAAACCGCTGGTGATCTTCCCTATGAGGCCGCCGGAATCGGAACTCCGGGAACCTACCATCCGGCCGACGACATCATGTACGGTTCCCCGCACACACCGCTTTATGAAAAGCCCGGACTCCTCAGCCTGCTGCGGGATAAAATTTCCGTTCCCCTAGTCATCGACAACGACGCCAATTGCCTCGCCCTGGCCGAGTTCTTCGCCCAGTGTTACGGAAGATACAGCTCGGTCATGGCGGTCATTCTCGGAACAGGCATGGGTTCCGGGTTGATTCTGAATAACAGGCTCTACCGGGGCCCGAACGGGAACGCAGGGGAAATCGGCCACGCCACCCTCGACATTCACGGCCGGAAATGCGAATGCGGCAGGAGCGGCTGCGCCGAGGCTTATCTTTCCGGGCCGAGCCTCAGCCGTCGCTACCGCGAGCTCACCGGGGAGCGGCTTGGGCCTCAGGAAATCTATCTCCGCTACGAAAAGGGAGAGCAACAGGCCCGCGTCCTGTTCGAGGAAAGCTTCCGGCTGATGGGAGAGGTTTTCGCCAACGCCGTCAACGTCCTGGATCTCGAAGCGATCATCCTGGGCGGGGGCGTTTCCAACATTCCCCTCTGGTATGACCATGTGCCGCCCCTGATGATGAAGCATCTTTTCGGCATCCCCCACCGCCATGTCCCGATTCTTAAGGCCGTCCTGGGGGATTCGGCCGGAGTCCTGGGCGCGGCCTTTCTTGCCCTGCGGGAAATGAAATTGATGGAGTTCTGAAGGGGATGGACCCGTGGAGTGTTTGTCTTCGGTGGAAAATGAACCGAACTTGGAACGATAGAAAATCAGGCGGGCCGGATGGTTGAGTCGAAGCTCGATAACGGCCTGCCCCGCAAGCTGGGACTTTTTCCCCTGACCAATATCGTCGTCGCCAACATGATCGGAGCGGGTATCTTTACCACCTCTGGTCTGCTGATGGCCGACTTGAAAAAACCTTGGCTCATGCTGGCTCTCTGGGCCGCCGGTGGAGCGATCGCTCTCTGCGGCGCCCTGAGCTATGGCGAGCTTGGGGCGGCCATCCCCCGGGCGGGCGGCGAGTACGCCTTTCTCTCGCGCCTCTTCCATCCGCTTTTCGGTTTTCTGAGCGGCTGGGTTTCGTTTTTTGCCGGCTTCTCGGCGCCGATCGCGGCTTCAGCCATCGGTTTCTCGGAATACCTGACGCGAGCTTTTCCCGGCCTGGCCTCGATCGGTCTGATCGGCGGTCCGACCGAGGCCGTCATCCTGAAGAAGTCGTACTCGATCCTGGTCATTCTGATTTTTATTTTGATTCACGCCCGGGGAATCGAGATCGGAGCCCGGATCCAAAACAGTCTGACGTTGCTCAAGGTCGCCCTGATCGCCGGCCTGATCATCGCCGGTTTCTCCTCCGGCCGAGGCGATTTCTCCCACCTTGGCCGGGGCGGCGAGTTTGCTTTCGATTTCAGCGGCTGGAAGACGATCGGGCTTTCGCTGATGTGGATCATGTTCGCTTACAGCGGCTGGAACGCCTCGGCCTATATCGGCGCGGAAGTAAAGAATCCGGCGAAGAATTTGCCGCGTTCTCTTCTGCTCGGGACGGGAATCGTCCTCTTCATCTACCTCCTGCTCAATGTGTTCTATATATATGCGCTTCCTCCTGCCGAAATGGGCGGCGTGATTTCCATCGCCGGGCTGGCGGCGGGAAGAATATTCGGAAATTCGTTCGAGAGCATCCTTTCCCTGCTTATCGCTTTTGCCCTGTTCAGCTCGCTCAGCGCCTATATTATTCTCGGTCCGCGCGTGTACTATGCCATGGCCAGGGATCGCTGCTTCTTCCCCTTTGCTTCCTCCGTCGATCCCCGCTTCAAAGTTCCGTCGAAATCAATCTTTCTCCAGGGCGCGATTGCCGCCGTCCTCGTCCTCTTCGGGACCTTCGACCAGATCCTGACCTATATGGGCTTCAGTCTGGGAATCTTCCCCATCCTCGCCGTTATCGGAGTTTTCAAATTGAGGCGGCGGGGAATCGAGGGCTACAAGCTTCCCGGCTATCCCTTCGTTCCTCTCGTCTATATTCTTTCCGGTGCCGCGATTCTTGTCCTTGGCTACTTCGAGCGGCCGGTCGAATCCTCGATCGCCCTGGGGATGGCTCTGGTCGGCATCCCGGTCTACCTGGTTTTCCGCCGAACCCTTGCCGGATCATAACGGGCGGGGGATACGCCCCGGACGGCGGTCAGAACTTCAGGCTCAGCCGATACCGGTACCCCAGGTCCTTGGATTGGAACTTGAAAGAGCGGATGACCTTCAGCTCCTGTTCGTTCCACTTGGCGATGCAGGCGTAGACCTCTTTAAAGCCTTTTTCCCTGGCATAGGCGATCACCTGTTCGTGGAGCCGGGTGGAGATGCCTTTCCTGCGCCAGGGCCTGGAGACAAACGTGATATGGAGATAAAATTCTGGCGGGAGAGATCCTTCCGGAAGAGGAAGGACGTCGTACATCAGGTCGATCTCGGGCGTGCCGAGCGAGGGATACCCGATCAAGAAGCCGACGACTTTTCCTCCGGCGACAGCGACAAACGTCTTGTACTTATTCGATGGGTTCAGGTAGCGCGACCGGTAGTCTTCGACAACGGACTTTATTTTGACCGCCCGGAATTTTTCGGCCATCTCGGACTCGAGTTCCCGGACGAGCTCGAGGACCTGGTCGAGATCCTCCGGCTCGTATTCCCGGATGATGAATGGTTCGGCCGTTTCCGGGGGCGGGACTCTTTGTTTGTCGGCCATCGTTGAATTTTGCTTTCCACGCACCGCTTTATTATAGTCGGGGCCGCTCATGGCCGGCAAGAGTTTTCGCCGAATATCCCGGGCGGAAAGATTTCCCCGGGCTTTCGTCTTGGAAGAAGAGACGTCAACCGCTGTCGGGCTATTGACATTGTCCTTCGATTGGACGTATCTTTGATTCAGATCTTCCAAGATTTGAATGACGACTTTTTTCTTAAAAGGAGGTGAAAAGAGAAGAAGGGAGAATTCTCATTTCGGTTCCGACAAGGGTTCTTTGGCAAACGGAAAATTTTGAGGGGGAGGAGTTCCAATGAAGAAAAAAGTTCTTTCGCTGCTCTTCGTCCTGGTGCTCGTTCTCGGTCCTTCGGCCTTTTCTCAGTCCAAAGAGACAGGCGCGATCGTCGGAACGATTATCGACGAAGAGAACACTCCGTTGCCCGGAGTTACCCTGACATTAACCAGCCCCAATATGATGGGCACGCGCACGTTCGTTACCGATGCCCAGGGGCAGTACCGTTTTCCGGCTCTTCCGCCCGGAGAATACACGCTGAAGGCCGAACTCCAGGGCTTCAAGACCATCGTCCAGGAAAACATCCGCTTGACCACGACCACCCGCCTGACGATCGACCTGACGATGAAGCAGGCCGCCGTCGCCGAGGAAGTCACGGTCATCGCCCAGTCGCCGACCGTTGACATCAAATCCACGGAGACCGCTTCCGTCACTCTGACCAACGAGATCCTGCGAAACATCCCTTACTCGCAATTTACTTCGAGCATCGTCAACATGGCGCCTGGAGTCACGCCCGATAATATGGCCGATGTCGCCTACGGCGCTCAGGACGGCACCGGGATTGCCTATTCGATGGACGGCGTCAATGTGGCGGATCCGGAGGGCGGAACAGCCTGGGTCTTCCTCGACCACAACATCATCGAGGAGGCCAAGATCATGGGCGTCGGTCTTCCGGCGGAGTACGGGAATTTCACCGGCGTCATCTTCAACATCATTACCAAATCGGGAGGCAACCGGTTCTCCGGCCACATGGAGTTCGATTTCCAGGGCGAAAAAAACGATAAGCCGACCGGGTTCTGGCAGCAGGACAACAACAAGGCCTATCTCGATGATTTCCCCGAGCTGACCTCGCCGCGCTACCGGTTTTACGACGCCAATGCCCACCTTGGAGGCCCGATCCGAAAGGACAAGGTCTGGTTCTACCAGGGTTTCCAGTTCCAGCATTTCGACGACTACGCGACGGGCTTTCCCGAGCCCCGGGCCTATGATCAGCCGCGAAGCTTCACCAAGATTACGGCTCAGCCGACATCCTCGACGAACTTGATGTTCGGCCTCGAAGTGGACACCTATGACGGTAAAAACCGGGGAGCGAGCGCCACGACATCGCCCGAGGCCGTCGTCAACCAGAAATCGCCCGAAATTGTCGGCAATTTCAGCCTGACCCATATCTTCAACTCCAAGACGTTTGCCGATATCAAAGCGGCCTATTTCTGGGGCTACTATTACCTCGAGCCGGAGACGGGTCGGGACACGTACGCCCGTTTCGACCTCGACCAGAATAAGCTCCTTTACAACTCCGGCTACTATTACCTAGCCGACCGAACCCGGTTCCAGGCGAACGCCAGCCTGACCCATTATGCCGAGGACTTCATCACCGGCAATCACGATTTCAAGTTCGGCGTCGAGATCGAGCGCTCCACCAGCCGCAGCCGCTTTGGATATACCGGTTCGGGCGGACCGCTCGGACCCCACGTCTACTATATTGATTACTGGAGCTACAACCAGGCCTACGGCTACAACACGGGGAACTACCTCGCCTACCAGTACGAAGGTTACGATTTCGACAGCCCCTACACGAGAGTCGAGGGTTTTGCCCAGGATTCCTGGCAGATCACGCCGCGCCTCAACATCAACGCCGGCGTCCGACTGAGCCAGAACTGGGGTCAGGTTAAGGGTGAGGGTACGGTCTGGAAGACCGGCCGGATAGCCCCTCGAATCGGCCTGACGTTCGACGTCTTCGGCGATAAAAGCACCGTCCTCAAGGCCCATTACGGCCAGTTCACCGAAGGGATGTTCGCCGCCTATCACAACCGGCTGTCGAAAAAGTGGTTCGACTATGTGTCCTACTATTGGGATCTTGCGGCGGAAGAATGGGTGGAATTCGACCGGGTCGTCCAAAATTGGGCGGTTCAGGACGATATCAAGCATCCCTTCATGAATCAATACACCTTCAGCCTCGAGCGCGAGCTCTTTCGAGACGCCTCGTTCTCCGTGACCTATATCAGCCGGGACTGGAAGAACATCATCGGTGTCTATGACACCCTGGCCAAATACGAGCCGATCAGCTATTTCGTTTCACCCCTGAATCAGAATTTTACTGTCTACAATCTCACCTCCGGAAGCTCCCATCGGTTCTTGATCGAAAACCTGAACACGGGTCCTTATAAGCCGCCCGGAGAGGCCTACAGGAAATATCGGGGCGTGGAGTTTTTGTTCAATAAGCGTTTTTCGAACAAATGGCAGCTGATGCTCTCCTATGTGTATTCCAAGACGACGGGAACGATCGACAACGGGTGGGGAGACGATATCGGGTGGAACGCTCGAAACGGCCAGGAATCGAGCGATCCAAATTTCTGGATCAACGCCGACGGCCATGCGACTTATGACCCGACTCACATGCTCAAAGTTCAGGGGACATACATCCTTCCTTTTGATATCGCTTTCAACGTCCATTTCCGGGCAGTCACCGGCACGGCCTGGGCGCAGCGGTTCAGGACATCCACACGATACGCCCCGGGAAAATATTTTGGCCAGGGGAGGATCACGTTCTATACCGAGCCCCGCGGCTCCCGCCATTACGACATGCAGAAAATCCTCGACTTCCGGCTGGAAAAGATCTTTACCTTGGCGGCGAAGTACCGGCTGGGCCTCATGTTCGACGTCTTCAACCTCTTCAACGCCGACACGATCACGAGCTGGGGGACGCGGATCGGTTACGACTGGAACGAGGGCGAGTATCCGTCGACCGACGGACATGAGCTCTACGGGATCGTCAACCCCCGTCAGATTCGGCTCGGCATCCGCCTGATGTTCTGATTCGATAGGCGAGCGCGATTCTTTGGGGCGGCGGAATCTTCCGCCGCCCTTTCTTTTTTCCTTTGTTTCTTCCCGCCGATCATTCCATTCTTTTCTCTTCTGTTCTCCATTTCGTCCTTTTTCCGCCGGACGCTTGGCCGAATCCGCGATCATTTTTCAACGGAATCCCCGAATCCAAGGAATCTGTTTTTCCGGCAAGAAAAAAATCATTGCCGACCCCGTTCAAAAAAGATAAAATGAACCCGCCCAGAGCCTTGGAGGAGAGGATTGAGCGGCTGTCGGGGCGTGCCGATTGGAAGGAGGATGGGGCGTGGAGGACGGTCTTCCTTTCGACCGGCTGGGAGGGGATTGATGCCCGCCGGGAAAAGCTGGGAAGTCTGCCTTTTAGCGGATGAGCCCGAGCCCCAAGTCTGGTGCAAGGAGTTCCGCTCCCGCCGCCGGGCGCGGCACTTTATGAAAGCCGTTTTGAAGAAGAACGAAAACTTCTACGGCGCGACGCTCTCCAATGAGAACGGCTCGGTTTTTGAAGTTTTTTACTGGAACGGGAAGAAAATCATCCCTTGGAAAAAGACCACTGTTCTCTCCAGCCGCCAGGCCCGCCTTCTTCCTTCGGATTGAAGACGTCCGGCCGAAAACGAAATTCATCCCCCGGCCTTGGCGAATTTCGACTTTTCCTGTAGAATAGTTCGGATTTCTAGAGATCGCGAGACGAAATGCCGTCATGAAAATTCGCTACCTCAACGGCCAGAGACTCTATCTGGCCTTTCTTGCCGGCGGGAACGCCGTCATCCAGGACCAATATTACCTCAACAAGATCAACGTCTTCCCTGTGCCCGACGCCGATACGGGGACCAATTTAGCCGCCACCATGCGCTCCATCGCCGCGACGGCCAAGGCAAGCAAGTCGCTCAAGACGACCTTCAAGTCGATTGCCGAAGCGGCTCTGGCCGGAGCGCGGGGAAACAGCGGCCTGATTTTCGCCCAGTTTGTCCATAGCTTGAGCAGCGAAATCGAGCATGATCAGCGACTGACGGCCGGCGCCTTTGCCGAATCCGCCCGCCGGGCGGTGCAGTCGGTCTACAAGGCGATCTTGACGCCGGTCGAGGGGACGATGCTGACCGTGATGAGAGAATGGGCCGAGGCCGTCCATCAGCGGGCAGCGCGGACGGCCGATTTCGTCGATGTCCTCGCCTTTTCGTTGCAGGCGGCCAAGGAGTCGTTGAAGAATACGCCCCGGCGGCTTTCCGTCCTGGCCAAAGCCGGCGTGGTCGATGCGGGAGCCAAAGGGTTTGTCGATTTCATCGAAGGGGTCTGGCACTTTATTCGAGCCGGCAAACTCCGCCATCTGCCGAAGACGGCGGCGGAAGAACTCAAGATCGAGCCGCGCG
>CAZNVB010000007.1:0-12701 GCA_964576265.1 uncultured Eubacteriales bacterium | reverse complement strand
CTCCTTTCCTTAAACGGAAAAAGTATTTCCTATCGAATCGATCGATTTGCTATGCTTTCAATCGTTCGCTTGGCGATGAAAACGCCCAACCCCGGTCCTTCCGAACCGGTCATTCCGGCTCCAGCCGTCGGATCTTGATGTTTTGGAACCAGACGGCGTCGCCGTGATCCTGGAGGACGATGTGGCCGGCGCGCTTGGCGGCGAAATCAGGAATGTCCCGGTATTTGCTCAATCTCAAACGTTCGTTCATCTCCACTGTACCCAGGTCGAATTCGAGGACTTTTTCGCCGTTCAGCCAGTGCTCGCCGTGGCTGCCGCAGAAAAGGATCCGCGCCTGATTGAATTCTCCGGCCGGCTTGAGGTTTTTGGGGCCGGGGGGAACGAGGTCGTAAAGCGCCGCCGCCGTGCGATTCGGGCCGTGAGCGGCGTCGGGGTGGGCCGAGTCGTCGATAATCTGATATTCGAACCCGATCGCCGCCTGCTTCGGGGGTATGGCGAGCGAAATTTCTTCAGAAACATTGTACTTGATTCCGCTGTTCCCGCCGCGGCTGATTTTCCATTCGAGCCGGAGGTCGAAATCTTCAAAGGTGTCCTCAGTCATCAGGTCGCCGCCCTCCACGGGCTGCCCGTCTGCCTGACGCGGGACTTCACCTCGAGGAACCTTCTTGATGGCTCCGTTTTCGATCACCCAGTGGCCTTCCGGGACGCCGGAAATCCCGATCCCTCTCCAGCCTTGGAAAGACTGACCGTCAAAAAGGAGAATCCATCCCTGCGCCCGTTCATCGTCGGAAAGACGATTGATTCCCGCCTGAGGCTCGGATAGGCCCGTCGGCTGCCCCTCTTCCTTTGCCCGACAGCCGGAAAAAAGAGCCGCCAGAAAAAGCAGAGTCAGCAACCGACCGCCGGCCATGACAGATCTGAAAAACCGTTTAAAGAATATTCTCATGATGGCACGCCGTTTCCTTTTGCGTATAATGTCAAACCGCGATCATTTTATCAATAGCGAATATTTCGGGAATGGTGCCAATCTTGTCAGCTTCACAGGGAATGCAAACAATCAGACCACTTATCGTACGGAAAGAGATCAAAATTATGAGATCCGAGCTTTGTCAGAAAAGCAGGCGAATAGGAGAGAGAAGGGAAAAATAATCGGTGGAAAATCCAGTCCGAAGTTTGTATATTAGAGCGCTGAGGAGAGGAGAATCAATATGACGGGAAACAAACGGCGAGATTTCATCAAGTCGGCCGTTTTCGGGGCATCGACCGTACCGTTTGCCGGAGCGGCCAGGTTATTTTCTTCTTGCTCCGCGATGATCACGGCGGAAAAAACATCCCCCTTCAGCCTTGGCCTCGCCTCCTATACGCTGCGCGAATTCAGCCTCGAACAGACGATCGGGATGACGCGGCGCCTCGGGCTTGAAAAACTCGTCCTCAAGAGCATGCATCTTCCTCTCGATAGCACCGACGAGTTTATTCGTGCGGCAACAGAAAAAGTTCGCTCCGGCGGCCTCGACCTCTACGGCTGCGGAGTCGTTTATATGACGAACCAGGCGGAAGTCGATCAGGCTTTTCATTATGCCCGGACAGCCGGGATGCGGCTGATCATCGGCGCTCCGAATCACGAACTTCTGGGATATGTGAACCATAAGATCCAAGAGTCGGACATCGCGCTGGCAATCCACAATCACGGCCCGGAAGACAAGCTCTATCCGACTCCGGCAAGCGCCTATGAAAAAATCCGGGGATTGGACAGAAGGCTCGGGCTGTGCATCGATGTCGGGCATACCGTCCGGGCCGGGGTCAACCCGTGCGAGGCCGCCGTCCGATTCGCCGACCGGCTCCTCGACGTTCACATCAAAGATGTGTCTGCGGCTTCAAAAGACGGCACCACGGTCGAAATCGGCCGGGGCGTCATCGACATTCCGGCTTTCCTCCGGACCATTTTCAAAATCGGCTACAGGGGCGTCCTCGCGTTTGAATACGAAAAAGACGGGCAGGATCCGCTTCCCGGGCTGGCGGAGTCCGTCGGCTATGTGCGCGGCGTGTTGAAGGCGCTCGCCTGATCGGCGCAGTCAAGAAAAAAAGGCGGGCTGTAGGAAAAAAAGGAAAGAGGCGGTTAGATCGCCGGGAGAAAAGACGATGAGGAAGGTCGAAGCCAAAGCTTACGCCCGGGCGGGGCTTCTCGGAAATCCGTCGGACGGATATTTCGGCAAGATCATCGCCGTTTCGGTCAAGAATTTCAGAGCCCGGGTCTCGCTCATGGAATCGAAAAGGCTCCGGATCAACCCTTCTCCGCCGGATCTGGATATCTACCGGAACAGCGACGATTTCATGGAAAAGATCAACCTCTTCGGCTACTACGGAGGAAACAGGCTGATCAAGGCCGGATTAAAGATGTTTTTCGAATACGGCCGCTCCCGGGGAATCGAGCTCAGAAAGAAGAATTTCGTCATCTCCTACGAATCCACGATCCCGCGTCAGGTCGGTCTCGGAGGGTCGAGCGCCATCATCGTCGCCGCGATGCGCGGCTTGATGGACTTTTACGATGTCGCCATTCCCGAAGAAATCCTGCCCACTCTTGTCCTCCAAGCGGAGTTCAAGGAGCTGGGGATCAACGCCGGCTATATGGACCGGGTGATTCAGGTCTACGAAGGTTGCGTTTATATGGATCTAGATCGACGCCTGATCGAGAAGCGAGGGTTCGGCCGGTATGAGCGCCTGGATCCGGCCGCGCTTCCGCCCCTCTATCTTGCCTTCAAGCCGGACCTGGGCAAGGTCTCGGGAGTCGTCCTCAATGAGATCCGTCAGGCCTACGATCGGGGAGATCGGCAGGTCATTGAGATCCTGGAAAAAATTGCCGCTCTGGCCGCTCGGGGACTCAAGGATTACCGTCGAGGCGATTTCAGCGCTTGGCCCGCCATGATGGACGAAAATTTCGACCTCCGGAGCCGAATCATGAAAATCAGCGAGAGCAACATGGAGATGATCCGCGCTGCCAGAGGATGCGGAGCGTCGGCCAAATTCGCCGGTTCAGGGGGGTCGATCATCGGAATCTACGAAGACGAGAATATGTACCGAAGACTTCAGACGGAGCTCTGTAAAATCGGGGCTAAAGTGATTAAGCCCCGGATCGAATGAAGCCGTGAGAGACGCGTGCCGCCCGTAGGCGAATCCCACCCTCGAGTGAGTCACTTCCGCTGGACGGTTTGCGCCCTGCTGTTTTTCGCCACGACCGTCAACTACATCGATCGCCAGGTCCTGGGAATTCTCGCTCCCGAACTCCAGAGAATCATCGGCTGGAGCGAGGTTGAGTACGGCTACATTGTCACTGCTTTCCAAACCGCCTATGCCATCGGACTGCTGATTTTCGGGCGGCTGATCGACCGCTTCGGCACGAAGCTCGGTTATTTCGCCGCCATCCTGATCTGGAGCATAGCGGCTATGGCCCATGCCGCCGCCCGGTCAGCTTTCGGGTTCGGCGTCGCCCGGTTCGCTCTGGGGTTCGGAGAAGCGGGCAATTTCCCTTCGGCCATCAAGGCGGTTGCCGAATGGTTCCCCAAAAAAGAACGAGCCCTGGCGACGGGAATTTTCAACGCCGGAACGAACGTCGGCGCTGTGATCGCTCCGGCGGTCGTCCCCTGGATCACCATCGTCTTCGGCTGGCCGGCCGCCTTTCTGGTGACGGGGGGCGTGGGCTTCCTCTGGGTTTTTTTCTGGCTGGCCCTTTATGACCTCCCCGAGAAAAAGAAATCACTTTCGCCGGACGAGCTGTCCTATATCCTAAGCGATCAGGCTGAACCCGAGCCCCAAAAAATCGGCTGGCTCAGCTTGCTGAAATACAGACAGACCTGGGCCATCCTCATCGGCAAGTTCATGACCGATCCCATCTGGTGGTTCTATCTTTACTGGCTGCCGAAATTTCTCAACGCCAAGTTCGGGCTGGGCCTGACGAAACTCGGGTTGCCTCTGGTGGCCATCTATGTCATCGCCGATATCGGGAGCATCGGCGGAGGATGGCTTTCATCGTCCCTGATTAAGAAAGGCTGGTCGGTGAATCGGAGCAGGAAAACGGTCATGCTTATCTGCGCCTTATGCATTGTTCCCATCATGTCGGCCTCGCGGGCTTCCGAAGTCTGGGTCGCCGTCCTTTTGATCGGTCTCGCCGCTTCGTCCCATCAAGCCTGGTCGGCCAATATTTTCACTTATGCCTCGGACATGTTCCCCAAAAAAGCCGTCGGCTCCGTCACCGGGCTCGGGGGAATGGCCGGTGCTATCGGGGGAATGCTGTTTTCTGCCTCAGCCGGCTACATTCTCGAATGGACAGGAAGTTATCTGATTCTTTTCCTCATCTCCGGTTCGGCTTATCTCCTGGCGCTCGGCCTCATCCAGATCCTTGTTCCCAGGCTTGAGCCGGTTTCATTCCCGGGGACATTCCAAGGCGGACGCCATCCGTAAACCCCTCAATCAAGATCATCGAACGCCATGGGGTCCGATTTCAGCTCCCCCGAAGCAGAGGATAGCTCCCTCTGAAATTCCAAATCTTTGCTTTTTGAAAGGACCGGCAGTCCAGGCGAAAAGTACTATTTTTTCCTCTGCCGTTAAGAGGGTTTGGCGGAGTCGTCCGAAATCGATTTTAACGGAGAATCCGGAAAGCGGTTATGTCATCCTCGCTCTTTCCGCTATAATAGGGCCATGGCCCTAGATATAAAAAAAGTCCGGAACATCGGGATCAGCGCCCACATCGATTCCGGGAAGACGACGCTCACCGAGCGGATTCTCTTTTACACCAAGAAAATCCACAAAATGCATGAGGTTAAGGGGAAAGACGGGATCGGCGCAACCATGGATTCCATGGAGCTCGAGCGGGAACGGGGAATCACGATTTCCTCCGCCGCCACGAACGTCACCTGGGAAAATCATACGATCAACATCATCGACACGCCCGGGCATGTCGACTTCACGATCGAGGTCGAACGTGCCCTGCGCGTCCTCGACGGGGCGATCCTGGTTCTCTGCTCGGTCGGAGGCGTCCAATCGCAGACATTGACGGTCGATCGCCAACTCAAAAGGTACAAAGTCCCCTGCATCGCGTTCATCAATAAGCTCGACCGTGTCGGAGCCAATCCCGACAAAGTCATATCTCAGCTCGGCGAACAACTCGGTCGTCCGACCGTCGTCCTTGAAATCCCCATCGGCTTGGAAGATCAGCACCAGGGAGTTATTGACCTGGTGACAATGGAGGCGGTTTATTTCGAGGGCAATCAGGGCGAGATCGTCCGGCGGGAGCCCATTCCCTCTGAACTCCGCACCCGAGCGGAAAAGGCCCGGCAGGACCTGCTTGACGCGGCTTCCATGTTCTCCGAAGAATTGACGGCGGCCGCCCTGGAAGGGCGCGCCACTCAAGATCAGATCATCGCCGCTGTTCGAAAAGCGACGGTGGCCCGCGAGCTGACGCCCGTCCTCATGGGCTCGGCTTATAAAAACAAAGGCGTTCAACCCCTCCTTGACGCCGTCGTTCGCTATCTCCCCGATCCGTCCGAAATCGAAAATTTCGCCTTTGACCTCGACCAAGATGGGCGGGAAATCAAGCTCCAATCGACCCCGGAAGCGCCGACCGTCGCTCTGGCCTTTAAACTCGAGGAAAGCCCCTATGGCCAGCTGACTTACATCCGGATCTATCAGGGGAGGATTGTCAAGGGAACGGAGCTCTTCAACACGCGCTCGAAGCAAAAATTCCGTGTCGGGCGGCTGATCCGGATGCACGCCGATAGTCTGGAAGAAATCGAGGAGGCCGGCGCCGGCGAAATTTCAGCTCTTTTCGGAATCGATTGCCAGTCCGGCGATACGTTCGTCGCCCCGGGCTTGAACCTCGCCATGTCGCCGATTTTTGTTCCCGAACCGGTCATTTCGTTGGCCGTTTTCCCTGAAGAGAAAAGGTCCTCCGATCGCCTGTCCAGAGCCCTGAAGAGGTTTGCGAAAGAAGATCCGACCTTCCGCAGCCACGTCGATCCCGAATCCAAGGAAACGATCATTCAGGGAATGGGCGAGCTTCATCTCGATGTCTACATCGAACGGATGAAACGGGAGTACGGCGTCGCTTTAAGGACGGGAATGCCCCAGGTCGCTTACCGCGAATCGATCTCCCGGCGGGCGGAATTCGATTATGTCCACAAGAAGCAGACCGGGGGCGCGGGCCAGTTCGGCCGCGTCATCGGCTTCATCGAGCCGCTGGCCGAAAAAGGCTACGAATTCGTCAATCAGGTCAAAGGAGGCCGAATCCCGCGCGATTTTATCCCGGCTTGCGACAAGGGTTTTCAGGCCGCTCTTAAAAAAGGAAAACTTATCGGTTTCCCCATCACCGGCGTCCGCGTCACGCTGACCGACGGCCAGGCCCATGAAGTCGACTCCTCCGATCTCGCCTTTCAGGCAGCGGCCCAGGGCGCGTTCTGGAAAGCCTATGAAGCCGCCCGTCCCTATGCGCTTGAGCCGATCATGAAGCTCTCGGTCGAAGGCCCGGCCGAGTTTGTGGGGAGCGTTTTCGCCTCCATCAACCAGAGACGGGGCATCATTATCAGTTCGAGCGAAGACGGAATGTTCGCTCGGATCGATGCCGAGGTCCCGCTGAGCGAGATGTTCGGCTATTCGAGCGTCCTACGTTCCCTGACCCAGGGGAAGGCGGAATTCACCATGGAATTCCTGAAGTACGGCCGGGTCCCTGCCCCGATTGCTGAAAAACTCATCGCCAAGTATCAAGAAAAACTTCGCGGCAGTGAGGGAAAATAAGCAAGGAGTCGGACCGATGATTACCGAGGAACTGGTCAGAAAGAGCCCGATGAGGATTCTCGAAAATTCGATGCACGGCGGCCTGGGGAAAGGAAAGATCGGGGTTCTCGCCTCGCGCAAGGGGGTGGGCAAAACCGCCTGCCTGGTCCATATCGCCATCGATCGGCTCCTGCAAGAGAAGGCGGTCATCCATGTCAGCTTCTCGAGCCGGGTGGACCACATCATGACCTGGTACGAACATATTTTCAGCGAGATGGCCAAAAATCTTGGCCTCGAATCGGAGCCCAATCTTCTCGATGAGATCATCAAAAACCGCGTGATCATGAATTTCAGCCAGAAGGGCACCCCGACGGGCCAGGTTCTGAGGAGCCTGGAAGCTCTCATCAAGAACGGTCGGTTCCCAGCCGAAACGGTCATCGTCGACGGGTTTAGCTTTCCCCAATCATCGCCCGACGATCTCCAAAAGTTCAGGGATCTGGCTGAGCGCCTGGGATTGGAAGTCTGGTTCAGCGCTTCGCTGAAAAAAGAAGATCCTCTGTTTGACGACCGCGGGAATCCCTACGAGCTGGAGTGCTGCCTTGGCCAGATCGATGTTTTGATGACCCTTCAACACCGCCAGGAAAAGGTCTATCTCCGTCTGATCAAAGAACACGGGATTCAATCGCCGGTCGAAGTGGGCCTGATCCTCGACCCGAAGACCCTTCTCCTCGTCGAGACATAGTCGGAGCAGGGAAGAGATGCGGGGCGGCCTGCTTCCCATGAATCACGAAAAAGGGCCGGCCTGCCGCCTTTCTCCCGCCCATTGAATTCAGGACGGACGATGAATAAAATGATTGGCCTCGGGCTGGATCACCGGAGTTTCCGGAACTGTCCGCCTGCGATATCGCGCGCCCGTAGCTCAGGGGATAGAGCGGTGGACTTCGAATCCAAAGGTCGGGGGTTCAAATCCCTCCGGGCGCGCCAGGATTGTTTTTCCGCCAGTTCTCAGGCGCGCCGCAAGCTCCGCCATCCGTTTTCTTGACTTCGTCCGGCGATTCAAATATAAATATTTCGACCTGACTTGGGAAGAGATTCAAATCATCATGCCGGATGGAGATCCGATTCCATAAAGGGGAGAGACTATGGCCAAAATTTTGCTCTTGGATTTTGAAGAGAATGAATATCGGTCCCTGGCCGGGAAAAAATTCGATGTCGAGCTGAAATGGACGAATTGGAAATCCGGCCGGGTCGAAAAACTCACTCCGCCCCGCGATTGCCGGATTGTCTTCTACCAGGCCAACCAGACAAACTACGGCAGCGGATTGCACGCCGGCGACTCGGAGGCCTTTGCCAAGATCGTCCGCGACGGCGGGGCGATCGTCTGTTTTATCGGCGGCTGTCAGGAATACCACGTGATGAATATTGTCGGGACGATTCCTCGACTCAAGTTTGAAGACAATTCTCTTCCCGACAGGCTCTACGATTTCCCCGCGAGCCCGTTCGGCTCGGTTTTTTCCCGCTTTCGGGCTTTTATCTCCCATGCCTTCGAGCTGTTTCCTCTGGAGAACAGCCTCGGCAAAACGATCGAGCTAAAAAACTGGGATTCGGCCGACGATGGGCAGCTCGAAATTTTGGCGGAGAGCTTCAAGAATTTTCCCATCTCCGCCCTCCTTCGCCGCGGACAGGGATTTTGTCTTCTTCTCCCGTGGTTTGGAGAAAAGAATCTCGAAGTTGCCGAATGGCTTTTGAGCGATGTTTTGCCCGATACCTTGCCTCATCTTTTCATCCCTGAAAAAGAAAACTGGCTCGACTCCTATGATTATATCTTTCCCGGCTTGTTGAATGTCTTCAAACAGATGGAGGAAGAGAACGAACGCCACCGCCAGACGATGAGACGCCTCGAAGACCAGATCGAGGAGATTAGAGCCAGCGAACAGGAACCCTTCAATCAACTTTTGACCACCCAGGGAACCGAGCTGAAGGAAGCCGTCATCCGGGCGCTCAAATATCTGAATTTCCTGAATGTCGTGGATGTCGATGATTACTGGAAACACGTCATCCGGGCGAAGGAAGAGAACCTCTGGCTTATCGATGAGGATGAAAAATCCATCGAGCAACTCATCCGGGGGAGCCAGCTGATCCTGGTCATGATCCGGAGCGGAGAAGAAGGAGCCGAGGATGGGGATTGCCTTCTTCTTCAGCGCTACAAAGGCCGCCGCATGCAGGAATTCGACAACACGAGAATCAAGGCCTTGCTCATCGGGAATTATTATCGGGGGATCGAGGCCAAACTCAGAGAGATCCCGTTCTCCGAAAACCAGATCGGCGAGGCCGCCAAAGACGGCAACGGATTGCTGACGACATATGAATTGTTCAAAGCGATCAAGGCCGAAAAAGAGAAAAAAATCACCAAAGAGGAGATCCGCGAGCAGATCAAGACCAAAGTCGGCCTCATGACCTTTGATTATTAACAGATTCTTTTCTCGCGACCTAAGAGCCAATTGTCATTCCGGAAGCTTGATCCCCATCATCTCGGACCTAATCCGGACCCCTTCCGGTTTTTTTCAATATTTCAAGGAGGCAGGAGAATGAGAATTTCGGCCAGATTTTTCCCGCTGCTCGTTCTTTCTTTTTTTCTGCTGGCTATTCAGGCGTTCGCTCCTGAAGAGGCACGGGTGCTGCGCTTCCCCGCGATCCACGGGGATCAGATGGTCTTCAGTTACGCCGGCGATCTCTACGCTGTTTCCGCAACCGGCGGGATCGCCCGCAAGCTCACGTCGCACGAAGGATATGAAGCCTTCGCCCGCTTTTCTCCCGACGGCCAATGGATCGCTTTCACCGGCGAGTATGACGGCAACCGCGAGGTCTATCTTATTCCCTCCGTAGGGGGTGTCCCGAAGCGCCTGACCTACACGGCTTCCCTCGGCCGGGATGATCTTTCCGACCGGATGGGCCCCAATAACATTGTCATGGGTTGGACGAGCGACGGCGAAAATATCGTCTTCCGGTCGCGGATGAGAGAGTGGGACGACTTCCTGGGACAACTTTACCTCGTTCCCGCGAAAGGCGGGACACCGGTCCAAATCCCCCTACCCCGCGGCGGATTTTGTTCGTTCTCTCCCGATGGAAAAAAGCTTGCCTACAACCGGGTGTTCCGAGAATTCCGCACCTGGAAGCGCTATCGCGGCGGCATGGCCGACGACCTCTGGATCTATGACTTTGAAAGCAAAAAAACGGAAAATATCACCGGCCACCCGGCACAAGATATCATTCCGATGTGGAGCGGCGAAAGGATCTATTTTCTCTCCGACCGCGACGAGAACAAAAGAATGAACCTCTATGTCTACGATCTGAAGACGCGGCAGACAAGAAAATTGACGAATTTCGTCGACTTCGACATCAAGTTTCCCTCCCTGGGACCCGGGGCGATCGTCTTTGAAAACGGAGGCTTCCTCTACCGATTCGATTTGACGACCGAGCAGCCGGCCAAAGTCCCGGTGATGATTGCCGACGATCTCCTCTCGGGCCGGGCAAAGCTGCTCAAAGTCGGCGACCGGGTGACGAACTACGAAATTGCTCCGGACGGAAAGAGAGCTCTGTTCGGAGCAAGAGGCGAGATCTTCACCGTTCCGGCCAAAAACGGCAATACCCGGAATCTGACGAACACTCCCGGAATTCACGAACGGAACTCCAAATGGTCCCCCGACGGCCGATGGATCGCCTTCATCTCCGACCGGAGCGGCGAGGATGAAATCTTCATCATTCCTCAAGACGGGAAAAGCGAAGCCGTGCCGATCACCCGGAATGCCGATACCTATAAATACGAGCTTCTCTGGTCGCCCGACGGCAAAAAAATCCTCTGGAACGATAAGCTGTTGCGCCTGAACTTCATCGATATCGAAAAAAGGGAACCGGTCACGGTGGCCAGGGCCGAGAGCGGCGAGATCACGGATTTCGCCTGGTCTCCGGACAGCCGCTGGATCGCTTACGCCAAGCCGGAAATCGAGGGAATGACGAAAATTTATCTCTTCAGTCTGGACAGCGAAAAAACCTTGGAGGTGACCGACGGCTGGTTCCAGTCGACCGATCCGAGCTTCAGTTCGGACGGAAAGTATCTCTTTTTTGTCTCCGACCGGGATTTTAACCCGATCTACAGCCGAACAGAATGGAACCACGCTTATGGGGCGATGTCCCGAATTTACTTTGTCACCCTGGCTGCCGAGACGAAGTCTCCCTTTGAGCCCAAGAGCGATGAGGTCGAACTCAAGAAGGAACCGGGAAAGCAGGCTGAAAAATCAGAAAAATTGGGCCAAACGGCGGCCAAGAGCGAGGAACCGAAACCGGCGGCGAGCGGGCAAGAGATTCGGGTGAAGGTCGATTCGGAAGGGCTGAAGTCGCGGCTGCTCGTCCTTCCCATCGAGGTTTCAAACTACCGGAAAATCACAGCGATCGGAGACAAGGTGTATTACCTGAAAAGGGGCGATCGCAGTCGACAGACCTCCCTGATGATGTATGATTTAGCGGAAAAGAAGGAGACCGAACTTGGCGCCGTGAACGGCTACGAGATTTCCGCCGACCAGAAAAAAATGCTTGTCGCCGTGGAAGGCGGATACGCCATCATCGACCTTCCCAAAGCGCCTCTCAAGATCGAGGAAAAGCTCGACCTTTCCCAGATGGAGGCGAAGGTCGACCTTCGTGCCGAGTGGGACCAGATCTATGAGGAGTGCTGGCGTCAGATGAAATACTTTTTCTATGCGCCGAACATGCACGGCGTCGATTGGGAGGCGATGCGGCTCCGCTATAAGCCTCTTGCCCAATCGGTTCATCACCGCGCCGACCTGACCTATGTGATCGGCGAGCTCATCGGAGAGCTGAACACCGGACACACCTATGTCGGCGGAGGCGACCTCCCGGCACCGAAAAAAGTCAAGGTCGGAATGCTGGGAGCGGTCTTCGAAAGGCCGAAACCCGGTGAATTCTACCGGATTGCCAAAATTTTCCGCGGCCAGAACTGGGATCGGTCCCTTCGCTCGCCCCTGACGGAGGTCGGCATAAACGTCAAAGAAGAGGAATATCTCATTGCCATCGACGGGCAGCCGACAAATCAGATGGCGGATATGTATCAAGCCCTTGAAAACACCGTGGGAAAGCAGGTTACACTCAGAATCAACAACAAACCGCAGCAAGCCGGAAGCCGGGAGGTCGTCGTGATCCCGGTAGAAAGCGAACAGCAGCTTGTCTATCACACCTGGGTCGAGGAGAACATCGAGAAGGTCGACAAGGCGACCGCCGGCAAAGTCGGCTATATCCATATTCCGGATATGGGCGTGAGCGGGCTCAATCAATTTGCCAAGTATTACTACCCGCAGCTCAGAAAAAAAGGGCTGATTATCGACGTCCGGGGGAATGGCGGCGGCAACGTCTCGCCGATGATCATTGAGCGTCTCCGCCGGGAGATTGCCATGATGGAGATGTCCCGCGATACAATTGCCCGTCCTGACCCGGACGGCTTCCTCCTCGGGCCGAAGGTCTGTCTGATCAACGAATTCTCCGCCTCCGACGGAGATATTTTTCCTTATCGCTTCAAGAAGTACGGCCTGGGCAAGCTCATCGGCAAAAGAACCTGGGGAGGAGTCGTCGGCATCCGGGGAACATTGCCTCTCATCGACGGTGGATTTCTCAACAAGCCGGAATTCGCGCCCTTCAGCATCGACGGCAAGGAATGGATCATCGAAGGCAAGGGCGTCGAACCCGATATCGTCGTCGACAACGACCCCGCCAAAGAGATGGCCGGCATTGATGAACAGCTCAACAAGGCCATCGAGGTCATTCTCGAAGAACTCAAAACCAAGGAGGTCAAACTTCCTCCGATTCCGCCCTATCCGAAGAGAGACAAATAGGGGAATACTCCATGGCCGAGAAAGTCAAAGTGAGCTGTC
>CAZNVB010000006.1:0-8496 GCA_964576265.1 uncultured Eubacteriales bacterium | reverse complement strand
TCTTTCTCCCGTCCGTTCACCGGCCTGACGGTCCGTTCCAGGCTCCAGCCCCGGTTGCCGGCCCGAACTCTCCGCTCCCGCCTGCCGCGCCAGCCGCCGCCTCTCCGCTTCTTCGCGTATCCTCTCGGCCTTGTCCCGATGTCCGCCGACGCCGGCTTTGTTCTTCATCTTCCCCATCAAAAAACTCCATCGCCGCCCGCGCCACCTTCCTTTCCCGCCGCCTCCATATCCATAGGAATAGCCGTATCCATATCCCTTCCTGTACCCGTCCTGGCTGAAAGTCGGAACGATTCCCAATACCGGCACGCCGGCATAGCGCTCCACATCCTCGGCCGTCTTGACGCTGTTGTCGAGGTACTCGAAAAGAAACGCCAGCCCGACGCCGCCCATGAGCCCGACCAGAAGCGCCAGGATCAAATTCTGCCGCTTCTTCGGGCTTGACGGCCTGCCGGGCACATCCGCCTTGTCCACCACCCTGACGTTGGCCGTCCGCAGCCCCCGCTGCCTGGCCGCCACCCCCACCTCGCTCTGCCGCCGCAGGAGCGACTCGAGCAGGCTCTTCCTGTTCTCGATCTCCGTTTTCAGCGCGTTATAGGCGATGGCGTTGCTGTTCAGGTTGAACGCCTCCTGCTTCTGCCGGTTGAACACCTCCTCGAGCGACCGCTCCTTTTTCAGCGCCGTCTGGTATTCCGAATAGGCGGCCTTGGCCAGATTCTGGGTCTCGTTCTTGAGCAGGTCCCTCGCCGAATCGATTTCGGCTTTGAGCCGCTGCATCTCCGGGTACTCCGGCCGGAACGTCTCGAGCTTCCTCTGATACTCCCGGCTGAGCCGCACGTACTCTTCCCTCAGCCTCTGGATGAGCGGGTTGGTCAGCGCTTCCGGGATGTAATCCGGCGACAGGTTCTTGACTTCGTTGTAATAAGCCTCCTTCTTGACCCGGTCGATCTGGGCTTCGGTCAGCGCCTTGTTCATCTCGCCCAGCTTGTCGATGATCGTCGTTTCCTTGTCGCTCAGGGCGACGATATTTTTGGCCTGACCGTAGGACTGGAGCTCGCGCTCCTTCTGGGAAATCTCCGACTGGAGAGTCGCGATCTGGGTGGTCAGGAATTCGGTCGCCTGCTCCGTGGCCTCGTAGCGCGTCTCGATGTTCATGTCGATGAACGAATCGAAAAGCCCGTTGACCGCCGCCGCCGCAAGCTTCGGGTCGCGGGCCTTGAAGTTCACCTCGACAAGCCTCGTCATCCGCACCGGCCTGACCGCGAGCCGCCCGAGAAACGCATCGACGAGCCGCCGCCTCAGCTCCGGGTCGTCCTTGTCGATCGGTTTTTTCCGCTCCTTCGCCCTGCCGACGAATTCGGGATTTTCGTAGAGCTTCAGGCTCTCCACCACCCGGTCCGCCAAAGCCCGGCTCTGGAGAAGCTTATACTGCGTCTGGTAGTAATCGTCGCGGAACGACTCGATCTGGAAAATCTCCTCGAAAGTCAGGATGTTCGGTTCTTTCTCGATGAGAAGCGTCCCTTTCCCGGTGTAGGTCGGCTTGACCGTGAACGTCCGGAATGCCGCCGCCGCCAGCACCACGAGCGCGAACGCGGCCACCGTCCATCTCCGCCGCCAGAGGACATTCCAGTAATCGATCAGGCTCGGCTCTTTTCTCTCAAAAGTCACCTCAGGCTCAAAGCTGTTGTTGTTCATGGGTCGCTCCTAAAAGATACCTTCCCTGACGAAGACGACGTCGCCCTCTTCGAGTCGAATATCCGGTTTTTTCCCGTCGATGATCTCCTTGATGTTGATTTTCATCTGGATTTCCTTGCCTTCCCTGGTCTTCCGCTTGATCGTCACCCCCGACTTCGAACCGCCCTCGGCGATCCCGCCGGCCTGGGCGACGGCCTGGAGAAGCGTGATCCCCTTCGACCTCTTGACCTCGAGCGCTCCCGGATTTCGGACCGCGCCGAAGACGTACACATGGATGATCGTGTCCGCCGGCACGTTGATGACATCGCCCGCCTGGAGCGGGATGTTGAGCTTCTGGTTGCCGTTCAGGAGGAGGTCCTCGAGGTCGATGGCCAGAGTCGCCGTCAGGCCGTTATCCCCCTCCCGGAGGACGAAGATCTCGTTCGAGGCGTTGTCCTTGAAGCCTCCCGCCTGGGAGATCACCTGAAGCAGGTTGAGCCTCCCCACAAGCTCGTACATCCCGGGATTGACGACCGCCCCGATCACCGCCACCTGCTTGCTCTGGTACTCCTTGATGAAGACCGAAACCTGGGCGTTCTTGAGCCACTTCTCCTCGAGCAGCCGCTTGAGTGTCGCCTCGACCGCATCCTTGGTCTTTCCTTCCACGCTGACGTTCCCGAGGAGAGGCAGCGTGATCGACCCGTCCTCCGACACCCGAACCGTCTGGTTGAGCTCGGGGAGCTCGAAGACCTTGATCTCGAGCAGATCCTTCGGCCCGATGGCGTACTCGCGGATGAAGCTTTCCTGCGCCTGCCCGGCCGGCTTCTCCGCCCGCGCTCCCTGCCCTGCCGCGGCCTCCTGCCCGGGCCAGGGGAAAAGCGGGCGCGGCACAAAAACATAGAGAAAAACGGAAATCAGGAAAAAGATATGAACGCTGAATTTTTTCACCTTAAGTCCTCTCCTGCGAGCAACATTTAAAAATCATAAATGAGGTTGAGGCCGATAAAATCGCGGCGGTCGTCCTCCCAGTCGAGGTTCGAGTCCCGCGCCCACCGCGAGGCCACGATCCCGATCCCGATCTCCTGCTTCAGCCGAAAATACAAACCCACCGAGTGGACCGTGTACTCATCCAACCGCTTCGCCATCGCCTCCTGCGTCCACCGCGGGTACTCGTTCCTTCCCCAACTGTAATCATAATCCAGCCTGACTCTTTTGTGAACATAGACCGAAAGCCCGCCGCCCGCCCTGTTCTCGAGGTAATAGACGTTCCCGTACCAGAGCGAAAACTGGACATCCCGCCGGTAGCTCGCCCTCGCCGCAAGCCTCCTCATGAACCTCACCTGGACGCTCGTATCGCCGACCAGGCCGACGAAATCCTGGCCGTAAACCCGGAGCGAGTAAAAGTATTTGTACCCGAGCCTCACTCTCCCCCGGACTCTCCCGAGCGGCGCGAACTCGAGCCCGCCGTAAAACCCGTAGCTTTCCGAATCCCGGAAATTCGCCGGGCTCTCGAAGTCGAAATATCCGTACTCGACATCGCCGAAGAGCCTCGTCCTCGCCGTGAGCCGGTAATATCCGGTGAGGTTGACGTAGTTCTCCGTCCTGTTCAACTGCTCCCTCACCTGGAATCTTTCATACTCGATGTTCTCGTAGCCGTACTCCGCCCGCCTCGCGCCCAGCGAAAAGGAAAGCCTCTTCGTCGGCTGCCACAGGACCGAGGTTCTCGCGCTCTGCTCTTTCCTCCGCGGCCGGATGTCGATCTCGGTGTTCCACCTCTCGCGGGCGTCCGAATACCCCGCTCCGGCCGAAAGGAGAAACCTGTTGAAAAGGAGGTGGACATCCGCGCCCGTGTAATAGTTCCAGGTCCGCTCCCTCTTTGTCTCGACGTAATAGACGTACTGCGGCGAGCCGTAAAAAGTCAGCATCAGCCTGTTTTTCAGCTTTAAATAAACATTGAAGGCCGGCCCCGCCGTAAATGTGTAGTCTTTGACCGGATCGTAGGGCGAATGAAAAACATTCGTATCATACCCGGCGTTCGTCAGCATGAGCATCGGCTGCACCTTGAGCGGCCCCATCCTCCACGCCGCTTCGCTCCACAACCGCCTGAGCTCGTCGCCCCGCCAGGTGCCGGCAAAACTCAGGCCGCGGAAAGCCAGCAACATCACGACCGTCAACAGCGCGCCAAGCCTCTTTCTTTCTCTCAACGACTTCTATCCCGATCACTCATTTCTTTCATTCAGGCGCGGCCCCGAAATGTGACCGTATTCAGGAACGTCTTGAGCAGAATGATCGTATCGAGCCAGGGCCCCTGATGCTTGATGTAATACAGATCGTACTGTAGCTTGACGAGCGCGTCCTCTTTCGACGCCGCGTAGCCCTGCTTGACGAGCCCCCAGCCGGCCATTCCCGGCCGCACCGCATGGCGCGCCCCGTAAAAAGGAATCTCTTTCCTCAGCTTCTCCACGAATTCCGGCCTCTCCGCCCTCGGCCCGACAGCGCTCATTTCCCCCTTCAAAATGTTGATGAACTGGGGAAACTCGTCGATGTGGGTGCGCCTCAAAATCTTTCCCACCCTCGTCACCCGGCGGTCGTTCTTGGCGGCCCAGACGGCGCCCTCCTTCTCCGCCTCGGGAATCATCGACCGGAATTTCACCGCCTTGAAGCGCCGGCCTCCCTTCCCCACCCTCTCCTGCCTGTAGAATATCGGCCCGGGCGAATCGAGATAAATCGCCAGCGCGATAAACGGGAAAGCCAGCGAGAGAAAAATCAGCCCGAGCGAAGAAAGAACAATATCCGAAGCCCTTTTGACCGCGGGCCACAAGAAATTTGTCCCGGGATGGTTGATCGGCATGGCTACAAACCATTCATTCTCAGCCAGGTGAACCGGCACTCTTCCGGTGAGCTTTTCGTACAAGACCGTCATCGGGATGAGCTCGACCCCGAGCTCGAGGCATTCGGTCAACGTATCAAAAAGGCGGCCGTCCGCCTCGCCGGGATAGGCAAGAATGAGGGACGTGATTTGCGACGAGGGAACGAGCGCACAGAGGTCTTTCGCTTCGCCCACAATTTGGCCAAATTCTTCCAGTTGACTCTTCTCGACCCGGCTTTCCTCTCTTTCCCCGCAATCGAAGGCGTTCGTTTTGGGGGAAGCGTCGGCTCGATCGGCCTTTTGCCGTTCGTCCGGCGGAACGGAATCACCATCGGTCTTCTCCGGCGGCCCAGCGCCCAGGCCGACAAAGCCCGCCACCTCATAAACGCTCTTTCCGAAATCCCGGATGGTCCGGGCAATGGCGAGGGCTTCCCAGCCCGTTCCCAATATGAGCGCCCTCCTTTTGAAGGCCGTGGTCGAGAAGGCCGCCGCGTAAACAGCCCTGATGCCGGTGACGAAGGCCAGGGTGAGGAGGATGAAGCCGACAAGATATCTCCGGCCCGAGGGAAGAATCGGCGTGACATAGGGAATAATGAGATAAACCCCGCAAACCAAAAGAACAGCTTTTCCCGCCGAGATGACCGACCTTCTTGCGTCGCCGATAACCGAAAAATCGTAGCCGTCGAACATGCCGGCGGTGAAAATCCAGAGGAATGTCAAAATCAAAAACCAATTCGGGCGATAAAGAAAAACTTTGAGATCCAGTTCATACTCGGGCCGAATCATCAGGGAAATGAAGAGGGCCAGATTCAGGCCGATGATGTCGAGAACAAGGAGCAGAGAGCGCCTCTCGGAGGCATTCAGGGGCAAAGAGAGTTTCTTCACGGTCAATCGCTGTTAAAGATTTTCTTTATGAAAATAATCTCTTACCGCGGAAGACATCCCGGGCCCGAAAGAAGCCGATCTCTCGATATTTTCCCAGTTGTCTTTGAACCACTGGACCGTCCTCTTCAGGCCTTCCTCAAAAACCATCCTCGGCTCGTAGCCGATAATTCTCTTGGCCTTTTCAATAGAAGCGAGCAATCGCGGCTTCGTATCCCACTTCCTCCGGGCGACGAACTTCACTCCGGCCTTATTCCCGGTCAGCTCATTAATCCCATCGGCAAGATCCTTGACCCTGATCTCCCGGCTCGAAGCGAGGTTCAGCGCCTCGCCCACGGCCTCCTCAAAATAGGCCGCCCGGAGCATGCCGTCAATCAAATCGTCCACATAGGCGAAATCCCTCGTCTCCTCGCCGCTTCCGGTTATGGGAAGGGGCAGGCCCTTCATGGCCCAGTAAATGAAATTCGGGATGACATTCCGGTACTGGCCCGGCACCTCGCCCGGGCCGTAGGAGTTGAAAAACCGCGTTTTGACAACCTTCAGCCCGTAATGATGATAGAAGAAGTTGCAATAAAGCTCTCCGAGCATCTTGGTGATCTGATAGGGCGTGCTCAAGTCCATGGACATGAACTCTTCCTTTAAGGGCAGGGGAGCCTGGCTCCCGTAGATCGAGCAGCCCGACGATGCGTAAACGAATTTTTGGACTTTTCCCAAATTGGAATACTCGAGGACCTTCAACGTTCCCAGGCCGTTCGCCGCAATATCTCTTTCCGGATAATCCACCGAGTTCTGATTGGCGAAGAAGGCGGCCAGATGAAAGACATATTCCGGCCTTTCCTGGAAAACCCGCTTCAACGCCACGTCATCCGTAACGCTTCCCCTTACGAACATCACATTCGCTGCCCGCGGGATATTCCATTCATAGGACGCCGATAGATCGTCAAGAACAATCACCAGCCCCGCTCCAAGCTCAGAAAGCCTCCGCGTCAGGTTGCTTCCAATCGCCCCCGCGCCTCCCGTGATCAAAATTTTCTTTTCTTCATAAGAATTTGGGTATTTCTCCATCAGATTTCCCCTTCATTTTCCTTAAGGGTAGTCGAATTTATGGGTATGGAAACGTTCCCAGGGTGAAACTCCTATGCCTCCAGGCTTTTTTATGACAATAGATTCAGCAGCTCTTCAATGCTGATATCAGCATCGCGAATCAATTTCCGCAGTAGACCTTTACCGAGAAGCTTGTGCCGGGGAATTGTCAACGGCTTTTTGCTTTTATCAAACTTATGATGCCGGCGCATATGACTGCCTCTTTGACGTACCACCTAGTATCCCAACCTCTCGAAACAACGAACCGCCTTATCCCCGGAGATAATGGGAAGTTTAGGCATAGATGAGAGTATGAAAACTTATTTCTTGTGGATTGAAATTGTCAAGAAGTTCGCGGTTTTCCTTCTCTTCCAAACACAGCTCAATCACTTCACGAATATTTTTAAGGGCTTCATCTATGGTCTCTCCTTGCGAATAGCACCCCGAAAAAACAGGGCACTCCACCACATAGAATCCGTCCTCATCTTTTTCAATTATGATTGGCAGGTGGTGAATTTTTTTCATTTTTGCCATCCTATCTCTTTTACAAATGATAACAGATAATTATTAGAGCGACAAGATTTGGATAGAAAGGATTTGTTCGATTTATATTTATTCCCCCGGCTTCGATTAAAGAATCTAAACGTTTTGGCCCGTCAATCCGCTCAGAAGCTCCTCGTACTGACTCGCGCACTTCTCCAGAGATAGATGCTCTTCCGCATAGCGGCGTCCCTTCCGGCCCATCTCTGTTCGCAGCTCCTCATCATGGTAAAGCTTGAGAACGGCCTCAACCAGCGCCTCAGGATCTTCAGGCGGCACACAAATTCCGCACCCGGCTTCCTCCACAAGCCTCGGCGCGTCGCCGTCCGGATTGAGCGCCGCCACCACAGGCCGTCCGGCAGCCATGATGCTCAGGATTTTCGACGGAACGACCGGGGTCTTCACCTTTTCATAAAGGGTGACAAGGCAGACATCTGAAGCGTGAAGTATCTCGGGGTATTTTTCCCTTGACTGCATCGGCAAAAAGCGCACGTTATCCAGGCTGAGATTTTTCGCTTTCGACTCAAGCCTCTGCTTCTCCACGCCGTCACCGACGATGAGGAAAAGGATGTTCGATTCCCAATCTCCGCCTTCCGCCTTCCACCCTCCATCTCCTTTCTTCTGCCTTCCGTCTTCAAGAATGCGGGCGGCTTCGAGGACAACATCCAGGTCCTGGGAGTAGCCCAAAACGCCCGCAAAAGAGACAACAAAGACATCACCCAGGCCGTGTTGTTTACGGAACCCGTTCATTCTCTCGCCCGGCTTGATGAAGCCTACATCCACCCAGTTGGGAATGACCTGCACTTTTGCTTTTTTCCCGCTTTCCGGTTTCGCTCCTTTCTTTTTTCCTCCTTCAATTTTCCCCACCACATGCTTCCAATTGCCCCGGGAGTGAACGGTGACCGTATCGGCCCTTCTGTAAAGGAAGCGCTCCATCTTCTCGAAAATCCGGATAATCCCTCTGTTTTTCAATAGGCCGAGGTCAATAATGCTCTGGGGGAAGAGGTCTTGGACGTTAAGGACGAAAGGAATGCCTCGAAGCTTCTTAAAACCCCACGCAGTAAGGCCGAGGGGAAGAGGCGGCGAATAAGCCATGATCAAATCAGGCCGAACATGGCGCAGCCCGGCCAGAAAGAAAGCCAGGGCGCCTCCGAACTGCCACAGCGCCCGGCCGACCATGAGATGACGCGGCATCCGGGGCGTGGCGACGCGCACGACCTGCATTCCATCCACCTCTTCCCTTATCCACTTTTTCCCCTTATATCTCTCGAGCGGCCCTAAAGCGTTGTAGCCGGGCATGCCGGTGAGGACGGAAACGCGGTGGCCTCGCCGCACCAGTTCGCCGCCCAGTTCGTAGAAAAGGTGCGAAGCCGAGCCGGTATCGGGAGGGAAGTAGGCAGTCAGCAGAAGAATTCTCATTGCTCTACGACTATCGGCTGCCCTCTTCGGAG
>CAZNVB010000005.1:0-22090 GCA_964576265.1 uncultured Eubacteriales bacterium | reverse complement strand
AATATCGATGCCGCGACTGCGGACGGAAATCGACGTTCGTAACGCTTTCCATCAAATCCAGCCTGGCACCCAAGTGCAAAAAATGCGGCGGAGAAAACCTGGTCAAGCTCGTTTCCCGGGTGGCCGTCTCGCGCTCGGAAGAGAGCCGGATGGAAGGGCTGGCCGACCCCTCGAAGCTTGCCGGCCTGGATGAGAAAGACCCCAAGAGCCTCGCCCGCTGGATGAAGAAAATGGGGAAGGAGATGGGCGAGGATCTGGGCGAGGATTTCGACCAGTCGATCGATGAAGCCATGGAAGAGGCGGAGAAGGGCGAGGAAGGAGAGGGGAAGTTCGAAGACGGGGACACAGGCGAGGAAGACGATTTCTGAGGACGGAAAGCGGCTTTAGTCAGAGGAGGCGAGCGAGTTCGGAGAGCAGACGCTCGATCTGCTCCTTGGTATGAGTCGAGAAAACCGTGATCCGCAGCACGCCGGCCTTCGGAGCGCCGATATATTTAAGAAAAGCGATGGCGATCCCCCGGCTCATCAGCTCCCGGTGAATGTTTCGCATGGCCCTTTCCGACCTCAAGGACCAAGCGACAATGGGAACCGGAGTCTCATCGGCGGGAAGGCCCATTTTTTTTAAACCTTTTTTGACGGCGGCAACGTTTTCTCTCAGCCGGAGTCTCATTTCAGGCCGGGCGGACAGAATCTCGATCCCCTTGGCCGAGGCGGCA
This sequence comes from uncultured Eubacteriales bacterium, assembly GCA_964576265.1. Lineage (GTDB taxonomy): Bacteria > Acidobacteriota > Aminicenantia > Aminicenantales > UBA8522 > CAZNVB01. Next base: position 21,375 of record CAZNVB010000005.1, on the reverse strand, counting down.
GCGACCGGCGTCGCCGCTGGGGTCGATCCGATGTAGGCTCCCGACACGGCCCGAATCCGCTCGAGCGTTTTTCGATCTCCGAGGACGAAACCCCCGTGGCCGCCGAAGGCCTTGCTCAGAGTGCCTACTGGATAGAGATTTTCCGACTCGAGGCCGAAGTGTTCGGCCGTGCCCCGGCCGTTCGGGCCGAGGACTCCCGCCCCGTGGGCGTCGTCAAGTCCGATCAACCCGTCGTACGGCGCAAGGATTTCGGCGTAATCCGCGAGAGGAGCAATCTTCCCGAATGTCGGGAAGACGCCGTCCGTTAAAAGGAGGGGACTCCGGCGAGATCGGAGATGTCGGCGAAGTTGACTTTTCAAGTCGTCGGGGTCAAGGTGTCGGAATCTAAACACGGGCCGCTGTCCTGAGAATGCGGCATCGAAGACGCAAAAATGGGCGCCTTCGTCGACAAAAACATCCTCAAAACGATCGACGAGACCCTGGACAAGGACGAGGCTGCTCAGGTATCCCGAGGGGAGATAGATGGCGTCCTCGGAGGCAAAAAATTGCCGGAGACGATTTTCGACGAGGTGAAGGACGGGGTTGTTTCCGAAGCCCGCTCTGGAGGTGGCACTGTGCGTCCCGAAGCGGCGCAGGGCTTCGATCCCGGCCTTGACGACTTCGGGATGGCCGTGAAGTCCGTAATAGCCGGTTCCGGCAAAATAGAGATAGCGCCGGCCGTCGATGGTCGTCTCCGCTCCCGGCGGGCTCTCCATCCCTTGCATCGACAATCCTCCTCCGCTCAGACCGGCCGCAATTTCGCCAGAAACTCGAAATCGATCTCCAGCCCGAGACCGGGTTTTTCCGGAAGGGTGATTCGACCGCCTTCGACAATCATTCCTCCTCTGACAGGGTCGAGGGTGTGGGAAGTATGGCCGTCGAGGTCGGCGAAGACGATATTCGGCTGGGAGGCCATCAGATGGGCGGCAGCCGTCAGGGCGAGCCGCGTTTCAAGCATGCAGCCGACGAGACAGCGGATATTGGCCGCCGCGGCCACATGGGCGATGCGGAGAGCGTTCAGGATCCCCCCCGATTTCATCAGCTTGATATTGAAATAGTCGCAGGCCTCGGCCCTGACAAGGCGGATCGCGTCGTGCGGGGTGAAGAGCGATTCATCCGCCATGACCGGGATCGGACTGCGTCGCCGGACTTCGGCCAGACCTGAAATGTCCCACCAGGCAACGGGCTGCTCGACAAAGGCGATGTCGAATTTTTCCATTTTTTGAAGCGCCCGGACTGCCTGCGGCACAGTCCATCCCTGGTTGGCGTCGATGCTCAAGGCGCATTCGAATCCGACCGTGGCCCGGATCGCCTCCAGGCGGGCAAGGTCGAGATCGGGATCCTGACCGACCTTGATTTTGAGCTTGCGGTATCCGGCTTGAAGAAATTTCTTGGCCCGCTCGGCCATTTTCTCCGGCGTATCGAGGTCGGCGGTGATGTCGGTTTCGATGGCGGCTTTTTCTCCGCCGAGAAGACGAAAGAGAGGGAAAGAAAGCGCTTGAGCCTGCAAGTCGTACATCGCCATATCGAACGCCGCCACGATGCTCGGGTTTGTCCGGACGAAACTTCCCGCCTGCCGGAGAAATCCGTCGACGGCGAAGGGATCTTGTCCGAGGAGAATCTTCTTTAAATTCCGAGCAACGGCGATATTCGTCTCCTGGGTCTCGCCCGTAATGGGCGGGAACGGGCAGGCCTCGCCCCAGCCGGTCAGGCCGGAGTCTGTCATCATCCTGATCAGTACGTCGTTCGCCGCGAACATCGTCCCGATGGAAATTTTGAACGGCTGTTCGAGCGGGATATCGAATTGATAGATCTCGATGTCCGCGATTTTCATGGCTCGCTCTCCTTGTGGTCCACCGGCTCAGTCTCTCTCTCGGATTTTTTTGCCGCCGTCTTCGGGTCGGCGGTTTTGGCCGGCCGCGGTCCGAAAAGCTTTGTTCCGAGACGAACAAGGTTGGCGCCTTCTTCAACGGCCACGCGGTAGGAATGGGACATGCCCATCGAAAGCCGCAACATGGCGACATTGGGCAGGCGCATCTTTTTGATCTTATCGAAGAGCTCTTTCGTCGTCCGGAAATAAGGCCTGGATTCCTCCGGATCGCCCGTCTCCGGTCCCATGGTCATCAGGCCCTCGATCCGGACATGGGAAAGCCGGCTGATCTCCCGGATCAAGTCGGCGGCCTCCTCAGGGAAGACGCCGAATTTCTGCGGCTCCCGGCCGCTGTTGATCTCGATGAGGACAGGCTGGATTTTGCCGAGCGCCTGGGCCCGCTTTTCGATTTCCCGACCCAAATCCAGGGAATCGACCGTCTCGATGAGGTCGAAGATCTCGACGGCTTTCTTGACTTTATTCGTCTGGAGATGGCCGATGAAATGCCAGCGGACGCGGCGGCCGATGGCGGCGAAAGCCGCCTGGGCCTCCTGGACATAATTTTCGCCGATGATCCGGACGCCCGCTTCGACCGCCTCCAGAATTTCTTCCGGCCGACGGGATTTGGCCGCGGCTTCAAGTTCCACCCCGGCCGGAAGTTCGGCCAGGACGGCCCGGACATTTTCTCGAATCATCGCGCTCCGGCGGAATGATGAACCAATTGACGGCAAAATTCAAGACGAACGTGTCCGCTGGGAGGGAGCTGTGATATAATCCGCAAAGAGGAAAAACGCTGATGAGCATCCGGGAAAAGCTCGAAGAGATTGAGAGACAGACGCTTTCTCCCCGGGCTTCGCTGAGCTCGGAATCGAAGGGTCGGGAGCGGCCGGAAAACCCTCATTCCCTGCGCACGGCTTTCCAGCGGGACCGAGACCGGATCATTCACTCCAAGTCTTTCCGCCGGCTGAAACACAAGACCCAGGTCTTCCTCGCTCCTTTTGGAGACCATTACCGCACCCGGTTGACGCACACTCTTGAAGTCTCGCAGATCGCCCGGACGATCGCCCGAGCGCTGCGCCTCAACGAAGACCTGACCGAGGCGATCGCTCTCGGCCACGACCTCGGCCACACGCCGTTCGGACATGCCGGTGAAGAAACGCTCGACGCGATTCTCGCCGACGGGTTCTCTCATGCCGAGCAAAGCCTCCGGGTGGTGGAGAAACTCGAGTACGAAGGCAAAGGGCTCAACCTGACCGCGGAAGTCCGGGACGGGATCCGCCATCACTCCAAGGGACGCGGAGATATCCTCGACGAAAAGCCGGAAGAGATGCCGCGGACTCTTGAAGGTCAAATCGTCCGAGTCTCCGATGTGATCGCCTATGTCAATCATGATATCGACGACGCTGTGCGGGCGGGGATCATCCGGGACGAGGATATCCCGGCCCGGCTCATCCGGACATTGGGCCGCTGGCATGCCAGCCGGATCGATTGCCTGGTAGAGGATGTGGTCAGGGCGAGCTTGAAATGCGGTCTGGAAAGAATCGCCATGACGCCGAAGATCATGGCGGCGGTCGTCGAGCTTCGCGAATTTCTCTACGACAAAGTCTATTTCAGCCCCCGAGCGAGGGAAGAGGTGGAGAAAGCCAAAAAGGTCCTTTCCGACCTTTTCCGTCATGTCCTCGAACATCCGGCGGAATTTCTCAAGCCCTATCCTCGTGAGGACAGCGCGGAACGGCGGGCGGCGGATTTTATCGCCGGGATGACCGATCTCTACGCTCTTGCCCTCTTTGAAAAACTCTTCTTTCCTCGGTCCCAGTCTTATTGATCCGCGCCGCAAAGACGGATCTCTTCTCTCACGAAAAAACCCTTCTTTTCTTTTGCCAAACGGAGAGCGGAAAAATAAAATGGAGGTCGAGCGAGGAAGAAATGAACGCTTTCCAATCATGTTTCGCCGGGAAATCGACGTTCGGGACTCTCTTTCGCTTCTTTTTCTTGTTCGTCTTCGCCATCTTTTTCTGCCGGCCGGCCTTTGCCGCTCCGGTGGTCAGAGCCTGGTCGGAAGCTCTCGTTATCCCGACCTACTTGGTGGGACAGCCCGAACGACACCCGATTTTCTATTTCGGGCGCGCTTATCAGGGAGCTAAAGGGAAGGTCTATCCTTACCCCTTGCTCGACGTCCTGACCGATGTTCGAACAGATAAAACGTATCGGGCCCTTTATCTGGAGAACGAATATCTGAGGATCTGCGTCCTTCCCGAGATCGGGGGCCGAATCTTCGAGGCGGTGGACAGGACAAACGGTTACCATTTTTTCTACCGGCAGCATGTGATCAAGCCGGCGCTCATCGGCATGCTCGGCGCCTGGATCTCGGGCGGCGTCGAGTGGAACATCCCTCATCATCACCGGGCCACGTCGTTCCTGCCGGTGGATTGGGCGATCATTGAGAATGCCGATGGGAGCAAGTCCATCTGGGTCGGAGAGACCGAGCTTCGCCACCGGATGAGGTGGTCGGTCGGCCTGACACTCCGGCCGGGAACGTCGGTTCTCGAAGTCCACTACCGGATCGCGAACCGGACGCCTTTCGCTCACTCCATTCTCTGCTGGGCCAATGCGGCTGTTCAGGCGAACGAGAACTATCAGATCATCTTTCCCCCTTCGACGACGGTGGCGACGTTTCACGGCAAAAACGAATTTTCTCACTGGCCGATTTCCCGTGAGGTTTATAACGGAGTCGATTATTCGAGCGGGGTGGATGTCTCCTGGTGGAAAAATCATCCGGCCCCGACTTCTTTTTTCGCCTTTGACTCGGAGGAGGATTTTATGGCCGGCTACGACCACGGCCGTGACGCCGGGGTCGTCTTCGTCGGCCGCCATGAAGATTCGCCCGGGAAAAAACTCTGGACATGGGGAACGGGAAGCGAGGGGCGGCGTTGGGAAAAAATCCTGACCGATTCGGACGGTCCATATCTTGAGCTCATGTTCGGATCCTTCTCCGACAACCAGCCCGATTACAGCTGGCTGGAGCCGGGCGAAACAAAGATCGTCAGGCAGTATTGGTATCCGGTGCGAGGCATAAGGGGCGTGAAGAGAGCGAATCCGCGGGCCGCCTGCAACCTGGAGATGATCGAGGGCTCGCGGGCCCTGGTCGGTTTTCATTCCACTTCCGTTCGGCGAGGAGCAAGGGCGGTTGTCAAGCAGGGCAGAGCCCTCCTTCTCGACCGCCGGATCGAGATCAGTCCAGAGCGTCCGTTCACGGAAGAAATTCCCGTTCTTGCCGGGAAAGATGAATCGTCGCTTGAGGTTTCCCTTTTTTCTGCCGACGGGGAAGAATTGATCAGCTTCCGGCCGCCCGAAAAAAAGGAGGGCCCTCTTCCCGAGCGGGTCGTTCCGCCGCCGGCGCCGGGTCAAATCGCGACCGTTGAGGAGCTTTATCTTACAGGCCTCCGCATCGAGCAGTTCCATCACCCCGCCATCGACCCGGTTTCCTATTATAAGGAAGCGTTGAAAAGGGATCCGGATGACAGCCGGGTGAACACGGCTCTGGGACGTCTTTATCTTATGAGGGGGATGAACGAGGAGGCGGAAAAGGCGCTCCGGCGGGCTGTTTCCCGGCAGAGCAGAAATTACACCCGGCCAAAAGACGGGGAGGCTTTATATTACCTGGGCTTGGCGATTGACGCCCAGGGCAGAGAGAATGAAGCCTGGTCGGCGCTTTCGAGAGCCGCCTGGAACGCCGCCTGGGCGGCGCCGGCGAATGCCCGGCTCACCGAAATCGCTGCCCGACGGAAAGATTGGGAAGTGGCGCTCGATTCGATCGACCGGTCGCTTGCCTCGAACGCTCTCAACCCGCAAGCACATTTTTTACGAGCGGTCCTTTTGAGAAAATCGGGACGTCTCGAAGAGGCGGAAAAAGAAGCCCGAGAAAGCTTGAGCCGGGATCCTCTTGATTTCTGGGCGGCGAACGAACTGAGCTTGATTCTCTCTTCCTGCGGTCGGGGGGACGAAGCTCGAGAGGTCCGGAAAGTGCTCCGGAGTCGAATGCGGAGCGACCTTCAGAATCACCTTGAGCTTGCCCTCGACTACAGTCGGTGCGGTTTTTTTGAGGAAGCGAAGGAAATTCTTTCCCGGATCGAGGCTGAAAGCGGCGAAGCCGGTCAAAACCCGATGCTCTTTTATTATCTCGCGTTTTACTCCCACCATCTTGGGAAAGAAGGCGAGGCTGGGGGCTATCTCCGCCGGGCGTCCGACAGACCTTCAGATTTTTGTTTTCCCTTCCGTCTGGAGTCCATCCCGGTTCTCGAATGGGCCGAAAGGGAAAATCCGCGGAATGCCCGGGCGGTGCATTATCTCGGGAATCTCCTTTTTGAGCTGCAGCCGGAAAAAGCGATCTTCGAATGGGAGAAGTCGGTCGCTCTGGATGACTCATCCGCCGCCGTCCACAGAAACCTCGGGATCGCTTATGCCCGTGTCAAAGGGGATCTCCCCGCTGGAGTCGCTTCCCTGGAGAAGGCCATTGCTCGAGCCCCGCAGGACCCGCGTCTCTATTTCGAATGGGAAGAGGTTGCCGACCTTGCCGGAGTCTCTCCTGAAGCCAGGCTTGAAGTCCTGGAACGAAATCATGATGTCATTGTCCGGAGGGATGACGCCCTTTCAAAGGAGATCGCGCTTCTCGTCGGTCTCGGCCGCTATGACCGGGCCATCGAGCTCTTGCGGAATCATCATTTTCATGTCTGGGAAGGCGGCGGCGGGATCCATGATGTCTTTGTCGATGCCTGCCTCGGCCGAGGGCAAAAATCCCTGGCCGAGGGAAACCCGGTCCAGGCACTTAAAGATTTCGAATCCGCTCTTGAATACCCTGAGAACCTGGAAGTCGGGAAGCCGGCGAGAGGAGGGAGAGCCGGGGAAGTCTTCTATTTCATCGGCGAGGCGCTTCTCGCCCTGGGCAAATTGGGGGATGCTCGGGCGGCGTTTGAACGATCGGTGGCCGAGTCGCCGGGCTCTCTGGAATGCGCCTATTATCAGGGCCTCTCCTGGCTCAAGCTCGGGCGGGAAGGAGAGGCCCGCTGCGTCTTTGACGGGCTGATCCGCTCTGCCCAAGACGGCTTGGCCAGGAGCGAAGCGATGGATTATTTCGCCAAGTTCGGAGAGAAAGAATCGATCGGAAGGCGGCAGGCCAATTTTCATTATCTTTTAGGCCTTGGTCTGCGTGGAAAGGGCAAGAAAAAAGAGGCCCAGGAGGAATTCCTGAAGGCGCTTCGGCTCTATCCTTATTTTCTGCCTGCCAGGAAGCAGCTCGCCGATCTTTCGGACCTAAGATAAAGAAAGGCGAATTGAACTCGTCGAAAGGGATTCGATTTTCTAAGTTTTTTTGATATCATATTCTGCTTTTTTGCGCCTGATCGAGGTTGAATTCATCAAAAAAGGATCGAGAAGATGACGACGAGAGAAAACGCTCTGAGAAAAATCGCCACCCGGCTGAGGATTCATTCTCTGACCATGACCACGGCTGCCGGGTCGGGCCATCCGACGACCTGCCTGTCCATGGCCGATCTTGCCGCCTGCCTTTTTTTCAGCGAGATGAGGTACAACGTCCGCGATGCAGCAGATTGGGGAAATGACGAATTTGTCCTTTCCAAAGGGCATGCTGCGCCGATCCTCTGGGCCGCCTATGCCGAAGCGGGTATCATCCCCCTCAACCGGCTTGGCGCGCTGCGGAAGATCACCTCCGAGCTCGAGGGGCATCCGACGCCGCGGATGAAATGGGTCAAGGCGGCGACCGGCTCTCTCGGCCAGGGACTCTCGGTCGGAGTCGGCCTGGCTCTGGCGCAAAAAATGGCCGGCTCGCCGGCCAGGACCTTTGTCCTGCTTGGAGACGGGGAGTGCGCCGAAGGAGCGGTCTGGGAAGCGGCCAACGCGGCCGTCCATTTCGGTCTCGACAACCTCATCGCCATCGTGGACATCAATCGGCTCGGCCAATCGGATCCGACCATGCACGGCCACGATATCGCCGCCTACAGCCGAAAATTCAAAGCGTTCGGCTGGCGCGTTCATCGCCTCAACGGCCACGACATCGGCGCCATTCTCGATGCCTTCAACCGGGTCCGAAAAGAGGGCGGCCCGGCCGTCCTTTTGGCTAAGACGATCAAGGGAAAAGGGGTTTCTTTTCTCGAGGACAAGAACGGTTGGCATGGAAAGCCGCTCCAGCCAGAGGAACTCGAGCGGGCGCTGGCCGAAATCGGACCACTTCCCGGGATCGACGCCTGGAAATTCGTCCGTCCACCGTTCCGGGTGCCGAAAGTTCGTTTCAAATCTGGGCTGACGTGGGACCGGACGGCCTATTCCGCGCCGACCGCCACCCGGATGGCCTACGGGATAGCCCTGGAAAAGCTCGGCCGGGTGAACGACCGCGTGGTGGCCATCGACGGCGATGTCAAGAATTCGACCTATGCCGACAAATTTTTTGCCTCTTTCCCCGAACGGTCTTTCCAGTCCTATATCGCCGAGCAGAACATGGTCGGCATGGCGATCGGCCTTTCCGCCAAAGGGTTTATTCCTTTCGCCGCCACCTTCGCGGCCTTCCTGACCCGGGCTCACGATCAGATCCGAATGGCCGCTTATTCGTTTTCCAACATCAAGTTCTGCGGCTCTCATGTCGGAGTGAGCATCGGTGAAGACGGGCCCTCGCAGATGGGGCTCGAGGACCTGGCGCTTTTCCGGCCGATCCCGGGATGCGTCGTCCTCTATCCTTGTGATGCCGTCTCGACGGAAGCGTGCCTGGCGGAGCTCGCCGGCCATCAAGGGATATCTTATCTTCGGACGTCGCGTCCGGCCACCCCTGTTCTTTATTCTCCCGGAGAGCCCTTCCCCATCGGCGGGTCGAAGGTGGTGAGGAAAAAAGCGGGGGATGCGGTGACGGTGATCACGGCCGGGGTGACGGTCTTCGAAGCCTTGAAGGCCGCTGATGAGCTTCAAAAAGAAAACCTCGGCTTGAGAGTGATCGACGCCTATTCCGTCGAGCCCCTGGATCAGGAAACGATTGCCCGGGAAGTGAGCGAGACGGGCGGCCGCGCCGTGGTCGTCGAGGATCATTTTCCCCGCGGCGGGTTGGGCGAGGCGGTCGCCCTGGCTCTGGCCGGCAGAGCGAAGCTGGCTCACCTCTGTATCCGTGAGCTCCCCCGATCGGGGAAACCGGCTGAGCTGATGGAGGCGTTTGGAATCAGCGCTTCGCATATCGCGCGAGCGGCGAAAGAACTCCTCCGCGATTAAAAATCTTTCCGGTTCGGGTTTGACACGGCGGCGGGGTTGTCATAAATAGGTCTGAGAGAGACGATGCCCGATCGAATTTACGCGCCTTTTCTGAACCGGCTCGCCGAGATCGTCGGGCCGGGATGTGTTCTCACCGATCCGGAAAGAATCCACGGCTACAGCCATGATGAGTTTTCGCTTGCCGACATCCGCCGGATGCCGGAGGCGGTTGTCAAACCGGGGAGAACCGAGGAGGTGGCGGAAATTCTCAAGCTGGCCGACGAATATCAAGTTCCGGTCACACCGCGCGGCGGCGGGACCGGCTTGTGCGGCGGATGCGTGCCCGCGCCGGGCGGGATCGTTCTTTCCCTTGAAAGAATGAACCGGATTTTGGAAATCGACCGATCGAATCAGGTCGCCGTCGTCGAGGCGGGTGTGACGCTCATGGAATTCGTCCGGGCGGTCGAGGAGTCCGGCCTGTCTTTCCCCCCTCATCCCGGGGATGAAAGCGCCATGCTCGGAGGTCTCATCGCCACGAATGCCGGAGGAAGCCGGGCCGTGAAGTACGGCGGCATCCGCAATTTTGTCCGCGGGTTGGAAGTCGTCCTGGCGCAGGGAAGCATCATCCGGCTGGGCGGCAAATTGATGAAAAGCAGCACCGGATACAACCTCCTCCATCTGATGATCGGCTCGGAGGGCACGCTGGGCGTGATCACCGGCGCGACCGTCCAGTTGCTTCATTCTCCGCGGTTCAGCCGTTCGCTGGTCGTTCCGTTTCCCAAGATCGAGGGCGCGATCGAATCCGTTCCGTTGCTCCTGGAGCGCGGAGTTCTTCCTCTGGCCGTTGAGTTCATGGAGCGGGAAGTCATCCGGATCACCGAAGTTTACCTGGATAAACGCTGGCCTTCCTCGACCGGGCGGACCGACCTTCTCGTCATCCTCGAGGCTTCGAGCGAGGAGGAAATCGACCGTTTGAGCGAGCTCGTTGCCGAAGTCTGCCTGGAGAACGGGGCCGTCGACGTTTACATCGCCGACACGGCCGCCAAGCAGCAGCTGGTTCTTGAAATCCGCAGCAAAATCTACGAGGCGATCAAGTCTCAGACCATTGAAATCCTGGACATTTCCGTTCCCCGATCCGAGATTTCCGGCCACGTCAGATTCATCGGAGAGCTCGAGGAACAAACCGGCCTCTGGCTTCCGACCTTCGGGCACGCGGCAGACGGAAACATCCATACTCATCTGATGAAAGCCCGCTATGAGGATGGGAAAATGATTCCCCTTCCCGAAGAGGAATGGAAGCCAAAAATCGAACGCGTCCGCAAGGAACTCTATGCCGACGGCAAGAAAAGGGGAGGGGTGATTTCTGGCGAGCACGGGATCGGTCTGGTCAAGAAGCCTTATCTCTCTTTGGCCCTCGACGAGCGTCAGATCGAGTTGATGAAGGGCATCAAACGCCTTTTCGATCCTCATCAGATCCTGAACCCGGGAAAGATTTTTGATTAAATGGGGCAGCCACTCGATCCCTGCCGGGTCTATCAGTGCCCCGGACTTGAAAATGCTTTCCGGAGTCGATAAAGCCCTGGACACGGCCGTCGATTTGCGTTATCTTATTTTCATCTCTCGTCGAATGCCCGACGTCCGATCCGCTCGGTGTTCGATTCTTCGACCATGAAGGTCTTGATCATCGGAGGAACGAGATTTTTCGGCTATCATATTGCCCGCCGCCTCATCGACGACGGTCACGATGTATCTCTTTTTACCCGCGGTTTGACCGCCGATGATTTCGGATCCCGGGTCCGGCGCATCACCGGAGATCGCCGGGACCGGGAGGAGTTCCGTCGCCGGTTAAGCCGCGAAGAGTATGACGTCGTCATCGACATGATCGCCTATGAGGCTGAGGACAGCCTCTCGGCGGTCCAAACATTCGCCGGCCGGGTGGGGCGGTTCATCCACATCAGCACAGGCTCGGTTTATATCGTAACCAGGGATTTTCCATGTCCTCTTCGCGAGGAGGATTTCGACCGGGAGGTCATTCCCCGACCCGAAGAAAAGGATGACTGGTGGCTCTATGGCTTTCACAAACGAGAATGCGAGACGGTCTTGCGCCAGGCCCATGAAAAGGACGGCTTTCCGGTCGTCATCCTTCGCCTGCCCATCGTCTTCGGCGAAAGGGATTACACGCTCCGGGCCTACTCCTATTTTTTACGGCTCGAGGACGGCCGTCCGATCATCCTTCCCGACAGCGGGCTGAATATCTTTACCCATATCTATCAAGGGGATATCGTCCGGACCGTGGCCATGAACCTGAACAATCCGGCCGCCGTCGGACAGGCCTACAACCTGGCTCAGAGCGAGATCATGACCCTGCGGTCCTTTATTCTGGCCTCAGCCCGGATCTTGGGCCGGAGTCCGGACCTCATCGATGTTCCTTCGGCGGTGCTGGAATCCTCGGGCCTCGGGACATCCTTTTCGCCTCTCTTTACCCGGCGGCCTTTTGTCCTGGTCACGGAGAAGGCCAGGCGCGAACTCGGCTTCACCTCGACGCCGGTCATGATCTGGCTCGAGAAAACGATTCGCTGGTTCAGGGAGGAATACCGCGGCGGCCCGCCCGATAACTACCGGATGAGGGATCGTGAAGTTGAATTTGCCGCCTGGTATCGTTCGACGGTGGAGAGAGCGGCGTATTTAAGAGCGGCTGGAGATAGCGAGGCGTTCGCCCGGCCCGCGGAATCGGAAAATGAGCTGGGGAAAACACGGTCCGAATCCAAATAACGGGGGAATCATGGAAAGAATCACCGAAATCTTCGTCGTCCTGGAAAATCGTCCGGCGACTCTCGGCGAGCTGTGCAGTCATCTGGCCGAGAACGACATCAACATCGAAGCGATCGGCGTTTTTCAGGACACGGCCAAGCTTTACGTCAAGAACGTCAGCAAAGCCGTCAAAGTCCTCAACAAGCTGAACTACACGACCGAGCTGCGCGATGTCCTCCGGATCGACCTGGAGAACAGGCCGGGTGCGCTGGCCGAAGTCACAACCAAGCTCGGCAACAAGGGGATTAACATCGAATACTGCTACGGGACGCTGAGTCATAAGGGAGGGGGAGCTTCGATCATCATCGATGTCTCCGATATCGAGAAAGCCGTGGCCCTGTTGAGCGGCGATTAGGTCAGGTTTTTTTCGGACCAACCGCCTGTTGAATGATCTGAATAAGACGGCCGTAGTTGACCGGCTTGGGGATGAATTTTTCGATGTTGGCCATGCCCGGGTCCAACCGGTCGATGATGGATTGGGGGGCCAGAATATAGAGCGGAATCTGCCGGATACGCTCATCGAGACTCATGGCTTTGACGCTGACATGAGAATCGTCATGGGAAGTGGTGAAATCGAGGAGAATGAAATCCGGCGGGTTGTCTTCGATCGCCTTCAACCCGGCTTTGGCGTCGGATGCCGAGCTGACCTCGTACCCGGCCAGTTTCAACTTAGCCTCGGCCTCATCGGCGAAATGGAGGTCTTTATCGATGATCAGGATCCGGGGCCGTTTTTTCTTTTCGGCGGCGCTTTCGATCGCGCTGCGGACCATTTCCAGGAGGATCCCCGGGTTGAAGGGCTTGGTCAGGAAGTACTTCGCCCCTTTTTCCAAGGCGAGCGCTTCATCGGTCAGCCCGGTTTTGGCGGTGAGATAAATCACGGGGATCGCCCAGGTGACGGTCGATTTCTTGAGCATGTCGCAGACCATGTGTCCGTCCATGCCGGGCATCATGATGTCGAGAATGATGAGGTCGGGTCGTTCCAGCCGGGCCATCTGAATGCCTTTGATTCCGTCCCCGGCGGTCAGGACTTCGTAACCTTCGACCTGAAGCCGGGTCTGGAGCATTTTCACAAAATCGATTTCGTCGTCAATGATCAGGATGCGCCCCTTGGCCATATCATTTTTCCCCTAAATCTATTTTATCTCAACCTGTTTAGCCAAGCAAGAAAAGCGGCTGCGATCTTCCGGTTCATCGGCCGACCACGGATTCGATGATGAAGAGGAGGTCTTGCGGTTCGATCGGCTTGGCAATGAAGCCCTGGGCTCCGAGCTCCCTGGACTTGTCTTCGAGGTTTTTGGCCGAGAGGAGGCTGGACATAAGGAAGACGGGAAGGGAGGCCGTTTCGCTGGATTTCCGCAGGTTTGTCAGGACGGCTTCTCCCCCTCCGGCTGGGAGAACCAGGTTCAGGAGGATCAGATCGGGTTTCTTCTCGAAGGCCATCTTCAGGCCGCCGAGGCCGTCGAGAGCGACCGCCACTTCATAGCCGTTCTCGGCCAGATGATTCGTGACGGCCCGGACGAATGCGGGATCATCGTCGATGATCAGAATGGATTTTGCTTTCGGCTCGGGCGAGGCGGACTTCGGAGGCGGTTCGAACAGAGAATCCTCGAGCTTCACCCCGGGTGCCGACCCCGGAGCCGTCGACGGGCCCATTTCTGCCCTTTTTTCTTTCGGCCGGCTGGCCTTTTTTTTGAACTCCAGGACGATTCGCTCCAGCTCTTCTTCGTAGGATTTTACTCCTTTCCCGGCCGGCGAGGTTCTCTTCCGGGACTCTTCTTTTTTCTCTCGGGGAGCGCCTGAACGGACGTTCTTTTCGATGATTTTGAACAGCTCGCGGGGTTCATAGGGCTTCCGGACATAAGCGGCGATGCCTTCTTGAAGGCAGACCTTGATGAAATCGGGCGACCCCACGGCCGAAATGGCGACAATCGGGATCGAAGTTGTTTCGGGCATCTGTTTCAACTTGATCGCCGCGTCGAGACCATGCATGTCGGGAAGGATCATGTCCAGCAGAATGAGATCGGGTTTCGCTTGCCGAGCGGCATCGATTCCCTCCTTGGCCTTGGCGACGGAAATGACTCGGTAGCCTCTGGCTTCCAGGCGGAGACGAATCAGCTTGTTCTGATCGGGTTCGTCCTCGATGATCAGGATGGTGGGCATGGCTATGTTCTCTCGGGCGTGATCCATTTGCCCAGCTCGACGGCGTCCTCGGGGTAGGAAAGAATCTTCGCTTCAATCCGGAGCCGGTCTTTCATGAATTCGTCGGCCGCGATGAGCTGCCTCAGGTTTTCCTGGGTTCTCTCGAGTACGAAAGGCGCATCGGATCGCTTCGTTTCCGGGAGGAGAAGATAAAAGCGCCCCTCATTGTAAAGGACGCGATCTCCCCGTCGGCGCAACGACTTCCTCAATCGATCGGCCATCTCTTTCATGGCCTGTTCGACTCGCTCTCGGTCTTCGTCGATCAAGCGGGAAAAGTCCGCAACCGCGAAGATGAGGAGAGAAAAAACGCTTTTCCTCTCGGCCGCTTCCTGAACCATGGCTGACAGGTTCTCTTTCAAAATGGCATTGAAGCTCATTTTAGGAAGGCTGAAGCTGACCGTTGTCCCGCGGCCGAGCTCGCTTTCGACCCGGATGGTGCCTCCGTGAAGCTCCACCAGGCCCTTGACGATGGCCAGGCCGAGCCCTGTTCCCCGGTCGCCTGGACCATCTTTGCGTCCGAACTGGGTGAATTTGTCGAAGATCCGGGGCAGATCTTCCCGGGCGATCCCGGCTCCCGTATCGCTGACTCGACAGGTGATTTCCTCCTCGCCGTCTCGAGCCGCGATCTCGACCGATCCCTGGTTTGTGAACTTGATGGCATTGTCGACAAGGTTAGTGAAAATCTGGCTGAGTTTGTCCTCATCGGCATAGCCGAGAATCGGTTCCTCCGGCAGTTCGACCCGCAGCTCGAGTCCTTTGTCCCGGGCCTTTCCTTCAAATGTCTGAGCGGTGAGCCGGATCAGAGCGGAAAGATCGATATCGTCTTTTTTCAGGTCGACCTTGCCCGCCTCGATCTTGGAGACATCCAGAAGCTCGTTGATGATCCTCGCCAAGCGCTCGATATTTTTATTGGCGATCCCCAGGACCTCGGCCTGCTGGTCGTTGATTTCCCCAGGAACCTTTTCCAGAACCAGGCTGATCGCCTCCTTGGTAATCGCCAGAGGCGTTCGAAGCTCATGGGAGACGGTGTTGATCAAGTCGTCTTTGAGCTTTTCCAGGCGGATGTGTCTTTCCACCTCGAGCTTGAGCTGCTCGGCTTGCTTGCGGGCGCTGATGTCCCGGATGGTGACCAGGGAGGCCGGCGCTCCCCGCCACTTGACGTCGATCACCTCCATCTCGCCCGTCTTGACCAGGCCGTCCGGGCCGGAGATTTCGATTTCAGCGAGTTGGCCGCCGGTCAGGGGAAAGCCGAACGGCCGGCCCAGAAATTCCTTTTCGCTCTTTTCGAAGAAGGCCTGGGCGGCCGGGCTGGCGAAGAGGACCGTTCCGCTCCGGTCGACGACGAGAATGGAATCGGCGTTTTTGCCGATGAGATCGGAAACGCGGCTCTCGGCTTCGGCCAACCGCCGGATTGATCCTTCAATTTCTGCTCCGGCTCGGGCAGAAAAGAGGCGGGGGGACGGAGGCCGGAAAAAGATTTTCTTAAATGGGGCAAAATTCACCATTTAAAAATTTAGTCGAGCAACTGCCCCCAATTTTAAAGAAGTTTTCAGGGGAAGGCAAGGAAAAGAAGACGCTCTCTCTCCGCGGCGTTAAATGAACAGGCTGACGTCGGCTTCCCGGGCCTGCTCGATGAAAGAGGCGACGCCCACACAGGCGGCCACATGATCGATGAGACTTTCCTCGGGAATTTCCATGACCTCCATGCTCATCCGGCAGCCGTACATCCGGACTCCCAGGTCGATGGCGGCCTGGCGAAGCTCGGAGAGGGAAGGAACGCGCCGGGCCTTCATCATCTTTTTGAACATCCAGCGGCCGATGCCGCCATAGTTCATTCTGCTCGGACCGGCCCGCTCGATGTCGCCGCCATAGAACCAGCCGAGGAGCCGACCGAGGAAACTCCGTCCGGTGGAGGATTTTTTCTTGAGGGCACGAAGCCCCCAGAACGTGAAGAACATGACGACCTCCATGTTCGAGGCGGCGGCGCCGGCGGCGATGCTGAAGGCGGCGAAGAGCTTATCCATGTCGCCGCTGAAAACGATCATGGCCAGTTTCGGCTTTTTTTCTTCGCTCATCGGATGCTCGGCCCTCCTCTTTTCATCTTTCGATTCTTCGACCCAGACGGAATTAATTATATCAAATTTATAAAAACGATAAAAATTCTAAGAATTGAAGAGGGCAGAGCTCATTTCGCTTCCGGCGGCGGATACAAGAGGGCGTTTAAAAGGAATTTGTAGGTCCCGTGAGACTGAGCCCGGTGTTGCGAGACGAACCCGATCATGATGATGTGCCCTTTTTTGAACGTCGCGTCGACGACGGCCGCCTTGCGGGCGATCATGTCTTCGCCGAGGAGCCAGCCGCTGAGAAGAACATCGCTTTCCGCGTAAGACGCGACGACCTTGCGGTCCCATTCGGCCGGCGGAATTCGGGTGGAGATGGCCAGGCTGTCGGAGAACATGGCCGCGGCCTTAGCCGGCATTCCATAGCCGATCGGCACTGTCGGGTCGACTTCGATCTGAAGAAGCGACGTGGGACAAAAGAAGCGCGTCCGCTCGACCCGCTCGAGGGCATTTCTCGCCGGAGCCTCGAGGTCCTTCATCGCCAGCTCAGAGGCGCCGTTGAGAGTCACCAGGATTCCTCCCGCCTCCACGAAAGCCTTCAGCGCCTCGACGCCATCCTTTTCGATCCCGCCCTCGTACTCCGGCGGGAAATTGGCCGTGAAGTAGCGGGCGAATTCCGAGTTCGGACTCGGTTTGCCGGTCTTGATGATATCGGGGCTTTCATCGGCGAAGACGATGACGTCGAAACGCGATTTGAGGTCGACCTTCTTATCCTTGGAGCCCTTGAAGGCGTCGTTGTGAATGGTCTGGTAGGGAACGCCCAGGTCGTCGAAGACATAGCGCGTCCAGCCCTCGTCCATGTTGCCGCGCCAGGACTGATAGAGTGCGATGCGGGGGTTGGCGAGAGGAGATTTCGGCGTTGCGGCGGCTTCGGCTTCAGTTAGGCCGTAGGCCGTGAGGCGATATTTATCGAGAATCCGAGGCAGAATTTTTTGGACCGAAGGTGTGTTCTTGACCAGGAAGCTCCCGACGGCGGCTTCGAAACCCAATCCTTTGACTTTTTCCCGGGAGCGGTAGACCTCGGCCTTTTCTCCGAGGAGAGCGAAGGTCGCCCCGAAAGCCGCGTTGGCCCGACAGTCGAGGACGAAATAGTCCGCTGAGGCCGGCGGCGCCTTGGGCTCGGGAAGAGGAGGCCGGTCGAGCAGCTCCAGCCGGGCTGCGAAGGGTTCGTTCACCTGGTCGCAGGCGACTCCCATCTGGAGCGGCAGCGTCCAGCCGGCATTATCGTAGGGCGGAATCGGCGGACCGCCGGGGTACTGCCGCAGGTCCGGATATTTTTGCCGCTCGAGGAGCGCCCAGGCATAGGGCTTATAAGGCTGGGCCATCTTGACGACGAAGGAGCCGGCCGAATAGATCTTCCCTCCGGCGACAAAATCAGCCTTCGCTTGATGAACTTCCACGCCGCCGAGCATCAGGATATCGATCATCCGCAGCGCCGTCAAAGAATCATGCTGAGCAGCCGGAATAACGAAGGCGAAAGGCTGATTTTTATCGACTGTCTCGATCGAATTCTTGTACATCTGATAGAAATTGAAAAGAAAGTCCTCTTTATGAAGATAGGCCGTCTTCACCAAGCTGAGCGAGAGGGTGAGCTCGTAATCGACGAGGTCGCGGAGCCGCCACCAGCCGCCCGGCCAGGGGTCGACGAATTCCATTCGTTTCTCATAATAAGTTTGAGGGATTTCGTTCGGCTCGACATAGACCGGCGTCGCCACCCGGACGGAGGCCATCTCGCTCAGCAAGCCGACGACATTGTGGAGCCAGGAGGTGTCGTCGCAGGCGCCGATCCACCAGCCGGTATAGCTCCGGCCGTGGACCACGCCCTTGAAGCCGTTTTTCTGAAGGTCGTAAGACATGGCGGCGCCGCAGAGGTTGACTCCGCGCCAGAGCAACGGCTGGACGTTCGGCACGGGCGGGTCCATAAACGGCGGGACAAAAAGCCGCGCGCCGGTCGATCCCATCTGATGCTCGTCGATGTGGATCTGGGGGAGCCAGTCGTGATAGAGCACCTTGGTCACGGCCCGGGTTTCGCTCAGGTTGAACATGAACCAGTCGCGGTTGTTGTCGTGCCCGGCGTAATGATGATAGAGCCAGGGCATCGGTCCTCCTTCATACTTCGTCCCGACATATTTCCGGTACCAATCCACGACCATCTGGTTGCCGTCCGGGTTGTGCGTCGGGATGAGGAGGACGACGACTTCGCGGAGGACTTTTTCGGAATCGAACGGCGTATCGCCGGTGACGAGTTTGTAGGCGAATTCCATCGACATCTGGCTGGCGGCAATTTCCGTGGCGTGGAGGCTGCAAGTGATGAGGACGAAAACCTTTCCCTCTTTAGCCAGCTTCTTCGCCTCTTCGATGGGAAGAACGCGCGGGTCGCGGAGCCGACGGACGATTTGCCGGTAGTAGTCAAGCCGGGCCATGTTCTCTTCCGAGGTGATGACAGCCATGATCATCGGTTTTTTGAGCGTGCTCTCGCCGATGGTGAAAAGTTGGAGCTTCGGCGATTCCCGGTCGAGCATTTCGAAATAGGCCTTGATCTGGTTGTAGTCGGCGAGTTTGCGGTCGGCGCCGACTTGGTGGCCGAGGAATTTTTCCGGCGGCGTTTGAGCTGCGGCCGGCGAGAAAATAAGGGCGAGAAGAATCATTCCCGCCAGGGGAGTTTTGAGCTTTGATCCAACCGACATTTTTTCCTCCTTGGGAAGACGATAAGGAGATTTTTTCTATCACCGGCGACGCGGAGTGTCAAGGCCGGAGAAAAAACCTCGGTTTGCCTTTCGAAGATGAAGACGCCGACTGCGAAACCCGGCGTGGAGAGGCTAGGGCCTCTAATCCCTTGATTGACGGAGGAGAAACATGCGCAGGAGCTGCATGGCGGCCATGGCCGTTGAAGCGACATAGGTCAAGGCGGCCGCGGAGAGCACCTTTTTGGCTCCGTCGAGCTCCTGACCCTTGAGGTAGCCGCGCTCTCCGAGAAGAGTCACCGCCCGGCTGGAAGCGTTGAACTCGACGGGCAGGGTGATCACGCTGAACAGAACGGCACCGGCAAAAAGCAGGATGCCGATGTCCATCAGGATGTTCGGCCCTTTGGAGCTCATGAAAAACCCGATGAGAAACAGGGGGAAGGCCAAAGTCGAGCCGAGGCTGGCGACAGGATAGATGCCGTTCCGGAGATGGAGAGGCGCATATCCCGTGTGGTGCTGAAGAGCATGCCCGGCTTCATGAGCGGCGATCCCGAGGGCGGCAATACTCGTGCTCTCATAGACTCCCGGAGAGAGGCGGAGGACCTTTTTTCGCGGGTCATAGTGATCACTCAGCTGACCTTGAGTCTCCTCGATTTTGACTTGATGAGCGCCGCCCAGACTCAGGATTTCCTGAGCCATCCGGGCACCCGAGATCCCGGAGGACGCTCCGATCCGGCTGTATTTGGCATAGGTGCCCCGGACCTTCGCCTGAGCGTAAAAGGCGAGAAGCAGGGGCGGAATCAAAAAAAGGAATGTATAATCCCAATAGAACATGAATCTTTCCTCCTCACTTCAGAAATTATATTATCCGGTCGGCGGGATTTCTGTCAACCGGACGCGTCGAGTCATCTAAAATCTAACCGAGGCAGAAACTCTTCGGCAAGCTTTCCCGTTTCGCTTATCTAAACCGACCCTCCAGGTGAAAAATAAGAGAGAGTGGAAAAAAGATCCCCGTGGCTTTTCTATTTGGCCTGTTTTGGTCTAAAATAATCCGGAAAGAAACAAGGAGGAGAAGATGCTTCCCCACATTGGAAAGGTGGACCGAGAAACATTCGATACGATGATCTACCCTTACCTTGGGAATAAGGATAAAAGTGTGATGATCGGGCCCCAGCATGGTGTGGACGCGGGAGTGATCGAACTGACGGATGACCTCGTCATGGTGATCAAGGAGGATCCGACCTTCGGCATGCCCGTCATCATGCCCTTTTTTGGCTGGGCGATTGTCCACATCTGTGCCAGCGACGTCGCCTGCCTGGGGGTCCCGCCTCGCTACATGACCATCTGCCTCATGCTCCCGCCAGGAACGGAAGACTCGGTGCTGGAAATGACGTGGAAGCAAGTTCATGAAGAATGCGAAAAGCTGGGGATTGCCATCGTCGGCGGGCACACGGGCATTTATCCGGGAATCGGCTATCCGCTCAACGGTGGCTGCACGATGATCGGCATTGGCCGAAAAGATCAAATCACGCCAGCGAACAACGCCCGAGTCGGTGACCGCCTCATCATCACTAAAGGCCCGGCTATCGAAGCGGTGGGCATTCTTGCCTATCAGGCGGAAAAGGCTCTTCGAGAGAAGTTGGGAAAAGGGCTCCTCAACAAAGCGAAAAAAATGATGATGGAAATGACCGTGGTCAAAGATGCCCTTACGGCCGCTCCCTATGCCCATGCCATGCATGACGCCACAGAAGGAGGGCTTCTCAACGGAGTGGCCGAGATGGCCATCGCTTCCCGAATCGGAGTAACCGTTTACGAGGACAAAATCGTCGTGCCTGAGGAAGTCGAGGCGGTCTGCCGGTATTTCGCCATCGACCCACTGATCTCCATCAGTGAGGGGACCCTGATCATCGCCGCTCCGCCCGAGAGAACTCCCCGGATGATCAAGGAGCTCGAGAAAAACGGTATTTCAGCCTTTGACATCGGGGAATTCACTGCCAGCGGGCACATCTTCGTCCGCCGTGATGGCAAAAGGGAGGAGCTAAAACCGGTGAAAGTTGACCCCTTCTGGGCCGCTTATTTCAGCACACTTCAGGGATAAGAGGATGAAATCAGCAAAGGAAGAGAAAGACCTTGTCCTCGGCAATCTCGTCAGCGCCCTGGCCATGCTCGAGAAATCCCGCCACTTTTCCCTGCTCATCCCTGAAGTGCGCGCCAATATCGTCTACGCCTTACCAGAGCCCATGACAATAAAAGAGATAGCGGGAATTGACGGCCGGATCACCACAGTGAATGGTTTTCCGCGCGCCGCTGGACTCCCCGCGTGGGGAGGCTCTGATCACATGGCCCGGCTCATCCTGGAAGTTCGCCGCTACGACCCTAGCATCCGGGCCGGCATCAATTTCAAGTG
>CAZNVB010000004.1:0-2883 GCA_964576265.1 uncultured Eubacteriales bacterium | reverse complement strand
CTATAGGTTTTATCATATTTATTCAAGACGAAGGCCTCTTGCGGATCCTTATTTTTGCTTAGAATTTGACCCCAGGAAGAAAGGACACGCGCCCTACCGGCACCGCTCGTCACAACCGGAACCATTCCGCAAAGGTCAGCTCTGCGAGCGCCGATCTCCCCCAGATAATCGCCGGAGGTTATGGTCGAAAGACCTCTTCTCGAATGGTTGCCTTCTTGATCCGTTCGTCGACCGGCTGGACGCCGATTCCCGGGCCGACGGGGACTTTGATCGTGCCGTCCGCCTCGAGTTCGATCGGCGGGTCGATGAGATCTTCCTTGTAATACCTCTTGCTGGCCGAAAGATCGCTCGGGAGCTTGAAGTTGGGAAGCGAGGCGATGTGGAGATTATGGGCCCGGCCGATGCCCGATTCGAGCATCCCGCCGCACCAGACCGGGATCCCTTCCCGGCGGCAACGGTCGTGAATCTTCCGGACTTCGACCAGTCCGCCGACTCGCCCGACCTTGATGTTGATGATTCGGCAGCTTCCCATCTCGATGGCTTGTCGGGCCGCGTCTTCGGAGAGGATGCTCTCGTCCAGGCAGAGCGGCGTCTTGATCGCTTTCTGCAATCGGCTGTGGTCCCAGAGATCGTAGGGAGGAAACGGCTGTTCGAGCATCAGAAGGTTGAACTCGTCCAGCATTTTGAGGATTTCCATATCTTTCAGGCTATAGGCGCCGTTGGCGTCGGCTTGAAGGGGGATGTTGGGAAATTCCTTCCGGATTGTCTTGGCCACTTCAAAATCCCAACCGGGTTTGATCTTGATCTTGATTCTTTTATATCCCTCCCGCCAAAAAGAGATGATCCGTTCAATCAGCTCACGGACGGAGTTTTCAATCCCCAGGCTGACACCCACCGGAATTTCCTCATGAATTCCTCCGTAAAGCCGCCAGAGAGGAACATCGGCCTTCTTGGCCTGCAGGTCCCAGAGGGCCAGCTCGAGCCCGGCTTTGGCCATCGGATGGCCGCGGAATTTTTTTGCCTCACGGTAAAAATCTTCCGCCCGCGAAATTCCCTTTTTGAAGAGAAGCGGGATGAGGTAGTTCTCCAGCATGAGCCAGGCCGTCGAAGTCGTTTCATAGCTGTAAAAAGGGTCCGCGGAAGCTACGACTTCGCCGTAGCCGCACAACCCCTCCGAATAGATCTTAACGATCAGAAATGTCCGGCCTTCCTCGCGGCCGAGACTCGTCTCGAAAAAATGTACATAGGGAAGATGAAGGAGCGCCAGCTCGACTCGTTCAATCATGAAGCCCTCTCTCGTCCATAAAACCTATCACACTCAAAGGAGAGGAATCAAGCAATCAGAGGAACTCGCTTCTGGGTGGCGCAATGCTCGTAGAGAGTGATGACTTTCTCCGCCATCGCCTCGGCGGAAAACTTGCTCCGGACGACATCCAACCCCTTTTCGGCCAGCCGCGCGGCGCGCTTTCGATCTCGATAGAGCTCGAGGATCGCTCCGGCCAGGGATGGCGGATCATGAGGCGGGACGAGAAGTCCGGTCTCATTGTGAGCGACGACCTCCGGGATGCCGCCCGTCCGCGTGGCCACGATGGGAAGCCGGCTGGCCATGGCATCGAGCAAGGAACTTCCCATTCCCTCGAGATGGGAACACAGGACAAAAAGGTCCAGAGAGGCGAGAATTCTGGGGACATCTTCCCGGAAACCGAGAAAAAAAACAATGTCCTCGACACCCAGGTCGCGCGCCTGTTTGTCGAGCGTCAATCGAAGCGACCCCGTGCCGACGACGATGATCCGAATTCGCGGGGCGGCGTCTTTCAAGATTTTTGCCGCCTGGATGAGGTCGGTATGACCTTTATGATCTTCCAGGGCGGCGACAATCCCGACCAGGTAATCGTCGGGCGAAAAGGAAAACTCCCGGCGGAGAAAACCCCGGTCTTTCACCTCCCAAAAGGGAGAAAAATCGATTCCCGATGGGATGACATGGATGAGCGACCAGGGGACCCCGGCGCTCAGAAGAACCTTCTTCACACCCTCGGAGATGGCGATGACGGCGTCGATCTCTTTGGTGTATTTTCGGAGGGAGAAAGCGTTGTTGGGCAGCGGAAAATCCACTCGGCGCGAGATGAAGCGAAGAGGGACGCGGGCCCAGCGGGCGGCTGTGGCACCGACAGCCAAGCCGTGGGCGTCGTGAAAATGGACCAGCCGACAGCGCCTCTTCCTCATCGCCCGGCTCAATTTCCAGGCGGCCAGGAGGTCGGCCTCGTTCCGCATTTTGAGGGGGAGAACGGGAACCCCGGCTTCCCCGGCCTTTCGCGCAAGCGGGCTCCCCGGCTGAACGACAAAAAAAACCCGATAGCCCTTTTTCCTCAACTCCCGGACGAGAAAAAGAGACTGGCGCTGCCCCCCTCGCCATTCCTTTCCGGCGTCAATATGGAAAAGGCTCAATCCGTTCTCCTTTTTTCCAGATTTCTCGGAGTTTGGCGTAGCGAACAAAGACAGCATATCCTGTGAGGACGGAGATGGTAAGCCCGGCAAAGCCGTCGAGAAAACCCAGTTTCCAAAGATAGGCCCGGAAGAAGCGGAAAAAGGGCAGAAAGATAAAATGAAACCAGCGAGCTTTCTTTTTTCGGGCATAGAGCTTTTGGGCCGCAAGGTCGGAGAAGGTGTTGATCCGGGCGAGATGCTCGTGGATGTTCCGGTAGGTGAAGTGGTGGATCGGGCCTCTGAGCTTTCCGACTTTTCCCTCGACGACGAGTTTTTCGTGGACGTATTCTCCCTCCCACCGGGCGCTGCCCTTACGAAAAAGCCGGATTCGGCGGTCGGGATACCAGTCGGAATGGCGGATCCAGCGGCCGAGATAGAAGACCTGACGGGGCATGGAAA
>CAZNVB010000003.1:0-3727 GCA_964576265.1 uncultured Eubacteriales bacterium | reverse complement strand
ACATTCGAAAAGAAGGGCCGGTCCTTCGAGCGCCTGCTCCTCGCCCCGATATCGCTCGAAATGCTGATGCTGGCCAAGACGACGGGCGCCATCCTCTTCGGCGTGATCAACGCTTTCGTGCCGGTCTTGATAGCGGTCTTCGTCGCCGACCTTCATGGGGTAGCCTGGGGCACCGTCGTTCCCGCCGTTTTCCTGATCGCCGTCAGCTCTACATTTCTGGGCCTTTTTGTCGCCGTTTCGGTGAGCGAGGTTTTCGAGGCCCAGACGTTCTCGAACTTCATCCGCTTTCCGATGATCTTTCTCTGCGGATTGTTTTTTCCCGTTGAGCGTCTGCCCCTCTGGCTCCGGCCGCTGTCCCATATCTTGCCGCTGACCTATGGGGCCGATCTTCTTCACGGGGCTGTCCGCGGTGCCGGAGGGATGCCGCCGGCCCTGAATTTCAGCGTCCTGGCGGCGTTCTGCGTGGTTCTGTTTATCGCCAGTTTGCGAAACATCCGGCGGAAATGGATCCTTTAGGACAGCGGCCGGCAATTCTCTCGCTACTTTAGAAGATCCGCGTTTATCGAGACGCCCGTTCCCTTTCCCCTGTGGGCAGTAGAGATGGCCATCATAATCTCTAAGGAAGCAAGGTTAAGAGGCGATCATATCCAGAAAGAAAAACTCCCCGCTGGTATTGTCTTAAGACTCCTGGAATGCCGCCGACCTGAATCGCCAGCGGCACGCCGAGCCTCTCTTTGAAATAGACAACCGATGGCGCAAGGTTCTTCTCGCCCCATTTGCATTCGATGAGCAAAATCGGGCCGTTGCTCGAAGTCCCCGTGCTCATCATCTTGGTCAATGTGGCCCTGAAGCTCAAGTGGAAAAATCTTCCGGCTGCAGGAAAAATATGAAACCGAGTTAGAAACGGCCCGCTTCCAGCCTGTTCTCGATCTTGAGCCTCATGATCTGCCGGAATTCAGGAGTGTTGTTGGTCACCGAGACGGCATCCAGGCTTTGCGCCTGAGCTCCGATCTGTAGGCCATTGAATTTTCTTCCGGGATCGGATTTGAAATCGCAGCGCCGCTTACATATAATTCCTGAAGTTCTGAAGTACCGAATTGCATCAAGATCCCTTTAATCGAGGGAGAGGAATGAAAAAAATCATCTTTATCCGGAATTTCTTTGTTTGGGGAATCGTCTTCGCCGCGATTCTCGCCGGGCCGGCGGGAGCTCAGGAAGGATTAATTCCGGGCTTTCCTATTGAGCGTGATGAGATGACGCTCGAGCGACCGGCTCAGCCGAACACGTATTTTGACAAAGTCGGCCGCAAGTTCGCTATCCTCGGCCTGGAAAGCGGGACGTTCGAAGCCTGGGCGTATCCATTGAAAATCTTCCGCAATTTCGAGTTTTCCTTCCTGCTCAAGAACAGCACCCGGCTGGTCCCGGGGAAAGAGATCGTCCGTTCGATCGAGGTCACTCCGGCGGCGACCGTCATCACCTACGCGTATCAGTCGTTCACGGTGAAGGCCATTTTTATCGCTTCGATGAGCGAGCCGGGCGGCCTCATCCTTCTTGATGTGAAGGCGACCGAGCCCCTGACCATCGTGGCCGGTTTCCTGCCTGTCCTTCAGCCGATGTGGCCGGCCGGGGTCGGCGGCCAGTACGCCTATTGGGACGCTCAGCTCAAGGCCTACCTGATTTCCGAGCCGGCAAGAAAAAACCACGCTTTTGTGGGCTCGCCGACAGCCCGGGGCATCTCTTACACGCCCGCCCACATGCTCTCCGACTTGCCGAATGAATTCACCATCGCCGTCGAGAGGCCGGAGGAAGTGCAGGGCAAACTCATTCCCATCGTCATGGCCGGCGGGAAGGGAAAAAGAGAAGACATCAGGAAGATTTACGAAAAGCTGGCCGCCGACCCAAAAGCCGTTTACTCGGAGGCTCGCGCGCATTACCGCAATTTGAGACAAAACACGGTTCGCGTCAGAACGCCGGTTTCGAAGCTCGATCTCGCCCTTGAATGGGCGAAAGTCTCGTTCGACAACCTTCGGGTGGACAACCCGGACCTCGGCAGGGGTCTTATCGCCGGCCTCGGCCTGTCGGGCACAGGAGGGCGTCCAGGCTTCGGCTGGTTTTTCGGCACCGACGCCTATCTCAATTCGCTGAGTTTGATCGGCTACGGCGCGTCCGACGCCGCCAGGGAGGCGCTCGCTTTTACCCAAAAATGGCAAAGGGACGATGGAAAAATGGCCCATGAGCTTTCCCAGGCCGCAGGATATATCGACTGGTTCAAAGACTACCCTTACGGCTATATCCACGGTGATACGACGCCCTTCTATATCGTCGCTTTCCATGATTATTTTCTCTGGACCGGCGACCGAGAATTCCTCAAAAAGAGCTGGCCCTCGCTGCGCCGCGCCTATGACTGGTGTCTGACGACGGACGCCGAAGGCGACGGCTTGATGGACAATTCCAAAGCCGGCCTGGGCGCGCTCGAGTTCGGCTCTCTGACGGGAATTCAAACGGACATCTATCTCGCCGCGGTCTGGACGCAGGCCGCCCGGGCGATGTCGAGTTTGGCCCGGGCGATGGAGGACGAGAAACTGGCTTCCCGGGCCGGGGCAGATTTCCAGAAGGCGCAGGCCGCGCTCGAGGCAAAATTCTGGGACGCGGAACTCGGCCAGTATTCCTACGCCTTCAATAAAGAAGGGAAACTCGTCAAGGAGCTGACGCCCTGGTGCGCCTATGCGTTGATGTGGGGTTTGGCAGACGGAGAGAGGGCGGCCGAAGCGCTCAAAAAAATGGGCGCTTCCGAGCTGACGACCGATTGGGGAGTCCGGATCCTTTCGACGAAGAGCTCTCTTTACGAGCCCCTCAATTACAATTACGGCGCCGTCTGGCCGTTCCTCACCGGGATTGCGGCGACAGCTCATTTTAAGCACCATAACTTCCTTCAAGGTTATCAGCTTCTCGCGGCAAACGCCGAGCACCTGTTCGACAATGCGCTCGGGAACGCGACCGAGCTTTATTCCGGTGCGCTCGCCAGATGGCCTGAAGAGGCCGTCGCCCATCAGGGCTTCTCAGCCGGCGGTTTCGTCCTGCCGTTCGTCCGCGGGCTCCTCGGACTCGGCGGCGACGCGGAGAAAAAAGAGCTTGTGTTCGAGCCGCGATTTCCCGCCGATTGGCCTGAAGTTCAGGTCGGGAATTTTTGGGTCGGCGGCGAGAGTTTTGGTTTTCGGTATCGGCGGGAAGAGGCGAAAATCAGGCTGGAGGTGAATTCCCGTCCCGACTCGGGCTACCGACTGCGTTTCGCGCCCATTCTCGGCCCGGGAACCGCGATTCGAGATGCGTCCCTTAACGGCGGCAGGCTGGACGTCAAGGTCCGGGCCGGAAAGCGGGCCGTCCAGCCCTCGGTCGAGTTCCCCCTGACCGGCAGGGAGATCGTTGAGATCGCTTTCCTTCCGACTGCCGAAATCCTGCCGCCGGCGGCGGCCTTCCGGGTTGGCGACGGCGATCGCGGTTTGAAGATCATCGACATCCATCGGGAAGCCGACGATCTGAAGCTCACCGTTGAAGGATTGTCCGGCGAGAGCTATGTTTTAGGGTTGACGAAGGCCGGACTGGTGGAATCGGCGACCGGAGCGCAGCTCTCGGAGAACGGCCTGCTCATCCCGATCCCGTCCGGAGAGCCGAATAAGTTCATCCGTTCGGAAATCGTCCTCAAGCTCAGAGCGAGCCCAGCCTGATC
>CAZNVB010000002.1:0-28601 GCA_964576265.1 uncultured Eubacteriales bacterium | reverse complement strand
AAGCGACTTTTCCTGAAACCGTGGGGCCGAACCTGACTCACAATGGCGGAGGCCCTGACGCCTTTGTGGCCAAGGTGAACGCTGCGGGGGCGGCGCTTGTCTTTTGCGGCTACATCGGCGGCTCTTCTGACGATTATGGCTGCGGAATTGCTGTGGATGGAGCGGGGAATTCTTATATCACAGGAGATACGAATTCAACCGAAGCCACTTTTCCTGAAACCGTGGGGCCGGATCTGACTCACAATGGCGGTGTTGATGCCTTTGTGGCCAAGGTGAACGCCGCGGGGACGGCGCTTGTCTTTTGCGGCTACATCGGCGGCTCTTCTTCCGATTATGGTTACGGGATTGCCGTGGACGGCGCGGGGAATTCATATATCACAGGATATACTTATTCCACCGAAGCGACTTTTCCTGAAACCGTGGGGCCGAACCTGACTCACAATGGCGGAGGCCCTGACGCCTTTGTGGCCAAGGTGAACGCTGCGGGGACGGAGCTTGCCTACTGCGGCTACATCGGCGGCTCTTCTGACGATTATGGCTACGGAATTGCTGTGGATGGAGCGGGGAATTCTTATATCACAGGATGGACTTCATCCACCGAAGCGACTTTTCCCGAAACCGTGGGTCCGGACCTGACTCAAAATGGCCTCGATGATGCCTTTGTGGCCAGGGTTTACTATTTCGAGGACCCGGTCCAAAAGCACGCGGTGGGCGATTTCGACGGAGACGGAGTGGACGAAGCCGTCATCGATTTCGGTACATCCGGCATCTGGATGTGGAACGGGGGCACGTGGTCGCAGCTTTCGACCAATAATCCGGAGAACATGGTTCCCTTTGACATCGACGGCAACGGCGATGATGAGCTTGCGGTAGACCTCGGCTCTCTCGGGCTGTGGGTGTGGAACGGGGGAATCTGGAGCCAGCTCAGCGCGAATAACGCCGAGTATCTGATCGCCGTCGACTCGAACAACAACGGCCTTGAAGAGTTGATCATCGATTTTGGAGCGGGGGGATTGCGCTGGAGGCAGGAAAGCGGGTATCTGTTCGGGATGACTCCGTATGATCCCCAAAACATCATCGCGGTGGATGTGGACAACAATGGGAACGATGAGGTGATAGCGGATTTTGGGATGATCGGGGCATGGCTCTGGACAGCCTCTGGCCCCGCCTGGAACCAGCTGACCTCGGCCGACCCGAACACGATGGTGGCGGTGGATGCGTCCGGGCTTGGGAACGAAGGGGTCGCCGCCGGTCTGGGGGCGGTGGGGACGTGGCTGTGGGACAGCGGCGCGTGGACGCAGTTGAGCGGTGTTTTTGCCGATCGGGTGATCTCGGGCAGGATGATATGGGGCGGCGGAGAGGAGATTGCGGGAGACTTTGGGTCGCTGGGACTTTGGCTGTGGTCGAGCAGCGTCTGGAGCCAGTTGAGCGGGGTGAACGCCGAGAGCATGATCGCGGCCGACGTGGACGGGAACGGGATCGACGAGGCGGCGGTCGACTTTGAGCTGCTGGGATTATGGTTGTGGAACAGCGGAGTCTGGACTCAGCTTTCCGGCGTTAACCCGGAGGGTCTTCTCGCTGGAGAGATCGACGGCGACAGCGCTCTGGAATTGATCGTCGATTTCGGGGGGCTCGGCCTCTGGCTGTGGAACGGCGGGACCTGGAGCCAGATCAGCGCGCTCAATCCCGATTGAGCGGAATCCGGCGTTTGACAAACGGAATTTTTGCCCAAGCATTCGTGCCCACTTAAGAGAGTTTATCCGCCGGCTGGAAAAAATCAGGGGCGATCTGATGGAGCCGGAGCTGAGTTATTTCCCTCGTAGATTTCCCTGATTCTGTGATCGGGGTCGATGACGATTTGAAGCCCATCGCGGTTCGCCAGGTCGAAAACCAATTCGACCGTCTTGGGGACGAAGTCGAGAGGCGCGTCCAGTCTCCGGACGATCTGTCGACGGATTCTTCTGCCTTCCCTATCTAGGACCGCGACGGAAAAATTCACCGCCGGAGCATCGCCGATATTGTGGACGCGGATTTTCAAGAGATTATTTTCCCGACGAATGTCTTTGGCTGGATGGACGGCGAGATCGGGCAGGGATAAGGGTCGCTTTTCCGCCCGGATGAGTTCGAGATTCACGGCGATGTTTTTGAGCGGCGGGATTTCGAGCTCGACGAGAGAAAAACGGTCGAGGCGGATTTCATTCGACCGGAGAAGCGATCCCTGGGAATCAACGAAGCCGTCGTCGTCCTCGTCGGCGCCGACTATGAGTCGGTAGCGGCCGTCCAGGATTCTCCAGAAGCGCGCCGTCGTCTTTTGAGGCTCGGCTTTGAAATTGTAGAGGTTGAACCGGGTCGCTTTATCGTCCGCGTGCGTGACGAGGCGGGCGAGGTCGGGGTCGGGATTTCCCCAGCTCACGACTATGGAATGAGGATGGGGCTCGATTCGGCCCTGGAGTCTTCCGCCGAGCGCGGCCCGGATGAGCTCGTTGCGGCCCGGAGCCCCTCCCTGCCTGTCGGTATGGCGCATCGCCCGGGTCCATTCGTATTCCTCGGTTTCGTCATAGCTCACCGCGATGGCCATCATGTGACGGGCCAGTTCCTCCTTATCGGAGAGATTGTGGGGCTCGGGCTTGGGTGTTTTTCCCCAGTACCAGAGAACCTGAGTTTTTTCATATTCGTGGATGAGCTGCTCCCCCCAGAGTTTGGGCTCGGTTTTGGTAGCTTCGGGAGTCAGGACGAAGGGCGGCAGCCCCTGGCGGGCACGCTCGGCGTTGTTTTCCTTCATGATCTCGCCGTAAACCCGGGCCGTGATCATTTCCCTTTCCAGAACATAAGGGTCGCCGAGGGCGTAGGGCACCATCAGGCCGCGGCTGACCAGGATGTCGGTGATGTGGAGATAATCGTTCGGCCAGATGTCGCAGTAGCCGTCTTTGAATGCTCCGACCTCGTCCACCCCGTCGTATTCCCTCAGGAAAGCCAGCCGGGTTTTTTCGTCGCCCATGAGCGGGATGTCGGCGTAGCCCAGCGGAATGAAGACGTCGTCTTTATATCCGCCCCAGAAGAAGCCGTCCTCGCGCTGCTGGTCCACGATCCAGCGGGCCGTCCGGAGATGGCGCGTGTAGAGTTCCCTTTCCCAGACCGCCCAGGAGGGCGCGGCAGGCGGGATATCCGGCTGGAGTCCGAGCCGCTCCGCCGGGTTGAACGTCCTCTCCGCGTAAGCGCCGTATGTCTGAGCCCGTTCGCTTGTCAGGCGACTGTAGATTCCGGCGATACGGTGGCCGGGGTCATGGCGGAGAACGGCCTGCGGCGGATACCACATGTCATAGGGACCGCCGAAGTTGGTCCAGAACTTCAGGCTCTGGCCCTGGCCGGAGATGAAGCTCAGGGTCATCGGGATGGGACCCCCCGGGAAAGCTAAAGTGGAGACATCCCGCCGCTCGCCGGTGAAAAGCCAGGGCTGATAATTATATTCTTTCATGTACTGCATCCGGGCCGGGGTCATTTCCCAGTCCGCATACTCGGCCAGGGACTTGGCGCGGTCGCGGCTTTCGGCGACGGCCAGGCGCGGCACCGACTCCGGATCAAGCAAGATTTTTTGCCGGCCGGCGAATTTGAGTTCCAGCCAGAGGCGGTCCTCGGCGGCGAGCATCAGGTCGATCGGATCGAGGTTGATCCTTAGCCTCCGGGGCTTGCCGATTTCCCGAAACTCGAGGCGGATGACGGTTTTCGCCCAGATGCGCGATGGGTTGGCGGGGTCGCGAAGGGAGAGCCACAGGAAATCGGTCTTGGCTTCGGAAACCACGGTCATCGAGAGGCCGATTTTGTCGATCGCCAGGTCGGGGTTGAGGTCGGGGCTGAAAAAATGACACGCTTCGAGAGGTTCGATTTCCACGAAGCGCGGATTCGAGGCCGGGACGAACTTTGATCCGACGAAGAGATTCCGACTTTCTGCTCCGATGAGCTTGAAAAAGGCGTCAAGGTAGCGGACATCGAGCCGGCGGGGGTCGGACGAAAAATTCAGCGGCCAGGTCCGGTCGAATCGAATGCTGGGATCCGCTTCGGCCTGAGACGCTGCGGTCCAGAGCTGGACTTCGTGCAGGCGCATGTTTCCCGCCAGAGGGAATTTGAGCGTCCCTTTATCGATGATGCCGGGAGGCGTCCCGTAGCCTTTGAGCATCGGGAAATGAAGAGAGGAAGCGCTCCCGGCGTCGAACCGGGTCGAGAAAAAGCGGTGCGGATAGCCCGTAAGATCGGCGATCTTGCGGCCCTTTTCGAAGCGGCGGAAATTTCCCGGGAAGACCTGGATGCCGTCAAGGACGCCTTCCAGGGAGAGGTAATTCGGTTTTTCCCCCGGCGCAAGGTCGATGTCGAGTTTTGTCCCGTGGAAATCGACATCGCCGAGGATGAACGTGAAGAGAAGATAGGGATGGGGCCAGGCGAGCTCATACCGCCCGTCCATCACCCACCAGGCGGGGATGTTTTCGTCGTGGCAGTCGACGATTCGAGCTTGCCGGAGCGAAAGGCCGTCCGAGTCCGGACGAAGAACGGGAAGCTCGACGGACGCGAGGTCGCCGTAAGAAAGGAGAAGCCTCCGGCGCGCCGCCTCATCCAGGCTCCTTCGGCGGCCCTGTTTTTGAGGGATCGTGTTGGAAGACCAGAGGCCGCGCACTTCCTCCTCTTCGAGAGGATAGTCGAAAAGGCAGATTTCGTCATAATCGGCCTCGGGAAGGAACGGGCTGAAGAGTCCCGGGAGAGGCGTTTGCCACCAGGCGTCTTCCCCCCAGTTGGAAGCGACGAGGCGGCCGTTGTGGTAAAGTTTTAACCCGTATGCCTGGTCGAAGACGACGGCCACGTGCTGCCAGTCGTCGTCCACCCAGACGGGCGTCGAAGTCTCGATGCGATGATAGGCATAGAAAATATCGCGCACCGAGGCGCTGAGCTTTCCCTCGGGAGAGACATCGACCCGGAAAAGATCCCTCTCCTTGCGACCCCAGCCGATGCTGCTCTGGAGGAAAAGAGGATAGAGCGGGTCGGAGAGGAGTCTCTTTCTCTTGACCCAGAAGGCGACCGTGCCTCTTTCGCCGTAGAACTTGCCCGCGCCCCAGTAGTGTGGCTTAGTCCGGTAATCGCCCCACAGAGTGGCGACGATCAGGTCGAGGTCGATACCGGACTCATTGGCCGTGCCTTTGGTCACCGACCAACCGTCGGCGATGCGCAGGGCCTGACCGAATCGTCCCGGCGTGAGCCCTAACTTGCGAAGGCGAAGGGGGTTCTCAAGGATGGCGCCCGGCTTGGCGGTCCGGTAAATTTTGGCGCCGGAAAGGAAGTCGGCCAGGATATCGGCTTCGCTCTCGAAGGAAAGCCGGAAGGTGAGACCCGGGATGGCCGGCGCTTCGTCCAGACTGTATCCGAGTAAACCTATAAAATAGATAGATATAATAAGAAATAAGCCGCGCCGAAAGACCGTCCTCCCCGCTGGAATACGTCCTCTCTTACGAATCAAAAGTTCCATTTCGTTTCTCCTTCCGGCTCTGGTTTGCCCTCTCTCGTTCTGCCCGAACCGCGGGAAAAAGCAGGCGAACGATGAGGTGAGTCTATTCCGCTCTCTCCGCTTCCGGGATGTGGATGAGAAGGACGGAAGGGTGGCCGAAGACGTCCGGCCTTTCCAGTTTCATCTGCTCTTCGAGGTCGATGAACGCGCCGTTCATCAGGACGAAAAGCCTTTCGCCGGAGTCGTCGAGGGCGATCGAGAATGTCCCTCCCATGGTATATCCGTATTTTTCGTAATAATAGGGATGAAGAAAGGCGAGAACTTTCTTCTTGCCGGTTGCGGTGTCGTACTGAACGACCGCGGCCCCTTCCGCGAAGGACATGCCGTGCGCCCCCGGCAGATAATAGATGTATCGCCCTTTCGGGCTTCGGGCCATGGAACAAGTATAGCGTTCTTTCCCCGGCCAGTTCGGCCCGCGGTCGATGACTTCTTCCTTGACCGGATCGAAGCTGAAGAGCTCGCCGGAGCGAGAAACGCCCCAGAACAGGCCGTCGGGGCCGCGGTGCGCCGTCTGGGCTCGCATCCCGCTCTTTCCGGGCGGCGCGCCCGGCTTTGCCGGCGGGTCGGGCGGCATGACGCATTGCAGCAAGAAGAACCGGTTCTTGGCCGGGTCGTATTTGAGAAAGTGAATATCCTTATCTTCGGCGATCTGGTTTGTCGTGTAGACAAGCCCCGTTTTTTCGTCGATCATGATCGCCCGGTGATACCAGTGCATCCCCTGAGGCAAGTAACCCGCCCAGAGAGTTTTCTGTTCGTTGATATCCCAGGCGAGAAACTCGCCGAACATGCCGACGGCGTACATGATCCCACGCTCCGTGTCGACCCGGTGATAGGGCCAGGAGGCCCGCTTGAGCGGCACGCCGTAGTCGATGATATCCCCGTTTTCGACGTTGAGGCTCATGATGTGGCCGCCGTCGTAGCCCGTCGCGTAGTCTTCTTCTTCCGGTTCGGGGTACTTGGCCCAATAGGTGCAAAACCAGAGGTTGGGCGAGCCCTTGGGGTAGAAATCCAGCCAGCCGTGGATTTTGCCCTCGCCGAACTGATCTTTTGACCGGCCGAGGACGGCGTTGATCTCGGGAAGACAGCGGACGGTTTTCCGAGCCGGGTCGTATTCGACGATGTAGAGATGAGCGTCGTAGGCGCCGTGGTCGCCGACGGCGGAATAGAATTTGCCGGACTTAGGGTAGAAATTCGCCTGGGACCAGTTCGACCAGGGTCCGACGCTGTTTCCCGGCGGGGGGTCGGCAAAGAACTGAGGTTTCACCGGCACGACGGCGAACTCGATCGAAGGAGATTCGGCGGCGACGGTGAGATCTTTACCGAGGAAAACCCGGATGGATTCGGGCGCCTGGAGCAGGCGCTCGCTCCGGTCTTCGACGACCTTGGAGGAGGCGAGAAGGTTTTCTCTATCCATCCGCCGGGCGACTTCTTTTTTCTTGGCTTCAGCTTCGCTCAGCCGTTCCGGCTCGGCGATCGGTGTCTCCATTCCCCGGTAGAGGATCCCCCGCGGCCCGACTCGCCCGGCCGGCCGGACTTTTTGAGCAGCCGGAGTTCCGGTCATCGAGGGTTCCTCGGTCTTGCGGCCGCAGCCAGCGAAGACCAAGACGGTCAGGATTCCAGAAACCAGGAAAAGACAGGCTTTCTTCATCGTCAGCTCCTTATCAAAATTGCCGTTCTTCGGCCCTCTCTTTTATCCCCGAGGCACCGAGCCGGCCTGTGGATTCGACGGAATGCTTTGCGCATCATTTCTCGTTTTTCAGTATTCGATTTTGACGACGCTCGTGATGCCGCCCAGACCGAACTTGTTGACCGGCTTGACCTCGAGGCTGTTCGTCCCGGGGTGGAGCGTCCAGGAAAAGTCCGATCCGCAGGGCTTCCATTCACCGCCGTCGAAGCGCACCTCGTAGGAAGCAAAATTCGGCGTGACGGTGTCGAGCTCGACGCGCAGCTCGGCCCGGTCGGCGGTGGCGCTCAGAAAGATCTGGGCGTGGTTCGCCGTCCAGTAAAAATCCCGGGCGTGGGAACTCTGGTAGGTATATTCTTCATATTTGGGGATCGGCGCATCCTTCCACCAGAGGTAGCCGTCGTAGTGGTACTGGATAAACCCGTGTTCGAGTTCTCCCGGGAGCCAGGACGTCAGGTAATTGTTGCGAAACGGCATCCCGAATCGCGCTTCCCATTCGTTCGGCCCAAGCATTTTTTCCTTTTTTTGATCGGCGCCGTTGATTTTCGGGAAAGGCCCGGCGGGGACAATCCAGACCTGGTCTTTCTTGCCCTCTCGAGCCAGGGTGTGAGTCTCGAGGGAATTCAGGGGAACGTCGTCCTTCATATGGAACGCCGAACGGAGCGAATCGGTCGAGGCGGCGATGTCGAAGGTGACCCATTTCCGGTGTTCGTTCGACCAGACTTCGGAGACAAAGTGATGATCGAGGACGACCCCGCGGGCCAGGAGCCCCACGGCCAGGGCGCATTGAATGAATGTGTTGCTGTAAATCACGCACATGCCCGCGGCCTTGTATTGGGGAGCCAGTTCGAGAGCGATCAAAGCATCCCAGGGCGTATGGAGCTCGAGATTGTGTTTTCCCCAGCCGTCCCGCCAGATGCCGCGCATCCAGAAGGCAAGGACGCGGAACTTTTCGAACTCGCTGGACGTCCGGCCGACGACCTCGTCGAGGCGATAGCGCTGGCGCAATACTTCGAGCCTCGGTTCGGCCGCATCCTGAAAGGTGAAGGGATAGTAGCCGCGGATGATCTTCATGTTGTCGACGGCGGTCACGCGGACGGCGGGGTCTTTCTCGTGGACGATTTCGAGGTCGGCCCGAACGACGATCTTTTTGAGGACGGGTGTCTGACGGCGGTCGGCGGTCCGAAGTCGAGCCCGCCACTGGAGGAAGCGCCAGTTCTTGGAATTTTGATCGGATAAATCAGAAAGAGCCAGCCAGCTTGTCCAGGTCGACGGCGAGTACGCCGGTGTCTCGCCGCCGCGCAGGGAAAGAGAGATCGAAGTCCCG
This sequence comes from uncultured Eubacteriales bacterium, assembly GCA_964576265.1. GTDB lineage: Bacteria > Acidobacteriota > Aminicenantia > Aminicenantales > UBA8522 > CAZNVB01. The sequence goes on along the minus strand of CAZNVB010000002.1, from coordinate 20,042 downwards.
GGCGGCGCGATCCCATCAAGTTCGAGGTTCAGCTTTCTCAGCCTCACGGCGGGCCTGACGGCTTCCTGGCTGACAAGCGAGGCGAGTTCGATGAACTCGGACAGGATCTCGGCCTCGGCGGGGTAGCGGGCAAGCCGGAGCCGGATGAGATATTCGCCGTCGATAAACCCCGCCTCGCCGAGATGATCGTAGTCCCAGGTCTTTCCGCCGTCGACGCTCTTGGCGCTGCGGTTCGGCAGGCGCGAGGCTTCGACGCTGGCGAAGAACGGGGCGTCTGTCTCATTGTGCAGGACGACCGAGTTGAGGCCTGTCTTGAAATAAGAAACCGGGACGTCGCAGCGGACCCAGCCGCCGGTGAGCATCCTGGGGATGTCCGGCTCAAGTCGGATCGGCCGGCCGTTGATTTCGACCCAGAGAAATCCGCCCTGCTTGACGAATTCGTCCGGATTGTAGGTGTTGGCGTGGATGAGGAGGACGGCGGCTTCCGCCTGAACGCTCTCCAGGAAAAACTCTTTCTTAATCCGGACGAGCCCCTGAACCCGTTCCTTCATTCCTCCGGTCGTGACGCCCATTTCGTCGGCGATGAGCTCGCTCTTGAGAAGCTTCATTCCGTCCGGGCCGGCGTCCACTTTCCAGTCGTAGAGAGTTTCGTCCCAGTCTCTGGCCGTTTCAAAAGAGCGCCGGTATTCTTTCGCCTGGAGCGAAATCGCCCCAGCCAGAAATATCGTCGCCGACAAGATCAGCTGGAAAATTTGTTTTTTCATCACGATGCTCCTCGATCCGAATGAGAAAGTTTTTTCTTATCATCCGCAACTTGAGCTGTCAAGGCAAAACTAGTTCTCCGGATCGGCCGATCGAACACAGGATGGGAAAGAGGTCTTCAAAGTCTCGCCCGGGAATTTTGGATCTCGGCGGCAAGTCGTCGGCCAGAGGGAACGGGGCTTGCGGGCGGCCGGTTCTGCCTTTATAATGCGTCATTCGACTCCGATGACGACATGGCGAGCGATCCTTTTCGATCTCGATGGGACTCTTCTCGATACGATCGAAGATCTCACCGACGCGATGAATGCGGCCCTCGGGCGGCTCGGATTTCCGGGCCACACCCCGGAAATCTGCAAGCAGCTGGTGGGGGACGGCGTCGAGCAATTTGCCGTCCGGGCCCTGCCGGCAGGCGCTTCGGAGAACCAATCGCTGGTTTCGCGATGCGTCGAAATAATGAGGGAAGAATATCGAAAATGCTGGGCGAGAAAGACGCGGCCCTACAACGGGATCGCTGAGCTCCTCGAAGCCCTGTCCCGGCGGCGGATTCCGATGGGAATTTTATCCAACAAAGCCGACGATTTTACGCGGATGATGGTGAAATATTTTTTCCCCGAGTGGAATTTTGCCGTCGTCTTAGGGGCGCGCTCGGGCGTCCCGAGAAAGCCGGATCCGACTTCGGCTCTGGAGGCCGCCGCGGCGCTCGGTTTCCCGCCGGCGGAGATTTTGTTTCTTGGCGACTCAGGGACCGACATGAAAACCGCCGTGGCTGCGGGAATGTATCCGGTAGGAGCTCTGTGGGGGTTTCGCCGAAGCGACGAGCTCCTCGCCTGCGGCGCAAAAAAGCTCGTTCGTCGGCCCGAGGAGATTTGGTCGCTGTTCAGCCCGGCCTGACGGTCCTTGTCTATTTTTTCTGCTCTTCTTCTTTTTCTTTTTTCTTTTTTTCCAGGGCCGACTTCAGCTTGTCGGCGAAGAATCCGAAGGAGGTCTCCTTCGGCGCGACGGTCTTGATCTCTTCCCGTTTTTCTCCGGCGGCATGGGCTTCGGCCTCGGCCTCTTCTTTTTCTTTGATGGCCGCGAGAGCCTCCATTTCGGACTCGGCGAGCTCGATCCGCTCTTCGATGACCCGGCGCTCGCTCTTGCGCGGCCGAGGCCCGCGTTCGCCTTCCGGTTTGATCTTCTTTTTCCGGGCCGGTTTTTCCTTGGCGGAGGGAGGAGTAATGACGGGAGGTTTGGGGGGAGCTTCGACCCGGACCGGAACCGGCTCCTCGAGTTCCGGTAGGATCTCGGGTTCGGGGGCGATTTCTTCCTCGGGCTCCACCGCCTCGACTTCCCTTTCCGCTGGAGGAATTTCCACGGCTTCGACCGGGATCTCCGGCCTGAACTCCTCGACCTCCGCTTTGGGCTCACGGTAGTAAAAGATCCCCTTCTTCTTCTCCGCTGGGCTGAATTCGGGGGAATTGATCAATACCGTTTCCACCTCTTCCTGCGTCGTCAACCTCAAGAGATCCGTCAGGTGGTAAGCGCGGAGGAAATGGAGCGAATGGTCGTCGGATTCGAGGCCGAAGTTCTTGAAGATGATGATCAGAAGCTCGTGCAGGTCCTTGTCTTCGCGCTGGTCGTAGAGGGATAAGAGCGCGGTCAGGGTTTCTTTCTCCAGGAAAATGATCTTATTCGGCAGGGCGATGGTCAGGGCTTCCTCTCCGGGGTCGCTGAATTTGTCTTCTTTCGGATCGTAGGTCAATTGCGGGACGGCGATTTTTTTCTTTGCTTTCTTAAGCCAGAAATGGAATTGAAGGGGGCCCTTTTTTTCCAGCGTGAGGCTGGTTCCCTGGGGAATGGCGTTGGCCCGGTAATAATCTTTCAGCCCGAGGAAAAAGCTCCCCGTCGGATAGAAATAAACGGTGTAGCTCTTGTTTTCGTCGGCATCCGTGAACGTGTACTCGCGGGCGTGGGAAAGCTCTTTGCTCAGGCTTTTCGGCACCTTGACGCAGCCGGAGAGGATTTCCCGCCAGGTCAGGTAGATTTTCAGCGGGAATTCGTGGAAGGCGCTGAGCGTGGGCTTTTCCAGTTTTTCCATCTCCGGGAGCCGGGCCGGCGTCGCGGCCAACGGCAGGTTCTCAAGATAGGAATTGAGGATGCTTTTGAGATGCCATTTCCCCCAGCCGAGGGGCGAGACGAAAACGAATTCCTTCCGGTATTTTTTTTCCAGGACGTAATTTAAGGAGAGGCAGGTGATGTCGAAAAGATCATGGGAAGGCTCGAGGCCGAAAAACTTCGTCACCAGCTCTTCGCAGGCCGCCGACTGCCGGGTTTCCCGGATATGATTTTCGATGGCGGCAATTTTTTCTTCCGGGATGGCGACCAGGTTTTTTTTGAGCTGGAAGCGGTCGTTCCAGCTGAAAAAGCGGTCGGATTTGGAAAGCGCCGCCCTCAGGTTCTTCTCCAGCGCTTTCATATCTCTTTCGGTCATCGGAAGCTCGCTCAGGCGAGGATCCTCTCCCTTGTCCATAACCTCCGGAGCCAGGCCGCGGCCTTCGTAGTTGGAGGGGAGGAGGACCTGGGTCTTGGTCTTCTTCATGTAATCGATGTACTTCCGGAAGACCCCGCCTCCGGTGTAATCGACCTCGAGCATCTCGCACTGGTAGTCCTTGTAATAGATTTTGTTGACCACGCGGAGAACCACCGCCCCCTTGAAATGCTCCACGGTCTTGCTGCTGACGGTCAGGGATTCATCATACTCCCGGTAGATCTGATCGCCGATTTCATATTTGCAGTTCGGATCGTATTTGAAGACATCCTGGACACGCTGGCTGGCCGTTTTTTGAAAAGCCAGACGCTCACCGATTTCCTCGATGCTCAAGGGGCGGGGCGACGCCTCGAACTCTTTTTCGATAAAAGCGAGGTTCTCCTCGCTCACCCGGGTCAGAAGGTCGTTGTTATCCATTTTTCTCTGATCGACCCATCAATAATACCATAATCACCTTTTGGACATGAAGCCTGTTCTCCGCCTGATCGAAGACGATGGAAGAGGGAGAATCGATGACTTCAGCGGTGACTTCCTCGCCGCGGTGGGCGGGCAGGCAGTGCATGAAGAACGCGCCTTTCTTGGCGGCCGCCATAAGTTTGCCGTTGACTTGAAAAGGGGCGAAGGTTTTTGCCCGGGCCTCTTTCTCCGCTTCCTGACCCATGGAGGCCCAGACATCCGTGTAGACGGCGTCCGCATCGGCCGCGGCGTCGCGGGGATCATTGGTCAGGAGGAGAGAAAATCCTGTTTCCCTCCCGTCCTCAAGCGCTTGTCTGACGATTTCCGAGTTGGGCTCGTATCCGGGCGGAGTGGCGACGGCCATCCGGCATCCGGCTTTGGCGGCGGCGAAGAGGAGACTGTGGCAGACGTTGTTTCCGTCTCCGATGTAGGCCAGCTTGAGGCCGGCCAGGTCGCCCTTTTTTTCTTTCAGGGTGAAAAAATCGGCCATCGCCTGGCAGGGGTGAAGAAGGTCGGAAAGAGCATTGATGACCGGGATGCGGACGGCGGCGGCGAGGTCGAGGATGTTCTGGTGGGCGAAGGTCCGGAACATGATCCCGTCCACCCAGCGCTCGAGGTTCTTTCCGACGTCGAAGACGCTTTCGCGGGTCCCGATCTGGCTGTCGGAGGGACTCAAGTAGATGGCGTGGCCGCCGAGCTCGAGCATGCCGACTTCGAACGTCATCCTCGTGCGCAGCGAGGGCTTTTGGAAAATCATGGCCAGAACCTTGCCTTTGAGGGCTTTGCGGCGGCGGTGGGGATCGTCTTTCATTTTCGCCGTAAGATCCAGGATTTCATGGAATTCATAGAGACTGAGGTCGTGGATGGAGATAAAATCTTTCTTCATTCCGGTCTCCTAAGAGGCGGTGATTCGCGTTCCCGAGCGGCCGAGCAGGGCGGCTTTGAGATGGCTGGCGGAGGTGATGAGGACTTCCCTGCCTCCCGCCCGGATATATTCGACGGCGGCCTCGATCTTCGGTCCCATCGAACCGGCCGGGAACTGGCCTTCTTGGAGATAGATTCTCGCCTGCTCGGCCGTCATGGCTTCGATCGGCTTTTGGCTCGGTTTTCCGAAATCGAGGTAAACGCGCTCGATGTTGGTCAGAATGATGAACAGGTCGACTTTGACCTCGCGGGCAATCAGGCTGGCGACATAGTCCTTGTCGATCACGGCCTCGATGCCCTTGAAAAGGCCTCGGCCGTCGATAATGACCGGGATGCCGCCGCCGCCGCCGGCAATGACGATCCGGCCGGCGCGGACAAGGTCGCGGATGATCCATTTCGAGACGATGTCGATCGGACGCGGCGAGGGAACGACCTGGCGGTAACCCCGGCCGGCGTCCTCGATCATCTTCCATTTCTTCTCCCGGGCGAGCGCCTGGGCGCGGAATTTCGTGTAGAAAGGGCCTACCGGTTTGCTCGGGTTCTCGAAGGCCGGGTCGTCCCGATCGACGATGACCTGGGTGATCAGGGTGGCGACCTCTTTGTCTAGGGACCTTCTGCGTAGCTCATTGATGATCGCCTTCTCGAGCATGAAGCCCATGCTCCCCTCGGTCATGGCGTCGCAGACCTCGAGGGTAAAAGGCGGAACTTTGGTTACGGCTTCTTCCATCTGGATGAGCAAATTCCCGACCTGGGGGCCGTTGCCGTGGACGATGATCAGTTCATAGCCCTTGCGGACGATGTGGACCATCAGCCGAGCGGCGCGCTGGGCATTCCGCATCTGCTCCGCCTGGAGGCCGCGCTGATGTTCGGGCAGGAGAGCGTTGCCGCCGAAGGCGATGAGAGCGATCTTCTGTTTCATCAGAATCCCTCGAGCACGCTCTCCAGGTTGGGGATTCCGATCTCCTCGAGTTCGTAGCGGACGCGGAGGAGCCTCTTGTTCGGCCGGATGACCCGGTTGAGGTCGATCGGCGTCGCGCTGACCACGAGATCGCAGTCCGCCCGGTTGATCGTGGCTGCGAGTTCGCGGGTCTGTTTCTCCCCATAGCCCATCGCCGGCAGGACCTTGTCGAGATGGCCGTATTTTTCAAAAGTCTTTTTGATGCTTCCGACGGCGAAAGGACGGGGGTCGATAATTTCGGCCGCGCCGTACTTCTGAGCGGCCACGATTCCGGCGCCGAAGGTCATTCCGCCGTGAGTCAAGGTCGGGCCGTCCTCGATCACCAGGACGCGGCGGCCGCGGATTTCCTTGCCGTTCTGAACGGTGATTGTCGAGTTGGCGCGGATGATTTTCGCCCGCGGGTTCAATTTCTTGATGTTCCCAAGGATGGTTTCAACCTGGTCCTTGCGGGCCGTATCGAGCTTGTTGATCACAATGACATGGGCGCGGCGAAAATTTGTCTCGCCCGGATGATAGCGGAGTTCGTGCCCGGCGCGGTGGGGGTCGACGACGACGATCTCCAGATCCGGCCGGTAAAAGGGGAAGTCGTTGTTGCCTCCGTCCCAGAGGATGACATCGGATTCTTTCTCCGCCTGCCGGAGGATGGCTCCGTAGTCCACGCCGGCGTAGACGACGATTCCATTGTCGATGTGGGGCTCGTATTCCTCTCGTTCCTCGATGGTGCATTCATGTCTGTCCAGGTCCGCATAGGCGGCGAAGCGCTGAACTTTCTGCTTGATCAGATTTCCATACGGCATCGGATGGCGGATGACGGCCACCCGCCTGCCCTTGGACTTGAGGAGAAGGGCGATCTTGCGGCTGGTCTGGCTCTTTCCCGAGCCGGTGCGGACGGCACAGACCGAGACCACGGGCCTGCGGCTCTTGAGCATCGTGTCGTCGGGACCGAGAAGGCAGAAATTGGCGCCGGCGGCCAGGACTTCCGACGCTTTATTCATCACATATTCATGGGAGACGTCGCTATAGGCGAAATGAACTTCGTCGACCTTGTGTTTGAGAATAAGAGGAGTGAGGTCGGCCTCGGAGTGAATCGGGATGCCCTTGGGATAGAGCTTCCCCGCCAACCCGGCGGGGTATTTCCGGCCCTCGATGTCCGGAATCTGGGTGGCGGTGAAAGCCACGACCCGGTAGTCGGGGTTATCCCGGAAAAAGAGGTTGAAATTATGAAAGTCCCTTCCGGCAGCACCCATAATGATCACTTTTTTCATCAATTCGACTCCTTGGAGAGAAGAAGGGGGAAGTTCCTGGGCTTAACTTCGCCCTCTGAAGAAAGAGCGATTAGTATAATACAGGGGAGGGGAAAAATTCAACGCCGGGGCGGGCCCGCGCGGAGGGCTGGCTCTTTTCGGCGGGCCTGCTGGAGTCGGCTGTGCCTGACGCCATAAAGGAAATAAATGACCAGGCCGGAGGCCAGCCAACCTCCGAACCGGATCCAAGTGACCCTGGGCAGGCTGTACATCAGATAGAAACAGAAGGCCACGGTAATGAGCGGTGTGAAGGGCACGCCGGGCGTCCTGAATTTCCTTTCCACCTCGGGCCGGGTCTTGCGCAGGACGATGACGCCGATGGAGACGAGGACAAAGGCGAACAACGTGCCGATGTTGCAGAGCTCGATGATCATCGTCAGAGGAAAGAGCCCGGCGATGAGAGCAGTCAGTCCTCCCGTAATCCAAGTGCAGATGTGGGGGGTCTTGTGTTCGCCGTGGACCCGCGAAAAGGAATCCGGCAGGAGGCCGTCCCTGGCCATGACCATAAAGATCCGGACCTGACCGTACAGAGTGACGAGGAGCGTCGAGATCATCCCGATCACGGCGCCGGTAGCGACAAGAGCCCCTCCCCAGCGGATGCCGATGCGGGCCAGGGCGGCGGGAAGGGCGTTGCCGACGTCGATCTCCTTAAAAGGAACCATCCCGGTGAGGACGAAAGCCACAGAAACATAGAGCAAAATGATGACTCCCAGGCATAGCATGAGGCCTAAAGGGACATCCCGCTTCGGGTTCTTGGTTTCTTCTGCGGCCGTCGAGACGGCGTCAAACCCGATATAGGCGAAAAAGATGATGGCTGCCCCGGCCATGATCCCTTTCCAGCCGAAGGGAGCGAGGGGGTTGAGGTTGGCGATATTCACATGAGAAACCCCCAGCATAACAAAAAGGAGGATCACGGAGATTTTAACCGCGACGATGATGTTGTTGACCCTGGCGCTTTCGCGGATTCCGATATAGAGAATCCAGGTGATGGCCATGGTGATCAGGACGGCGGGCAGATCGACGACACCGCCGGAAAAGACAATGTGGCCTTCGGGCGATGTCGTCACCGGCGGAGTGATCAGAGCTTTCGGCAGCTTGAAGCCGAGCTGTTCGACCAGCGGGATGAAGGTTGTGGACCATCCGGAGGCGACCGCGCTGGCCGAAACCAGGTATTCGAGCATTAAGTCCCAGCCGATGATCCAGGCGACGACTTCCCCGAAGGCCACATAAGAATAGGAATAGGTGCTGCCGGCGACCGGGAACATACAGGCCAGCTCGGAGTAGGTCAGGGCGCAGAAAGCACAGGTCACGGCGGCGATGATGAACGAAATGATAACCCCAGGGCCGGCGAGCTGAGAGCCCTGACCCGTCGCGACAAAGATTCCGGTTCCGACGACCGAGCCGATGCCCAGCGCGGCCAGGTCGACGGACCGGAGGTTTTTTTTGAGCAGCGTTTGCTCGGAAGCCTCACAGATTTCCTGGGGCGACTTGGTGATCCAGATGTTCACAGAGGCTCCCGCGGGAGAAGCTCAGATTTTCCCTTGATGACCGTCTGCCTGTCGTCGGTTCGACGCTTTTTCATTTCAAGGCTCAGCCGATGAGCGAATAATGATATCGATATTTCCGACCGGCTGCAATGTTCTTATATCGGCGCCGCTGCTCCTGTTTCGGGTCGTGTTTATCCTCCCTTTCCAAAAGACAAAAAATCAGGGCGGCGGAGGAACTCATGGAGAGGGTTGAGATGAGTTTTCGGCGATGTCTTTTTTCCAGGCCTGATCCTTCCGGTCGTAGCCCTTTTTCCCTTTTTTCGTCGAGTGCGGTTTCGAGGGAGGCGGTAGAGGCCGGCGGACCTGTTTCCAGGCCGGTTTCTGGCGTCTGTCGATCTGATGCGGCATCTTTTTCTTTGCCTTCGCTATCCGATCATTGCGTGAGTCCGTTGCAGTCGCATCCGGTCGAAAAAAAATTCCTCATCTCCGGGCGAACGTCGGGAGATTTATGGTTTGAGTACGACATTATAGAGGAACGATTCTGGCCTCGAGGGTTTCGAGGTCTAGAAGCGCCACGGTGCTCTTTCCCGTGAGCCAGCCCCCGACCTCGCCCGGGTTGAGAAGGAGCGTCTTCCCTTCCTTCTGGACGATGGGCTTGTGGGTATGGCCGAAGACGACGATGTCATATTTCTCCGAGGCGGCGTAGGTCGCGACTGAGAAATGGTAGTGGACGAGGAGGATCTGGCGGCCGTTGTGGCTGAAGACAAACGGCGCGTCTTTTATCTCGCCGGTCTTCTCCAGAGCCGCTTCGAGTCCCTGTTTCTCGCCGTCGCAGTTGCCGAAGACCGCTTTGACCGGGCACGCCAGGAGGGCAAGCTCCCGGGCGGCGAACGGCGCCACGACATCGCCGGCGTGAAGGACCAGATCGCACCCCGCGTCTTTAAACAGAGAGACGGCTTTCTTGACCAACGTCACATGGTCATGGGAATCCGACATCACCCCGATCATGGCATTTCTCCTCAGGCCCATTATAGCGACTTTTAGCCCCGGCTGAAAAGGAGAGGAACAGGCGAAAAGGAGATGGAATGAATCGCTGCCGAGCCGTCAATCGCCCGCCGACCGAGATGAGGGAGGGTGCTGTCGCGGTTTGCGGACTTTTTCGCCTGATATTGACACTTCAGGGCGAAATTCCTTAAAATACTGCCGTTCGATCGATTCCAGGCGCGTGGCTCAGTGGTAGAGCGCTTCCTTGACGCGGAAGAGGCCGTGGGTTCGATTCCCTCCGCGCCTACCATCGAATAAGGAGTGCGTATTCAAGAGGACGCGAAGATCGTTGCCATCCTTCTCTTCCTGCCTGTTGAATACCCGATCAAATAAAAATGACTGAAATGATCAGCATTCGTATCGACGGGAGAACTCTGCCGATAAAGAAGGGGACGGTCCTCAGGGATGCTCTCCGTCCGCTGAAGCTCGAGCGTAGCCCCGTCCTGGCCGGCGTCGATCACGAGGTCGTCGGCCTCGATTACCGTCTGGAGGAAGAGGCCGACATCCATCTGATTTACGCCGACTCCGAGGAAGGCCTAGATATCCTCCGGCACAGCGCTTCCCACCTGATGGCCCATGCCGTGCTCGACCTTTTTCCCGGAACGCAGGTCGGGATCGGTCCGGCCGTCGAGAACGGCTTTTACTACGATTTCCTTCGGGAAACCCCGTTTACTCCTCAGGACCTCGAGCGGATTGAAAAGAGGATGCATGAGCTCGCCGCAAGCGACCTGCCGATCCGGAAGATCATAGAGGAGAAAACGGCGGCCGTCGAGCGCTTTAGGCAAATGGGCCAGTCGCTCAAGGTCGAGCTCATCGAAGAGAAGGGCGGTGAGAATGTTTCCTGCTACGCCCAGGGCGGGTTTATCGATTTCTGCCTCGGCCCCCACGTTCCCTCCACCGGATATATCAAGCATTTCAAGCTCCTTTCCGTTTCCGGCGCCTACTGGAAGGGGGATGAGAAGGGTCAACAGCTCCAGAGGATTTACGGGACGGTCTTTTTCGACGAGCAGCAGCTCAGGGATCACCTCAACCTTCTCGAGGAAGCGAAAGCCAGGGACCACCGCCGTCTGGGTGCAGAGCTCGACCTCTTCAGCACATGCGATGACCTCGGGGGCGGGCTGGTCCTGTGGCATCCCAAGGGAGCTCGCGTCCGAGCCGTCATCGAGCAGCACTGGAGGGAGCGACACTGGGCCGGGGGTTATGATATTCTTTACACTCCTCACATCGGGCGCGCCGGCTTGTGGCAGGCTTCGGGACACCTCGATTTTTATAAAGACAGCATGTACTCCCCCATGGAAATCGACGAGCAGGACTACTACATCAAGCCGATGAACTGTCCTTTCCACATTCAGATCTACAAATCAAGGCTTCGTTCTTACCGCGATCTTCCTTTGCGCTGGGCCGAACTCGGAACCGTCTACCGCTACGAGAGGTCGGGCGTCCTCCACGGCCTGCTTCGCGTCCGAGGCTTCACCCAGGATGATGCTCATATCATCTGCACTCCGGAGCAGATCGACGACGAAATCCTCCGCGTGCTGGATTTTTCCATCAGCATCCTGGGCGATTTTGGGTTCAAGGACAATAAAATCGAGCTCTCGGTTCGGGATCCTAAGAATCCGTCCAAATACGCGGGCGGCGAAGAGATGTGGCTTCGAGCCGAAGCTTCTCTGGTCAAAGCTTTGGAAGCCCGCCGCCTGTCCTATAAACGAATGGAAGGCGAGGCGGTCTTTTACGGACCCAAAATCGACATCAAGATCAAAGACGCCATCGGCCGACTCTGGCAGTGCACGACCATCCAGTTCGATTTCAACATGCCCGAGCGGTTCGACATGACCTTTGTCGGCGAGGACAACCAGCCTCATCGGCCGTTCATGGTTCACCGGGCTCTTCTCGGCTCCATGGAGCGATTTTTCGGTATCCTGATCGAGCATTACAAGGGCAATTTTCCGCTCTGGCTCGCCCCGATTCAGGTCATTATCTTGCCGATCTCGGAGAGGCACGAGGGCTATGCCCGATCGCTCGACTCGAAGTTCAGAGAGGAGAGAATCCGTTCGCAGGCCGATTTGCGCCGGGAGAAAATCGGCTACAAAATCAGGGAGGCCGAGCGCCAGAAAATCCCTCTCCTCCTGGTCGTCGGGGATAAAGAAGTCGCCGACGGCACCGTTTCTCTTCGGGTTCATGGGGAGGGAGATCAAGGCCCTGTCCGTGTAGGTGAGCTTCTTGAAAAAATTCTTGATTTCATCAAGAATAAATCGCTGATATTGAGCTTTTAAAGGAGGCTGCGAATTTTTAGAAGACAACCATACTTTCCCGGACCAAAGAAAACGAGACCGCACCGGATCAACGAGATGATTTACGCCAAAGAAATCAGGGTGATCGACGATGAGAAAAAGCAGGTTGGAATTCTCTCTGTCCCCGAGGCGTTGAACCTGGCCAGACAGAAAGGACTCGACCTGGTCGAGATCGCCCCCGAGGCCAACCCTCCGGTGTGTCGGATCATGGATTACGGCAAATTTTTGTATGATCAGCACAAAAAAGAGCACGAAGCCAAAAAACACCAGAAACAGGCCCAACTGAAGGAAATCAAGTTCCGCCCCAAAATCAGCATCCATGATTACAACTTCAAAATGAAGCATGTCCGAAGGTTCCTGGAAGAGGGGAATAAGGTCAAAATTACGATCATGATCCGAGGCCGGGAACGATCCAAGCCCGAGCTCGCCCAGCAGTTGATGGATCGGATCCTCGAGGATTGTCGGGAGTACGGTCGCCAGGACGGAGAGATGAGGAAACAGGATTGGGCGGTATCCGCATTCCTTGTTTCGGCTCGATCGGGAGGAAAAGATGCCAAAACTAAAAACCCACAGGGGAGCCAAAAAGAGGTTCAAGGTCACGGCGGGGAAGAAAATCATCCATAAAAAAGCTTATAAGAGCCACCTTCTGTCCGGAAAAAGCGCCAAAAGAAAAAGGGCGCTGGGTAAGAAGGCGGTGGTGAGCCCGGCCGACCGAGCGACAATCAAGAAAATGCTTCCCTACGAATTTTAGGAGATTCAGAGGAGGTTCTCATGGCGCGAGTGAAACGAGGCGCGAAAAGACGGGCCCGCCGGGCGAAGTACTTGAAGCAGGCGAAAGGATATTGGGGAGCGAAGAGCTCGAATTACAGAATTGCCAAAGAAGCGGTGGAGAAATCTCTGCTCTATGCCTACCGGGACAGGCGCAACAAAAAGCGGGATTTTCGCCGTCTCTGGATTATCCGGGTGAAAGCCGCCTCGGAGGAGAACGGTCTTTCTTACAGTCGGTTTATCAACGGGCTGAAGAAATTGCATATCGACCTCGACCGCAAAGTTCTGGCCGATTTGGCCGTCCATTTCCCTTCCGCCTTCGCGGCCCTGGTTCAGAAGGTCAAGGCAGCTTCGGCATGAGATGAAGAACTTCGAGGGCCGGGTCGAGGAGCTCAGGAGAAGATTCGAAGACGCCCTGAAAAGCGTTCAAGACGAGAAAGCGCTTGAGGCTCTGCGAAACGAGTTCCTGAGCCGCAAAAAGGGCTCCGTCACCCTTCTGTTTGAAGAGCTGAAGGCTCTTGATCCGGCGGAGCGCCCCGGAGCCGGCCTGATTCTCAACGAATTTAAATCTTACGTTCAGGAAAAGCTGGCAGGTTTTGACCGCAGCCGGTTGACGAAAACGTCGCCGGTCAGGGCAAAATCCGAAAGAGAAAGCGCGACCGCTGTTGCTGAGCTTGACGCACCGATCGACCTGACCCTTCCCGGAGACCCGTTGACCTGGGGCGCGCCTCATCCTCTGACGATTTTCGGCCGGGAGATCGAAGCCATCTTCCGGGCGATGGGCTTTTCGGTCGCCCGCGGACCCGAGATCGAAACGGATTACTATAACTTCGAGGCGCTGAATTTCCCTCCTCATCACCCGGCGAGGGATGATTGGGACACCCTTTACATCAACGATGACCTTCTCCTTAGGACGCACACCTCGCCGATGCAAATCCGAGTAATGGAAAAGAACAAACCTCCGATCCGAATTATCATTCCCGGCAAGGTCTATCGTCGGGAAGCGATCGATCCGACCCATCTGCCGATGTTTTATCAGGTGGAAGGACTTCTTGTCGATGAAGGAGTGACTTTTGCTCATCTCAAAGGAACGCTGGACTATTTCCTCCGGGCGCTCCTCGGCGATCGGGTCAAAATCCGGTTCCGGCCAAGCTTTTTTCCCTTCACCGAGCCGTCCGCCGAGGTGGATATCGGTTGCCTCATTTGCGGAGGTGAAGACCGGAATTGCTCGGTCTGCGGAGGGACGGGATGGAAGGAACTCCTCGGCGCCGGGATGGTCGACCCTCAGGTATTGAAAAACGTCAATATCGACCCGGAAAAGTATTCCGGTTGGGCCTTCGGTCTGGGGATCGAGCGGACGGCCATGTTCTGTTATCAGATTTCCGACATGCGCGTATTCTATGAGAACGACCTGCGTTTCAACAGGCAGTTTTTCCTCAAATGAAGATCAGTCTGGATTGGTTGAACGAATATCTTGATGCCGTCGTCTCCGCTCAGGAAGCCGTTGAGGCCCTGGAGCGGATCGGTTTAATGGTCGCCGGCCGCGAAGAGAAAGATGGCGATATCGTCCTCGATGTCGAGACCTATTCCAACCGCCCGGATACGCTCGGCCATCTGGGCATCGCCCGGGAGCTTGCCGCCTCCCTGGACATCGGCCTCAAACCTCCCGATTGGCCGCTTCTCGAGCTGAGGGAGAGGACGATGGACATCATCAACGTCCAGATTGCCGACGAAGATCTCTGCCCTCGTTACTGCGGACTCGTCGTCAAGGGAGTCAAAGTCGGCCAATCGCCCGCCTGGTTGCAACGCCGGATCGAAGCGATGGGGCTTCACTCGATCAACAATGTGGTCGACGTGACGAACTATGTTCTGTTCTCGACAGCTCATCCGATCCATGCCTTTGACTTGGATAAGCTCTCCGGAGATCGAATCATTGTCCGGCGAGCCAAAAAAGGCGAAAGGCTCCTCTTGCTCGACGGAACCGACCTGGCTCTGGATCCAGAAATGCTCGTCATCGCCGACGCATCGAAACCGGTTGCCCTGGCGGGAGTAATCGGAGGGATGGATTCTGCGGTCTCTGAAAAAACCACCGATCTCTTCATCGAAAGCGCCTGCTTTGATCCGGTCTCCATTCGGAAAACGCGAAAAGCCGCCGGAATTCAAACCGATGCCTCCTATCGTTTCGAAAGGGGAGCGGATGTCGCCTACCCGCCTAAAGCCGCCGTCATGGCCGCATCCCTCCTCAGCCAGTTCGGCGGCCGGTCGACAGGCGAAATTGCCGATGTCTATCCTCAGCCGAAGAAGAAAAAGGAAATCATTCTCCGGCAGCGCCGGATCATCGAGCTCTTAGGAGTCGAAATCGAGGACGAATGGATCAAGAGAACGCTCGAAAAGCTCGAGTTCGGAGTCGAAACCCAGCAGCCCGGCATCTGGAAGATTAAAGTGCCTACATTTCGCGTGGACATTGACCGGGAGGCCGACCTGGTTGAAGAGATCGCCCGCTTTTACGGCTACGACAAGATTCCGTCGATGTTGCCGCCGATCAAGGTCATAGAGGCGATCCCCGATTCCAATCAGGAAAAGCTCGATCGGGCTTGCGCTCTTCTTTTTCACCGGGGTTTTAATGAAGTCATCAATTTCAGTTTTTCCGATTTGGAAAAAGAACAGGCTCTCGGCTCCGGCCTGCCGCCGGTTGAAATCCGGAATCCCACCTCGTCGAAAACATCCCTGCTGCGAACGACCCTCCTCGGCGGTTTGATGGAAACGGCGGCCTGGAATGTCAACCGGGGGATCGAAAGCGTGCGTATTTTTGAGGCGGGGAATATCTTCTATCGCCTCGACTCCGGCTGCCGGGAACGGCTGGCCCTCGGTCTGCTTTGTCTCGGGCCCGTCGAAGAGCCGCACTGGAGAGAAAAGAGCCGGCCGGCGGATTTCTTCCATCTCAAGGGAGCCTGCGAAGCGATGATGGCCCAGCTTCGCTATGAGCCTTTCTTTTTTGAAGCCGCAGACCATCCGTTTTTCGAACCGGGACACTCCCTATCTCTGGTCTATAAAGAAGAAAAAGTCGGTTATCTGGGGCGGGTCAACGAAAGAATTCGGAACGCGTTCAGCTTGCGGCAGATGGTCTGGGCCGCCGAAATCGACCTCGAGCTCCTCTTCGGCAAGCAGCCTCGGACTTTTGCCTACACCCCGGTGCCGAAATTTCCCGCCGTCGTCCGGGATATCAGCTTCATCGTTCCCCGGAGCGTGACCTCCCAGGACATCAGGCGGGCAGTGGAAAAGCTTCCCTTGCCTGTTCTCGAGGAATTCCGTCTCGTGGACAGATACGCCGGTCCGGGTGTTCCTGAAAGCACGGTCGGACTTTCATTCCGCTTTGTCTACCGTCATCCGCAGAGGACACTCCAGGCGGCGGAAGTGGATAAAGCGGAAAGGGAAATTATCCATCACCTCGGCCGGATCCTGGGAATCCGGCTCAGATCATCATGAGATATTATGGAAGACCAAAAGGAGGAAAAATTGACAGCCGAATTGGAAAGAATTAAAATACTTGAAGGCAAGATTTCGCAGGTCATTGATTACATCAGCAAGCTGACGGCTGAGAACGAGAAATTGCGTCAGCAGGTCAAGGAACTCAAGACGGCCAGCAAAGACTTCGAGGAACAGGGGAAGAAAGCGGCCAAGCTTGAGGAGGACATCAAACGCTACGAGGGAGAAAGAGAGGCGATTAAAAGCAAGATCGAGGCCATCATCGGCCAGATCGATAAGCTGGGGATATGATCGATCGAATCATCGAAGTCGAGATTTACGGTCAAAAATATCGGATCCGGGTCAAGGGAGAAGAGGATGAAAAATATATTAATCATTTGACCTCATACGTTGATCAAAAAATGCACGAGGTGGCGGTCAAATCGAAATCAGCCGACATGCTGAAAATTGCCGTTTTAGCGGCTTTAAATATCGCCGATGAATACTTCCTTTGCCAGAAGGAGCTGGATCAACTGAATGAGGTCATCGGAGTGATGGAGAAAGAAATCGGGAGTCTGGAAGTCAACTTAGAAAATCAGGATAAGACTTATGAGAATGAGTTCAAAAAGGCTCCATAGCGCCGGAGCCGGCATCCTTTGGTCGCGCCTTTTCTGCGGGCGTCCCCGCCGTAGATGACTCCCTGAATTCCTGTTTCCGCCTTTCTCCTTCGCTCCCTCGAAGGAGGTGAGCCAATTGAACAGCGCAATGATGATCGCGGCGGCGGCCATGGCCTTATGGGCTGGGACAATTCTCTTTTTCGTCCTGAAAAAGCGCCAGTCCGTGCGGGCCATTTTCCGCGCCCGGGAAGAGGCCAAGAGAATCGGAGATGAGGCCAGAGCGGAGGCCGAGCGAATCACTCAAAAAGCTTTGGCTGAAGTCAAGGCCAAATACAACGATTTTGAGGCTGAGTTCGAGCGGCAGACCCGCGACCGGCGGAAGAAAATCGCCGAAATGGAGCGGCGTCTGACCAACAAAGAGGAGAACCTTGAGCGCAGGTTCCAGGCCTTGGAGAGAAAAGAACGTGATTTTTCTGCCAAAGAGCGGCGGCTCTATCAGCGCGAAAAGGACCTGGAGATTCAGGAGGAAAAAGCCGCCGGACTGGTGAAGATGCAGCTCGAGGAGCTGGAGAGGATCTCGGGACTGACCCAAGAGGAAGCCAAGAGCCAGATTATGAAAAAGATCGAGGACGAAGCCCGGCTTGAAGCGATCCAGACGCTCCGGCGGATCGAGGAGGAAACGCGCGAGAAAAGCCAGGCGACGGCAAGAGAGATCATCGCTCAGGCTATTCAGCGCTCGGCGGCCGAGCACGTCGTCGAATCGACCGTCTCCGTCGTCGACCTTCCGTCCGAAGACATGAAGGGACGGATCATCGGCCGGGAGGGAAGGAATATTCGCGCTCTTGAGCTGGCCACCGGAGTGGATATCATCGTCGACGACACGCCGGAGGCCGTTCTGCTTTCGAGTTTCGATCCGATCCGACGTGAAATGGCCAGGCTGGCAATCCAGAAGCTGGTCATCGACGGGCGGATCCACCCCGCCCGGATCGAAGAAATTGTCGAGAACGTCAAGGCGGAGTTGGAAGAGAAAATCAAGCAGGAAGGCGAGTCGGTCATTCTCGAGCTCCGAGTCCAGAATATCCACCCGGAACTGGTCAAGCTCCTCGGGAAGCTCAAGTACAGGACGAGTTACGGCCAGAATGTCCTCCAGCATTCGAAGGAAGTCGCCCTGCTCTGTGCGTTGATGGCCAGAGAGCTGGGCCTGGACACCCAGGTCGCCCTCCGGGCCGGGTTGCTCCATGATATCGGCAAAGCCGTGGATAAGGATGTGGAGGGCACGCATACGGAGCTGAGCGTCGAGCTGGTCAAAAAATACGGCGAGTCCAATGCCGTCGCCCAGGCGATCGCTTCCCATCACCGGGATGTCGATTTTCCTTCGGTGGAAGCCGTCCTGGTTCAGGCGGCGGATACGCTCTCTGCAGCCAGGCCGGGCGCTCGGCGGGAACTCCTCGAGACCTATATCAAGCGCCTGGAAAAGCTCGAGGCGATCGCCCATTCCTTCGAGGGTGTGGCCAAAGCCTTTGCCCTTCAAGCGGGAAGGGAGATCCGGATCATCGTCGAAAGCCAGAAGGTTTCGGACGAGAGGGCGGCGCTGGTAGCCAAGGACATTGCCCAAAAGATTAAGAGCGAACTGGATTATCCCGGACAGATCAAGGTGACCGTAATTCGGGAGATGAGGGCGGTCGAATATGCCCGATAAACTGGGGGTCCTGTTTATCGGGGACCTGATCGGTCGGCCCGGGCGACAGGCATTGAAGAAAAAATTGCCCGAACTTTTGGAGAAATACGCTCCGGCTTTCGTGGTGGCCAACGCCGAGAACGCCGCCGGTGGGGCGGGAATTACGGAAGAAATCGGCCGGGAGCTTCTGTCTCAGGTTGACGTCCTGACTTCCGGTAATCATGTCTGGGATAAAAAAGAAGGGGTTTCTTACATGGATCGGGAGCCGCGTTTGCTACGGCCGGCCAACTATCCCCCTCAGAATCCGGGAAAAGGGTCGTTCATCCTGGAAGGCAAAAGGGGTTGGAAGGCCGGCATCCTGAACCTCCAGGGCCGCGTCTTCATGGAGCCGATTGACTGTCCTTTCCGGGTCGCTGATGAGCAGGTGGAGAAATTGCGGGCGGTCACGCCGGTCATCGTGGTCGATTTCCATGCCGAGGCGACTTCGGAGAAGCAGGCCCTCGGCTGGTACCTCGACGGGCGTGTCTCGGCGGTCATCGGCACCCACACTCACGTGCCGACGGCCGATGAGCGGATTCTTCCGGGCGGCACGGCGTATCTCACGGATGTCGGCATGGTCGGAGGCCGGAATTCGGTGATTGGAATCCAGAAAGAACAAGCCTTGGCCCGTTTTCTTACGGCCAGGCCGCAACGCTTTGAACCGGAAAAAGCCGGCCTTTTTTTCACCGCCGTGTATATCGAAATTGATGCTCACACCGGGAAAGCCCTGTCGATCAAAAGGGAATTGATTGCCGATGAACATGGTGATTAACGAGAGCCTGGTCAAGCCGGACAGAATCTACACGGTTTCGGAAATCACCAGGCTCGTCAAGTCCGAGCTGGAGCGAGCGTTTCCTTTGCTCTGGGTCGAAGGCGAAGTGTCGAATTTCCATCGCCACACTTCCGGTCACCTCTATTTTACTCTCAAGGATGAACAGTGCCAGCTTCGAGCGGTGATGTTTCGGAGCGATGCCGGTCGGGTGAAATTTATTCTTAAGGACGGGCTTCGACTGATCTGCCGCGGTCGGATCAATGTCTATGAGCCGCGGGGGGAATATCAGCTGATCGTCGACTTCCTCGAGCCGAAAGGCAAGGGCGCGCTCCAGCTTGCCTTCGAACAGCTGAAGGAGAAGCTCCGGGCTGAAGGCCTCTTTGCTCCCGAGCACAAAAAACCCCTGCCTCTTTTTCCCAAGAAAGTCGGCGTCGTCACCTCGCCGCGCGGGGCGGCCATCGTCGATATTCTGCGCACGCTCGAGAGGCGTTTCGCCCGCCTCCATGTCCTCATCTATCCCGCTCAAGTTCAGGGAGAGGGTGCGGCCGATGAAATCGTCGCCGGAATCGATTTTCTCAGCCGGCAGCCGGGGATCGACGTCATCATCGTCGGCCGGGGTGGCGGCTCGATCGAGGACCTCTGGGCGTTTAATGAGGAAAAAGTGGCTCGGGCAATTTTCCGTTCACCGATCCCGATCATTTCTGCCGTGGGGCATGAGGTGGATTACACGATCAGCGATTTTGTCGCCGACATCCGGGCTTCGACTCCGTCCGTCGCGGCCGAGATCGTGGTCAAGGAGGAACAGGCTCTTGTCGAGCGAATGGAGAGCCTGGAGAAGCGGCTGGCCAGGGGGATTCTGATGTTTCTTCAGGGACGCAGGCAGTTTGTCTCGGACCTCAGCCATCACCGAATTTTTCAGAATTTTAGATTCATGCTTTATAACCTTGAGC
>CAZNVB010000001.1:0-12258 GCA_964576265.1 uncultured Eubacteriales bacterium | reverse complement strand
TGAGCCTGTCTCCATCCAGTCGTTTCCAGGGGAAAATGAGCGGGTGCACTCTTCTGGCCTGTTTCCTGGATATTCTTCCCTGCTGTGGCAGGAATCTATCGTCCCCGACATCCGGAACGTACCGTGCTCTACCGGGTGATGTTCCATTATTTTGACCAGTTCCTGGCCGAGTATGAGAGCCGCTTCGAGAAGGAGTACGGTTTCCTCCGGCCCATCATCAAAGCAGCTGTCCAGGCTCTCCTCAAATACCTCCAGGCCACTACCGGCACAGAGCTTCGTCCTGGTGTTGTGGCCTCCATCCAGACATTTGGACAGAAGATCAATCTGCACGTCCACCTCCATTTTCTAGTGACTGAGGGAGGCGAAGACTCTGAAGGAAGGTTCCATCACCTAGCTTCCTTCCAGGACAGCCTCCTGGCCGAGTTCTTTTCCCGCGAGGTTTTTTCTCTTCTGATGAGGGAGGAACTCATCTCAAAGGCCCTGGTGGAGAAGATCGCAGGCTGGCGCCACTCGGGTTTTTCGGTCCACAGCCAAGTCAGAGCCAAAACCAACATTTGTCGCGGACAAGCCTCCCCCGCCTCACGTCGCCTCGCAAGAATTCTTCTTGGATTCCGAGGCCCCGGCCGATTATTTTTTATGATCTTTCATTTGCCCAGAAGGAGACGTCCGGCTGCGCTCCGGCGTTTTTTATCGTCTCTGCGGCTTTTGAGTCGTTATCGCCCACCAGGAGGGACTTCCGATGGCCCTGGATATCTTACTTTGTCATGATTTATGTTTCCTGACGATGGTTAAAGAGGAAAATGAGGACAAAGATGCTCACCCAGCCAGCAAAGCTGAAAAGGAACTTCTTAATCACCTTAACCCTCTGTCCAGTTTTTAGGGAGCAGCTCACAGTTCGACTTGCTCGCCCGGAGGCAAATGCCGGAGCGGAATCTCTTGCTGATGAAAACCCAACCGACGATAAGGATTGACCTCTCTTTTTTTCCTTCAAGCAGAACACGTCCTTCATTGAGCGATACAATTTGGGAACAACAAACGGCCGGAAAAGATTCCGGCCTGTCTTTCAGGTTTTAGCGAACCGATCATCTTGGATCTCGCCGGTGGTAGAGTGAACCTGAAGATGGTTATAGCGATGAACCTCTTGCTGGAGTACCTGGCGGACCTCTTTGTCCAGGCGGGATGCCCGGACGATGGGGCCTGGAGCCAACGATAGGAGCGCTCGATGTTGCCTTTGGCCTGAGGGAAGAGGGCATAGGTGATATCCAAGAGAAATGTATCCCAGGTGTCCACTTTTCCTCTTTAAACAGTCCCCTTTTTTCCTTTAAACTGTCTAGCCTTCAACTCTAAATAACAGCCATCGGTTCTCTTGACACCCCGGACGGCATTCCATAGAATCTGGAATCGATCTTGGGATTGCGGTCCGGCGAGCGCGTCCCGAATTGTCCTTCCCTCAAGGAGTGAAGCGCCTCCCCGGAGGTCGAAATGGATAGAAGATATGCAATGGGTTGGATCCCGGACTACCCCGATTTCCGCGATTTTACGGAAGACTCGGAGGAAGTCAAAAACATCCTCGAGCCCACAGGGCTTCCCCGACGGTTCTCCGGGAAAAGAACGCCCAAGACGGCCCTCCCGACGAGCGTCGACCTGAGGGAATGGTGCTCCCCGCCTGAGGACCAAGGCACGCTCGGCTCCTGCACCGCTCATGCCGGGGTCGGCATCATCGAATACTACGAACGAAAATCTTTCGGCCGGCACATCGACGCTTCACGGCTTTTTCTCTACAAGGTCACCCGAAACTTGATGAAGATGAGGGGGGACACGGGAGCCTACCTTCGGACGACCATCGGCGCAATGGTCCTCTTCGGCGTGCCCCCGGAAGAATACTGGCCGTACACCGACCAGCCCGACCGCTTCGACAGCGAACCCCCGGCCTTCTGCTATTCCTTCGCTCAGAACTATAAGACTCTCAAGTACTACCGTCATGATCCGCCGGCCGCCTCGGCGGAAGAAGTTTTGAACCGAGTTCGGACCTATCTTTCCGCCGGCCATCCGGCCATGTTCGGATTCACCGTCTACAGCTCGATCGAACAGGCGTCGGAAAGCGGCCGGATTCCGTTTCCCTCGCCCCGGGACAAAATCGAAGGCGGCCACGCCGTCGTCGCTGTCGGCTATGACGACAAGCTCAAAATCAAGAACAAATATGACGGAGCGGAAACAACGGGAGCTTTTCTCATCCGCAACAGCTGGGGCGGGAGATGGGGCGAATCAGGCTACGGATGGCTGCCGTATGAATACCTGAAGCACGGTTTGGCCGAGGATTTCTGGTCGGTTTTGAAAAAAGAATGGATCGACACGGGAGAATTCCGAATTTAAATTACGCCGAGAAAGTGCCGCTCGAAGAAATTCGGTCTCCGCGGGAATCATGGCCGGAACGAGGCAACGATCCCGGAGAAGGCACGAACTTGCGTCGGCTGCTTATTCTTCTAGCGATCGTCCTCTCCATTCTCTTCTTGGTGAGCTTCTATAAGCGCTATGTCCCCTTAACGAAACCCTATCAAACTTGCCTCATCCCCATCCTCGCCACTGTCGCAGCCTTGACCGCAGCCCGCCCTGAATGGGGGACTCTTTTCCTGATTTTCGCCCTCCCGCTGATCAACAATTTGCCCTATTTTTTTGGGCTCTTCGAGCCGCTGCCCCAAGCCCCGGCAGCGCTCATTCTTTGTCTTTTTTACGCCTTTGGCTTTCTTCTTCACCAGCTTGCTTGCCGGCGTCGGCTTCATCCGCCCTCTCCTCTGGTCGGTCCGATCGCCTTTTTTTCCGGACTCGTCCTCGTCTCCGGCTTGATCACGTTTCTGCGCTATGCCAACTTTTTTCCGTTCCGAAGCAATGGCGTCTACGAGCTTGTCACCAACGTTTTTGGAGTGACTGCTGGCGGCGCGGTGATGAGCCTGGTTTTCAACGCCTTGAGTTATCTCACCGGGTTTGTCTTTTTCTTCTTCTTCTGGAACGCCGGACGCAACAAGGAATTCATCATCAAGAAGATCACGGCGGCCTTCCTTGCCGGGACTCTGCTGGCTCAGCTTTTCGGCCTTTATCAGCACATTTTCAATCCTTCCTTGGGAAATCATCCTATCAGTCTGCAGCAGGGTTTGATCAACGCGACGTTTAAGGACGCTTTATCCTTTGGGACCTACATGGGACTGGCCGGGCCTTTTTTGATCGGTCTTTTTTTCGCCTTTCGGGGTGTCAAACGGCTTCTTGCCGTCCTGAGCCTTGTTTTATCGGCCTATCTGATCTGGTTCACCGGCTCCAAAAGCGGCCTGCTCAGTCTGGTCATCACCTTGCCTCTTTTCTTCATCTTCTCGGCTCGAATGAGAAAAGATCATCTCTCCCCTTACAAGAAGCGCTGGCTGTCCCTCCTTTTTATCCCCCTCCTTGCTGCTTCCTTGGCGATCGCCGTTTTCACCGATTTCCCCGGCCGGAAAATCTCCACCCCCGTGACTTTTCTGAAGCTCAAGGAAATTGTCCCCAACATCAAGGACAGAATCAATACCCTCGGGAGAATGGCAGTCGCCATGGTCGGGGATTATCCACTTTCCGGAGTCGGGATCGGCGCTTATGTCATCGAATTGCCGAATTACGCCAAGGAACGAAACACCTGGATCTACGATCCTCAATCGGCGGAAAATTATCTTCTTCAGGTCGCCTCAGAGCTCGGTCTCATCGGCCTGGCCGCGATTCTCTGGATCTTCTGGAAAATCTTGATTCGGATCCGGAGAGGCGTTCGCCCGGGATCTCGAGCCGGGCCAGAACACTTTATCTGGGTTGGAGCCGCTGTCTCCGTCATCTCCTTCTGGCTCAACACGTTAAGCCACTCCTATATCGGAAGTTATGAGGTCATCTACACTTTCTGGCTGATGGTCGGCATGGTCTTCCTGATGCGACCGTCCGGCGAAGAAGATGCCGAGCCCCGTCGTTTCGACCGTAACCTGAAGATCGTCGCGGCCGCAAGCTTTGTCCTCTTCGCCATCTCGTTGCTGCTGAGCTCCCTTCGCTCTCTTTCCCTTGAACAGCGGACGCGAAAATTCGCCCTCCAACAAAATTTCGGTTTCTATCAACAGGAAATGACCGCCGAGGGGCGTCCATTCCGCTGGACCGGAAGATCGGCCGGCTTGACGCTGATCATCGAAAAGCCCGTAATCAAGGTCCCCTTGATGGCTTCTCATCCCGACATGGTGCGCTCTCCGGTTAAAGTCCGGGTCTTTCTGGTCCAATCGCTCTTTCGCCGCAAACGTCTTCTCGCCGAAATCGACTTTAACCGAAGCCGGTGGATCGACTGTGAATTTTTAGCCGGACCCGAGGCCGGCCAAGAAGCCATGCTTCTTTTTAAAGTCAGTCGCACTTGGAATCCGAGGAAGACAACGGGCGTTCCAGACCCGAGAAATCTCGGCATTGCGGTCGGTCCGATCGAATTCACGGACGAAGTCAAATGAACTACCGCCGTCTCGCCGCTCTCTCCTCCCTCGGCTTGATGCTGCCTTCTTCTATCGCCGTGGGACTCGCGATCGGCTATCTGCTCGATCGAGTCTTTAACACGCATCCCTGGCTGCTCGCTGTTTTTACCCTGCTCGGCGTCGCCTCCGGCCTCCTCAGCCTCATCCGCGGGCTCAACAGACTCGGCGTCGAAAGGGACAGAGAAAATGATGACGCGTCACAAGGCTGATCATCCCGATCCTCGGAACCCCACCCCGAGGATCGGGGCCCGGGACAACGCGGACGCCCCGCTCACCGGGACACCCGGAGAAGAACGCCGGAATCAAAATCCCCGCGGCCGCGAGATTCAGGTCGAAATCGAAGAGCGCATCCTCCGGCGCGTCCCGATCGAAATTTTCGTCATCTCCCTTATCCTTGCCTTCGGCGCCAGCCTTCTTTTTTCCCTTCAGGTCGCCTTATTCGTGCTTGCCGGAGGCGCTTTTTCCGCCTTCTCCTTTCTCTGGCTCAAGCAGGCCATCGGCCGCTTCCTCGCTCCAGGTCGACGCCGGGCTGTGCGTTCCGGCCTCATTTTTTACCTCATCCGCCTGGTGTTGCTTCTGGCCGTTTTTTCGGCTATAATCATTGTCCTCCCGAGGATGATCTTGGCCTTTGTCGCCGGTTTTTCAGGCGTAATCCCGGCGTTCTTGATTGAGGCCCTCAGGGCCATCTCACAGTCAAGGCAATGGAAGAGTTAGAACATAGCCTCTTCACCGTCGAACTCTTCAACAAAGTCTTCGGCAAGCCGATCCTCGCCCTGCTCGGCCTTTTTGGCATCGAGCCCCGGAACCCCGAAGCTCCCGTTCCCGATTATCTCGCGATGTGCTTTTTTGTCGCCGCTCTTCTCATGATTCTCCTCGGCCTCGCCTCCCGTCGTCTTTCCCCCGTTCCAGCCAGCAAGCAGAGTTTCCTTGAACTCATCCTCGAGCAGTTTGAAGGCCTTCTCGTCGACATCATCGGCCCGGAGGGGAAAAAATATCTCCCCGTCATCGGGACGGTAGGGCTGTTCATCTTCACCGCAAATTTGATCGGCCTTGCTCCCGGTTTCATGTCTCCGACGAGCAAGCTCAATGTCACCGCAGGCTGCGCCCTGACCGTCTTTGTCTATTACCACTGGCAGGGGATGAAGTCCCAAGGCGTTCTCAAGTATCTCAAGCATTTCGCCGGGCCCATTCCCGCCTTGGCGCCGCTCCTCATCCCCATCGAGATCATCAGCCATTTTTCTCGTCCCGTTTCCCTGTCGCTCCGACTCTTCGGCAACATCTTCGCCGAGGAACTTCTGATCGTCATTATCGCCTCGATCGTCCCGTTTGTTCTTCCTCTTCCCTTTATGGCGATCGCCATCTTCACGGCCGTCATTCAAGCCTTTGTCTTCGTGCTTCTCGCCTGCATCTATATTTCAGGGGCTGTCGCCCATGAAGAGGAACATTAGACCACGAAAGGAGATTCGACCATGAAAATCGGGAAGTTGCTCAGCCTGCTTTTCTTTTTTCTCCTGCTCGCCAGCAGCCCGCTTCTGGCTCAGGAAGGAGCCGCCAACCCGGCGAAAATTCCTCTCTACAAGCTTTCGATCATCGTCGGCGGAGCCATTATTACGCTGGCTGCTGCGGCCGGGGCATTCTGCCAGGCCAAGGCCATCTCGAGCGCCTGCGAGGGCATCTCCCGGAACCCCGGCGCCGCCCCCCACATCCGCTTCCTTCTGATCTTCGGCCTCGTCTTGATCGAAACGCTGGTCATCTACGCGCTCCTGATTACGATCATCATCGTCCTGATTCAATGGGGGAATTACGCTGTCTAAAATTCAGACGACTTCATCCCAGGTCCGCTGATGCCGGCTGTCTTCGTTATCCTGGAAAGCACGTTCAAGCGGTTCAATGAAGATAAGTGCTGGAATTCGGCCATCGTCATTTCCTATTTTGCCTTTCTCTGCGCCGTGCCGATCGTCGCTCTGTTTATATTCATCACCAGCCGGATCGTCGGTACTTCGGAGCTCGCTCTCCGCAGCCTGAATCTTTTTTCCGATGAATTTTTTGCCAAGCTCGACCCGTCGTTCTTCGATAAGCTGCAGCAGGTTTCCAACAATATCACCAATCTCGGCTGGTTCGGCCTCGTCGGCTCGCTTGTCTCAGCCAGTTTCCTGTTTTCCAACCTGATTTACTCGATCAACGTAATTTTCCGGACGAAATATCAGAAGTCGTTTATTTACAACCGGCTCATCGAGTACAGCATTATGTTCGCCATGGGGATCATCATGCTGATTTCGCTGTCCATTACGGCCATCTGGACGGCCATGCACCGAACGCTTCAACAGAGCGCCTTTATCGCCGATCATATCAACCCCCGCTTCATCCTCCTCTTCGACAACTTCCTCATCCAATACATCATCCCTTTGGCTCTGACCTTTCTCGTCTTTTTCACCCTCTACAAATTCATCCCGGAAACCAAGGTCTATACCTCGATCGCCGCTCTGGCGGCGGTCATCGCCGCCGTCCTCTGGGAAGCGTTCAAGCGCGTCTTTGCCTATTATGTCGCCAATCTCTCCGCCATCGGTATCGTTCTTTCCAAGCTCCTTCAAGGCACGCTGACCTCGATCATCTTTTTCTTGCTCTGGATCTCCTTTTCGCTCGTCATCCTGCTCTGGGGCGCAGAGCTCGCCGCCGTACTGAACGAGAGGAAGCATGCCCAAGCCGCCTGAATCGGCCTCCTCCGTAGCTTCCTTCCTGACCGTCAAGGAGCTGGCCGAGCGGCTCGGATGTCCCTTCGAGGGGGATCCGGAGACCAGGATCTACGGCGTCGCCGGATTGGAACAGGCCCGCAAGGGCGATCTTGTCTTCCTGGCTCACTCCAGGTATAGGAAACTGCTTGAACAGACTCGGGCGTCGGCGGCGATCATCCCCGAGGGAGAGACTTTCCGAGGAATCCCCGTCATCCTTTCCGCGAATCCCCATCTCGCCTTCATCCAAGCGGTCGAACTTTTCTTCGAACCCTACCGGCCTGCGCCGGGAATCCACCCGGCCGCGTTTGTTTCTTCATCGGCCCGCATCGGTGCCGACGCGGCGATCGGGGCATTTTCTTTCATCGGCGAGGACGTCGAGATCGGCCCGAGAACGATAATCTTTCCCCTGGTCTCGATCTATCCCCGCGTCAAAATCGGCCGGGAAGTCGTCATTCACTCCCACGTCTCAATCAGGGAGGACGTCCGCGTCGGCGACCGGGTCATCATTCACAACGGCGCTGTCATCGGCTCGGACGGATTCGGCTTCGTCGAAGAGCCCGGCGGCAGACGCCGCAAGATCCCCCAGAAGGGAACCGTGGTCATCGAAGACGATGTCGAAATCGGGGCCAACGCGACGGTGGACCGCGCCGCCCTGGGAGAAACCGTCATCCGCCGCGGGGCCAAGATCGACAACCTCGTCCAGGTCGCCCATAACGTGGAAGTTGGAGAAAATTCCGTCCTGGCGGCTCAGACCGGGATTGCGGGGAGCGCAAAAATTGGCAAGGGAGTCATTATGGGCGGACAGGTCGGCGTCGCCGATCATGTTCGCCTCGGCGATCAAGTGATAGTGGCCGCCAAATCGGGGATAACCAAGGATGTCCGGTCCGGAGCGTTCATCGCCGGAATTCCTCACCTCGATGTCCGAGACTGGAGAAAAATTTGGGCCCTTCTCCCTCAGCTCTATGATTTTATGAAAGAGATGAAGAAGCTGAGGGCGCGGGTCGAGGAACTGGAAAAGGCGGGGGAAAAAAAGTGAGCCGGTCCGGCTCCGGCTAGCCGGCGAATGATTCAAGATACTCAATGGCCGACAGGGCGGCCGTAACCCCCGATCCCGCCGCCGTGATCACCTGCTTGGGGCAGGCCTCGACGACATCTCCGGCGGCGAAAATCCCGCTTTGAGAAGTCGCCATATTGGGTTGAACTTTGATCTCCCGCCATTCATTGAGCTCGACGAGCCCCTCGACAAACCCGGTGTGGGGATCCATCCCGATGGACACGAAGAGGCCGTCAACGGGGAGCAGACGCTTTTGGCCGTCCAGGACGTTGGCGACGACAATGCGCTCGAGGCGGTCTGTTCCCTCGGCCGCCTCTACCCGGCTGTTCCAGACGATCTCGATTTTCGGGTTCGCCAGGACCCGCTCCTGCAGGATCCTGATCGCCCGGAATTTTTCTCTTCTGTGGATCAGATACAATCGGCGGACGAATCTCGTCAGGAAATCGGCCTCGGTCAGCGCGTTGTTCCCGCCGCCGACGACCGCGACCTGGGCATCCTTGAAAAAGGCGCCGTCGCAGGTTGCGCAGTAGGAAACACCTCTTCCGGTCAACCGAGCCTCTCCCGGAATTCCCAGCTTGCGGTAATCGGCGCCCGAGGCGATGATGACCGCCCGAGTCCGGTATTCCTTTTCCCGACCCTTGACCCGCCATTCCCTGCCCTCTCGGCGGATTTCACGCGCCTCGTCCGTCTCGATCGCGGCGCCGAATTTTTCCGCCTGTTTCCTGAATCTCTCCATGAGATCAAACGGCGAGATACCGTCGGAGAAGCCGGGGTAGTTCTCGACCCAATGGGTCAGCAGGATCTGCCCGCCCGGCAGGCCTTTTTCCAGGACCATCGTCTGCAGCCGGGCGCGGCCCGTATACAGCGCGGCCGCCAGACCCGCCGGACCGGCGCCGATGATGACCACATCGTAAGAATCCGGAAGGCTCATAAATGCTTGGCGATCGTCTCGATGATCCGGTCGCGCGGCTGAATGCCGACGATCGTTTCTTTGAGCTCTCCCCCTTTGAATAGGAGGAGGGTCGGAATCCCCCTGATTCCGTATTTGGAAGGAATCTTGATGTTCTCGTCGACGTTCATCTTCGCCACTTTGAGCTTGTCCTTATGGCTCTGGGCGATGTTTTCGACCGTCGGAGCGATCATCCGGCAGGGCGCGCACCATTCGGCCCAGAAATCGATCAACACGGGAAGCGCCGATTTCAAGACTTCTTCTTCAAAATTCGCATCGGTGACATTGAGGACTTCAGCTGACACTCGAGTCTCCTTTTTTGAATTTGAAATGAATCGCCCGTCGATAAAGCTTCTGGTACTCACGGCCGGCCCTTTCCCAGGAAGGGCCGTCCGCTCCCCCGGGGATTGAGGTCACCCTCGAACCTGCCAGGCTTAGGGCGTCTTTGACCGCCGACGGGAAGACCCCGGACCGGGCATCTTCCCCGGCAGAAACCGCGATCAGGTCGGCGAACAGGATTCCTGCCCTGAGGAAGTTGAACTTTCCGTTCCCGAACAGCGGGCCGGGTGCGAGAGAATTCCAGTCCAGGCCCGTCAGGGCCAGGCTCTCCGCCGGGAATTCTCCCTGGACGGAGGGATGGTGAAGGGTCAAAATCGTCGCCGCTCTCCGGAGCCGGGGGTCCCCCCCATAATGAGCCTTCACCAACACCGGGACGAGGGCGGTCGGCCAGTCATGGCAATGGATGATATCGGGCGGCTTTTCGGTCCCTCGAAGAAATTCCACGACCGCCCGGCAGAAGAAGATGAACCGCTCATCGTTATCGAGATAGCTCCCGCCCTCCGCGCCGTAGACCGATTCACGGAGGAAGTACTTCGGGTTCTCGACGAGATAGATCGTCGACTCGCCGCTCTCGGCTTTATGAATCACGGCCCTGGCCTTCTCCGTGCCGAGCGGAACCTGGAGATCGGTCAGGATGGGCCTGGAATCGAGGAGATCGACCCCGGGCAGGCGGTACCGGGGGAGGAAAAGAAGGGGTTCTACGCCGAGGGCGGAGAGCTGCGCCGGCAAGATCGAACAGAAGTCGCCGAGATCGGTCGACCGGGCATAAGGCGAGATTTCCGACGTGACAAAGGCAACCCGAATTTTCTCGGCCATGAGAGCCCATATTATCGACCGGGCCGGAAAATGTCAAACTTCCCCGCTCGCCCGCCTGTGCATCTCTAAACGTTTGATGACTCGCTCAAGCAACGCGGGAATGTCGGAGCTCCTGCCAGCGCCGCGCGGTCCCTGGGATAGGATTTGGACGACGGCCGGATAAGCATGGAATTGAAATCAACTCTCGCCTCCCGGCGAACAGAGGCACCGTCTATTTTTTAGTATTCCGATATATTGAATCGGGAAACTGGGGAAATGGACGGAAGAGCGGCCAAAGATTCCATGCGGAACGAGCGGCTCAGGGAGACGCTCCCCAGCCCAATTTTTCCTTGAGCAGGTCAAAAAAATTTCTTTTCGGCGAGGAAATCAGCTCGAGCTTGAAGTCGGCCTTCTCGACTTCGATGACGTCGTTTTTCCCGAGAAGAACTCCTCTCTGCCCGTCCAGAGTGAGGTAGACTTCTTCCCCCGCCGTCAGCAGTTGAAGAATGATCCTCGAATTCGAAGAGACGACCATTGGTCGAAAAGACAGGGTGTGAGGACAGATGGGCGCCAGGACGATGGCCGGGATATAGGGCTGGACAATCGGACCGCCGGCGGAGAGAGAATAGGCCGTAGAGCCGGTCGGCGTGGCAACGATAACGCCGTCCGCTTTAAGATCGGCGATCTCTTTGTCATCGATCCAGAGAGAGAGATGAATCATCCGGGCCAGAGCGCCTTTATTGACGATGACATCATTCAGGCAAAAATATTCCCTCTCCCGGCAACGAGCTCTGAGAATCTGCCGGGGGCTGACGATCTGTTCATTTCCCTGGAGATAGGAGTCGAGCGTCAGAAAAACCTCATCGATCGGGACTTCGGTCAGAAAACCCAATCTTCCCATGTTCACTCCGAGGACGGGAACGCTTTTTTGCGCTGCGAGATGGGCGATACTGAGAAGGGTTCCGTCTCCTCCCAGGACGACAATGAGATCGACCAGATTCGGGATCTCTTCTCTCGGCACCCCCTCTTTCAGCAGCAGCTTCCTGGCGGCGACATCCTCGAGCAGCCAGGTGATCCCCTTTTCCTCAAGGTGCCGGATCACGCCCTGGAGGACATCCTCAATGTGTGGGGCATGGGGTTTGACGACGACGCCGACCCGTTCAATTCTCCTCGCCATAGACCACCTCCTTAATCAAGCGTTCCACGTCTTCCTCGACCTGACCGCCTCCAAGAGTCCAACAGACAAAAAATTCGCGGTTCCCCCTCTGTCCCGGCACCGAACTCTTCATCAGACCTCTCACCCCAAAGCCCAGGGCCCCGGCCTCGACGAGAACCCGGCGCAAAATCGCCTCGTGCCGGGCGGCGTCGCGGACAACACCTTTTTTCCCGACTTTGTGTCTTTCGGCTTCAAACTGGGGCTTGAGCAGCGCGATAAGGACCCCTTTGCCGAGAAATTCCCGCACGGCCGGAAGGATTTTGAGCACGGAGATGAACGACACGTCCAGGGTCACGATCTCAGGCGGCTCCCGAAAGTCTTCCGGCCGCAGAAAGCGGGCGTTCTTCTCGATGGGGAAAACTCGCCCATCCTTCCGTAAGCGCCAGTCCAGTTGGCTGATCGAGACATCGACGGCATAAACCAGTCGCGCTCCCCGCTGAAGCAGGCAGTCGGTAAAGCCGCCGGTGGATGAACCCAGATCGGCGGCAATCGCTCCCCGGCAATCGACGGCAAAAGCGGCCAGCGCCTCCTCGAGCTTCAGCCCGCCGCGGCTGACATACGGGAACGGCTTGAGGACTTCAAGTTGCGCCCGGGCATCGAGCATCTCTCCCGGCTTTTCGACTTTTTTCCCGGCTGATTGAACCAACCCGGCCATGATC